>WJIQ01000202.1 GCA_014730255.1 bacterium | reverse complement strand
CCGCTCATCGAGATCCGTGGCATCGCGCCCGACTTCACGGTGATCGCGGTGGTCGTCCTGGCCATGAGCGAGGGGACGCGCGCCGGGGTGCTGGGCGGCTTCGCGCTCGGACTCGTGCAGGATCTGGCCGTGCCCGCCCTGCTGGGACTGCACGCGCTGAGCAAGGCGGTCGTCGGCTGGATCGTGGGCCGGACCCGCGGACGGCTGGTCTATGGCATGGTCCTGGTCGAGCTCAGCCTGCTCATGGCCGCCACGCTGGGCCACGACACGATCTTCCTGATCGTGCAGAGCCGCCAGCGGAGCGAGGCGTTCATCGGGCCCTGGTTCTTCGAGGCCGTCCCGACGGCCTTCTACACCGCCCTGGCCGGCCTGCCGGTGGTGCGGCTGGCCGACCTGCTGGGCATCCTCCGCCGGGAGGATTGAGATGGATTTCCGACAGGCCAGGATCTTCCGGGGGCGCATCTTTCGCCTGATCGCCCTGCTGCTCTTCGGCATCCTGCTGGTGAACCTGCTCGTGCTGACCGTCTTCCAGCACGAGTACTACAGCGACCGCGCCCTCGAGAACCGGCAGGTGCGGTTCCGGGTGCCGGCACCGCGCGGGCGGATCACCGATCGCGCCGGCGTGCCCCTGGCCGACAACACGTTTCACTCGGACATCACCGTCGCGGCGAGCCACCTGCGGGACGGTGAGCCCGACTCGGTCCTGGCCCAGCTCATGCGCTGGTTCGATCTGCCCGAGGCGGAGACCATCGCGGGCCTGGAGCAGCAGCGTCCACGGCGTGGCGGACGCCTGGTGCTCGTCCGTGGTGCGGACCTGGGCAAGCTGACCGCCGTGGAGGAGCGGCGGTCGAGCCTGCCCGGCGTCCAGGTCGAGTCGCGATGGCGCCGTCGCTACCTGCACGGGGAGCTGATGGCCCACGTCATCGGTTACACCGGCGAGGTCAGCCCCGACGAGCTGCGCGATGCCGACCCGGACCTCGACTACCGGCAGGGTGATTCCATCGGTCGGCAGGGTGTCGAGGCGGCGTTCGAGACGCGCCTGCGGGGCCGCTCCGGCGTCAAGCTCGAGGAGATCAATGCCACCGGTCGCATCGTCGGCCGCGAATCGGTCTGGCTGCGGCCCGTGGTCCCGGGGCGGGACGTGGCGCTGACCCTGGCCCTGCCCCTGCAGACGGCCATGGATTCGCTCATGGACGGTCGGCGCGGCTGCGGCGTGGCGCTCGCCGTCCCCTCGGGCGAGGTCCTCGCGGCGGTGAGCAAGCCGTCGTTCGACGCGAACCTGCTGACGGCGGCCATCAGCCCGCAGCGCTGGCAGGAGCTGCGGGACGATCCGGCGAAGCCGTTCTTCAATCGCATCGTCCAGGCGACCTACCCGCCGGCGTCGCTATACAAGGCGGTCACCAGCCTCGCCGGGTTGCGCCGCGGCGTCGTCGACACCTCCAGCGTGCTCGAGCCCTGCCCGGGCGGCTACCAGTTCGGCAATCGCTGGTTCCGGTGCTGGAAGCGCGACGGACACGGCGTGCTCGATCATGCCGGCGCCCTGGCGCATTCCTGCGACGTCTTCTACTACCAGCTCGGATTGCGTCTGGAGCTGGCCGACCTCGAATCCGCCGCGCGGGCCTTCGGCCTGGGCGAGCGCGTGGCGGGCATCTACCCGGGCGAGGCGCGCGGCAACATCCCCACCGACGAGTGGTACGACCGCCGCCTGGGTAGCGGTCAGTGGACGCGCGGGGTGATGCTCAACAACGCGATCGGCCAGGGTGAGATCCTGACCACGCCGCTGCAGATGGCCCTGCTGGCCGCGCGCCTGGCCGCCCCGGGAGAGGTGCCGGGCCCGACGTTCGTCCTCGGTCAGCAGCCGGCCGTCCCGGCCGAGGAACTGCCGTTCGATCCGGCTCACCTGGACTGGATCCGCCGGGCCCTGCGGCAGGTGGTCGACGCGGGCACGGGCGGCGCGGCGCGTCTGGCCGGCGTCTCGGTCGCCGGCAAGACCGGCACGGCCGAGAATCCCCACGGCGAAGACCACGCCTGGTTCATGTGCTTCGCGCCGGCGGAGGACCCCGAGGTCGCCGTGGCGGTGATCCTCGAGAACGCCGGGCATGGGGGCGCGGAGGCGGCCCCGATCGCCGGCGCGTGGCTGAACGAGTTCTTCCGCTGGCGCGGCCGGCCCGACGGCGCGGAGAGGAGCCTGCCGTGAGCCTGTGGTGCTGGCTCTGGCCACGCGGCGACCGGCGGATCCTGGCCGCCTACCTCGTGCTGATCGTCTTCAGCCTGGCCCTGCTGTGGTCGGTCACCGAGCCCTTGACCGGACCGTACGCGAAGATGCGGGTCGACGTGCCCAAGGCCATCTTCTGGCGTCAGGTCGTCTGGGTGGTGCTGGCCTGGATCGCCATCGGCGTGGTCAGCCGCTTCTCGCTGAACGATCTCGAGAACGTCTCCTGGCCAGCCTACCTGGGCGTGTGCGCCCTGCTCGTGGCCGTGCTCGGCCTGGGGCCGGAAGTGGCCGGTGCCCGGCGCTGGCTCGTGCTCGGCAATCTGAGGCTGCAGCCATCGGAGTTCGCCAAGGTGGCCATGGTGATCCTGATGGCCTCCTGGCTCGGACGACGCGCCGAGGACGGGTCGCGCATGACGGCGACCCTCGGGTCGCTGGTGCTGGCGCTGGTCCCGGCGATCCTCGTCCTGCGCGAGCCGGACCTCGGCACGAGCCTCGTGTTCCTGGCCATCTGGCTGGGCATGATCTTCTGGTACGGGATCTCGGGCCTCCTGCTGCTGACGGCGATCTCGTCGGCGGCGAGCGCGGTGATCATGTTCTATTCCGACCGTATCCTCGAGCAGCCGTGGCCGTGGGCGGTCTACCTGCTGGCGACCATGGGCGTGCTGTATCTGGTGCGCGCCGGCCTGGCGGCCAGCGGGCTCGTGCTCGGCGCGAACATCGGTGCGGGGCTCGGCATCCCGCTCGTCTGGTCGCGTCTGCAACCGTACCAGCAGGAACGCATCCTCTCGTTCTTCGAGCCGTCGAAGAACGAGTACGGCACGGCCTACCAGGCGATCCAGTCGAAGGTCGCCATCGGTTCCGGCGGCCTGTTCGGCACCCACTACCTCCAGGGTACTCAGAAGGGACTGGCGTTCTTACCGGAACGTCACAGCGACTTCATATTCTCGGTGGCGGGCGAGGAGCTGGGGCTGCTCGGGGCGGGAACCATGCTCGTGGTGTTCGGGTTGCTGGTCCTGCGGGCGATCGACGTCGCCACCGAGGTGCGGCGGCCCTTCGCCAGCCTGCTCGCCGTGGGCATCGCGTCCTACTTCACGTTCCACGTCGTGGTGAACGTGTCGATCACGACCGGACTGTTGCCGGTCACCGGCCTGCCGTTGCCGCTGATCAGCTACGGCGGGTCGAACCTGCTGACCTCGTCGCTCATGGTCGGCCTGCTGCTGAACCTGAGCGTCCACCGCTACGACGACTAGGAGCGTGCCGTGCATCCGGTCCTCATCGGCCCCATCAAGAGCTACGGACTCCTGCTGGCGCTGAGCTTCGCGCTCGGCATCTGGGTGGCCGCGCGCCGTGGGCGCGCCGCCGGCTTCAAGCGCGAGTTCGTCTACGACCTGAGCTTCGTGATCCTGGTCTCCAGCCTGGTGGGCGTCCGCCTCGCCTACGTCCTGACCCACCTGTCGGAGTTCTCGGGCCACTGGCACCGCGTGTTCCTGATCAACGAGGGCGGCCTGACGCTCTACGGCGGGATCCTCCTCGCGCTGGCCGCCGGCTGGTGGTGGTGCCGACGCCACGACGTGGGATTCCTGGAGGCCGCCGACGTGATGATCCCATCGGTCGCCCTGGGCATCGGCATTACGCGCATCGGCTGTTTCCTGGCCGGATGCTGCTACGGCGAGCCGTGCAGCGTGCCCTGGGGCGTGCATTTTCCCGACGGCTCGCCACCGGTCATGCAGTTCGGACCGGTCGCCGTGCACCCTTCGCAGCTCTACGCGGCGGCGGGCGGGTTCGTCATCTTCGGCCTGCTACTGCTGTGGGAGCGCTGGAGCCGGCGCCCGGGCGAGACCCTGGGCCGGTTCCTCCTGCTCTACGGGATCCAGCGCTTCGTCGTCGACTTCACGCGCCACTACGAGCCGTCGCAGATCATGGAGCTGGGCTGGAGCAACAACCAGTGGACCAGCCTCGTGCTGCTCGCGATCGGCGTCGGACTCATGATCCGCGGAGCGCGATCGGGCCCGCGGCCGATCTGATCGCCCCGTTCGCCCCGTTCGCCCTCGCCGCAGCCTCCCCGCCGCCGGGCCGCGCCCGGCCGTGACCATGCTCGGCTCGCTGCTCGCGGCCGTCGCCGCGTCTCTCCTCGATGTCCTCGCCCCGGAGGTCTGCGCCCACTGCGACGCCGTGCGGCGCGACGGCGATGCCTGGGCCGCCCGGGGTCCCTGCCTGGCCGGAGCACGGCCCTGGGACACTCCGCACCTGTGCGGCGCATGCCTGGACCGCTGGTCCGACGAGCGACACGCCGGCTGGATCGGTCGCTGGCCGCTGATCTCGCCACGGCTCGCCGACGCCGCGCTCGTCGGTCTGGTCGGGACCTGGAAATATCGCGGTGTGCGCGGTCTCGGCTGGCCACTGGCGCGTCTGCTGGCACCGGCGCTGGCCGAGGCCGCCGCCCGGGAGGGTGACGTGGCGGTGGTCCCGGTCCCGCTGCACCGGCGCCGCCGCCACCAGCGGGGCTTCGACCAGGTGGTCCAGCTGGCGACGCTGACCGCCCTGGAGGTCGGCCTGCCGATCGACACGCGACGGCTGCGTCGCGCACGGTCGACCGGCCAGCAGGCGTCGCTCGATGCCGAGGGTGACGTCCGCCGGATCAACATGGCCGGCGCCTTCGCCTGTCGGCCCCCCGGGGACGAACCGCCACGGCCGGTGATCCTCGTCGACGACCTCGCCACCACGGGGGCGACCCTCGCCGAGGCGGCCGCGGCCACCGAGGCCGCCGGCTGGCCGGTCGCGGCCCTCGTCACCCTCGGCCAGGCGGCGCGCCTGGTCGCGAGCGGCGGTCTTGACAGTCCCGACCGACGGACGCAAGCTGTCGCCTCACGGACGCCAACCCACACCCGGCCTCAGCCCCCTGGAGGAGAGATGAAGAAGGCGAGCCTGGCACAGCTCGATCCGACCGACCGCAAGGTCCTCATGCGGGTCGATTTCAACGTCCCTCTCGATCAGAACCGCGTCGTCACCGACGACACGCGCATCCGTGCCGCGCTGCCCTCGATCCAGCACGTCATCGAGGGCGGAGGCCGCCTGGTCCTCATGAGCCACCTCGGACGACCGAAGGGTACGGTCAAGCCCGAGTTCTCGCTCCGCCCGGTGGCCGACCGTCTCGCCGAACTGATCGACGCCCCGGTCCGATTCGCCGCGGACACGGTGGGGCCGGACGCGAAGCGGCACGCCGCCGAGCTGGCCAACGGCGAGATCCTGCTCCTGGAGAACGTCCGCTTCGAGCCGGGGGAGACCAGGAACGACCCCGACCTCGCCCGCGAGTTCGCCGCCCTGGGCGACGCGTACGTCAACGATGCGTTCGGCACCGCGCACCGCGCCCATGCCTCGACCGTCGGTGCGGCGGAGCACTTCGACGAGCGTTACGCCGGTTTCCTGATGCAGAAGGAGCTCGAGTACCTCGGTGGCATGCTGACCGACCCGTCGCGGCCGTTCACCGCCGTCCTGGGCGGGGCGAAGGTCGACAGCAAGGTCGACGTGATCCGCAATCTCCTCGGCCGTGTCGACAACCTGCTGCTCGGCGGTGGGATGATCTTCACGTTCTTCGAGGTGACCGGTCTGAGCATCGGCGACAGCCTGCTCGACGAGGGCAGCCGCGACGCCGCGCGCGAGATCCTCGAGCTGGCCAGGGACAGCGAGACCGAGCTGATCCTGCCCACCGACGTGACGGTCTCGACCGTCTTCGGCGACACGGGCGAGCACAAGGACGTCCTCGTGAGCGACATTCCCGACGGCTGGCAGGGACTGGACATCGGTCGCGAGACCGAGGCGCGGTATACGGAGATCCTCGCGGGTTCGCGTTCGATCTTCTGGAACGGGCCGATGGGCGTCTTCGAGATCGACCTCTTCGCCCGGGGCACCCGCGCCGTGGGCGAGGCGATCGTCGCTGCGACCCGGGACGGCGCCCGCAGCGTGGTGGGCGGAGGCGATTCCGTGGCCGCCCTCAACCAGCTGGGCCTCGCCGACGGCGTCAGCCACGTCTCGACGGGCGGCGGCGCGTCGCTGGAGTTCATGGCCGGCCAGGAACTGCCCGGCGTGGCCGCCCTGAGCGACGCCTGATCGGGCCGGAGGGCGGCATCGCGATGTTGACATCCCGGGGTGGGGAGTATTAACTTTCCCACCCCTTCGCCCCCGCTGGGAGGCGAGGGCCTTCTTCTGTACGCGATCGGAACGATCGCTCCGAGCTGGTGATCTGTGAGAGGCAAGGCATGTACACGCTGTTCGTCATCATCCACGTGCTCGTCAGCCTCGTGCTCTGCGTGGTCGTCCTGCTGCAGTCCGGAAAGGGTGGCGGGCTCGCCGGTGCGTTCGGCGGCGGCGGTGGCGCACCCCAGCAGATGCTCGGCTCGCGAGGCATGACGACCCTGCTGCACAAGGTCACGATCTGGTGCGGGGTCGGGTTCATGGTCACCTCGCTGGTGCTCTTCATGATGTCGGGCACGCGGACCACGGGATCGGGCGGTGTGCTGGAGGACGCGCAGCAGCGCGGCGAGTTCGGACAGCCGGCGCCGACCGCGCCGATCGAGGTTCCCGCCGAGACCCCGCCGCCCACTGGTGGCGATGCGGATTCCGGCCAGGACGAGACCTCCGGCGGTGGCGGCATCGACTGATCGGTCGCCGTTGCACGATCCCGAGGCGTCGGACCTCCGGCTCTCGACCACGATGACGACGATGGGGCCCGGGTGGTGGAATTGGTAGACACGCTATCTTGAGGGGGTAGTGGCCACAAGCCGTGCGGGTTCGAATCCCGCCCCGGGCACCAACGACGCTTACGGCGGTTTTCCGACAGGGTTGAGGATTGCGAGCGAGCCAACGAGTGGCTCGCTCGTTTTTGATTGTGCCTCATAGAATGTTGTCGGGCCCAGGCCTTGCCTAGAACCCCCTCATGAGCACGCAAACCCCATATCCATGCCCTGCGACCCCTCCCCACTGCCCCAACCCCGAATGTGCCTATTCCGAGGCCCAATCGGGACCCTGGCCCTACATCCGCT
>WJIQ01000201.1 GCA_014730255.1 bacterium | reverse complement strand
GCACGCCGCGCGGCATTCGGAATCGCGGCAGGAACTCGTCCTCGAGCAGCGCCCGGAGCCACCGCGAGAGCCCGAACGACAGCCAGACCACGGCCACGAAGGCGAGGATGTCGGCCAGGGACACGGAGATGTCGCGGATCTGCAGCGTCGCGAACAGCAACCCGACGCCCATGTCGTAGATCGTGCTCCAGATACCGAAGAGCGTCAGGGCGGACACGCCCCACACCACCCACGCGACGGTCGCGAGGACCTTGTCCACGCTCTGGCCGATGGCGTCGCCGCGCCGCACGAGGATCCGCGATCGCGAGGCGAGACGCCCGTGCAGGAGAAGGGTCGCGAGGCTCCGCAGGACCAGCAGCACGACCCTCAGCAGCATGGCGAGCTGGATGCTCACGAGCACGCCGCGGGTCAGGATCAGGGCCAGGCCCGGCAGGCCGATCACGTTCAGTACGATCGCGGCCAGGAGCAGCATCACGGCGACATCGGCGGCGCGACGCAGGGCATGGTGCCTCATCTCGCCCAGGCCGATCAGGCCGGCTCCGGAGTCGGCTGGCGATTCGGCGGCCTGGCGCCGCAGCGTTCGCCGGAACCGCAGCATGGCCAGCACGGCCACCGTGCTCAGTCCCAGCATCAGGAGCCGATGGAGCAGAAGGTCGGCAGGCGCCAGGCCGACGAGTCGCCAGAGCAGATACAGGCCGGCCAGCAGGTGGATCCAGCCGCGCAGCGCCGGCGTCGTCACGCAGGCGATGACGCGCAGGAGGGGCAGCAGCACGACGATCGCCAGCGCCTCGTTGACCATCCGCGATGCCCGCGGATCGACGAGGATCAGACCGACGATGAAGACCAGGGTCGCCGTAGATATCGGACGCTGGAGGACGTTCCGGGCCCCCTGCAGCTCGGGATCCGCGTCGGCCCGGACGCCGATCCGGCGGCGCAGGTGGAGCGTGACCGCGACGAGCGCGACCAGCAGGAGGAGCCTCCCGGTGACGAGCGGCAGCATCTCCTCGCGCTCCCCGATGATCAGGTCCGAGTAGGTCGCCGCCAGCAAGCGCACACGATCGATCACGGATTGGCCAGCGGACGGATCGTCGAGCGCCTTCCAGAGCGGCGCCCGCCACGAGGTGAAGGCACGCCTCGGCTCGTCCTCGAGCCAGTCGTCCAGCCACGCGCGCTGCTCGTCGCCCATGGCGCGCAGCTCGCCCAGTCTGGCCTGAGCGGCCAGGACGCGATCGCGACGCTCGAGCAGGCGCAGTCTCGTGCTGGCGATGCTGTCGAGATTGGTGTCGACGATCGTGTCGGCGATGTCGGGCAGCCCCTCGGCCGCGACGCGATCGCGTGTCGCCTCCCACCTGGTCGCGTGCTCGGTGAGCCGGGTCGTCAGATCCTCGAGCCGGGAGACGTGATCGGCGAGGATGGCGCGGTCGGCGTCGAGCTCGGCGATGAGCCGGTTCCAGCGGTGGATCAGCTCCTCGTAGATCTGATCCGGGAGCTCGATGGCGACGTAGCGGTCGGTCGATCGCCGCGTGCGGCCGACACGCTCGACCATGGTGTCGACGCCGTCGATCGCCGCCGCGATGGGGGGGCCGGGCGCGAGGTCCTCCTCGATCGCGGTCAGGAAGGAGCGGAGCGCGACGCTCTCGGGCGCGATCTCGCCGATCCGGTAGGCACCGGCGGTGGGAAGGCTCGCCCCGACAGTCTGTACGGTGTCGGCCGCGCTGACGGCTCCGGCCGTCTCGGTCAGGACGGATAGCACCAGTAACGAGCCGACCAGCACGGCCGTCGCCATCACCATGGCGCCTCGAACTCGAACCGGCCTGCGGAACCTGGTTGGCATGGGCCGTCTCCCGTTCCGATGCGACCTCGAACGTCTACCACCGGATCGCTCGCACACTGTGCGGCTCGATCGGTTGACGGTCGCGATGGTATCCCGGATCCGGGTTCACGGCAATGTCGGGACTCGGCGATATTCCCTGCGGCGGGCGTCGGCGTCCACGGTCATGGCCGCAGCATCAGAGCCGACTGCGGATGCGCCTCGAGCCAGTCGTGCCATAACGCACGGGAGAACGGGATCGGATCCAGCACACGCCCGGCGTGTTCGCCCGCGATCCCGTGGAACTTCCGGACGCCGTCCTGGCCCTCGAACGGGAACCACATGGTTCCGGTCTCGTGGTCGTACAGCACGAACGTGTCATCGTACGTCCAGCCGCTGGCGGCCAGGGTCAGGGTCGTGCCGTCGAGCTCGCGGCTGTTCACGACAGCCAGGTCCTGGAGCGGTCAGTAGGTGGCCGCGAAGGCGGCGTCGCCGAGGCGGTCGTTCACCACCTCGTGGCCGATCAGGTCGAGGACCGCGTAGGCGGCGGCCTCGCCCTCGTGCGCGACGCCGAGCACGAGCACGTCGGGCAGCGTGGTCGGGTCGGGATCGCCACCGGGAACGGCCATCGGCGGATCGATCAGCGGCGTGATGACGCCGACACCCAGTCCGTGACCGAAGCCTGAACGCTCGAACCCTAGCTCCTCCAGGGCGTACTGCACGTCCCACCGGCGGCCGTCGCGATCGACCAGGACGTGGTCGGGGAAGCCGGGCCGCGGGGCGGCGGGATCGACGGGGTCCGAGCAGGCCGACAGCAGCAGGATCGGCAGCACGGCCAGGGCGATGGACGGGCGCATCATCGTCACGACCTCCGGGACAGCGGTGGGGCTGGCGCCTGGATCGCGAGTGGGTGCCGCCGGCCGGGCCCAGGTTACGGTCCGCCGCGCGATGTCCGGCATTTCCGGATTTCGTGTTCCACGCCAAGGTGTTACCCTGTCCGGTACTCGCTGCGTTCGACCATTTCCATCCCACGATTCGCGACCGACGGAGGATCGCCATGCCGACGCCGAAAGCCATGGAGAAGCGCAACCTCATCGCCCAGTGGGCGTTCGACACCCGCCCCATCCTGAGCCGGTTCCATCTCTGGCTCGAGGACGTGGAGGTGACCTGGCTCTGCGGCAACGATCACCGGGAGTTCCACAACGACATCACCTTCACCGGCGGACAGTTCGAGCGCGGCTTCATCATGGCGACCGGCGTGACCGCCCTCGGCACCCGCCTCTTCGGCCGCTTCGGCGAGGGCAAGGGCCGGGACAAGAAGGAGACGAATCGCGTCAAGAAGGACGCCGACGCGATCAGCGCCTACATGCTCAGCGAGTGCCTGTGGCACACCACGCGTCACCTGCCCGAGAACCACGCGGTGATGATCTGCCTCGGCGAGGGTCTGATGCCCAAGGGCGGCGAGACGCCAGACATGGGCAGCAATCCCCTGCTCGGCTTCGGGCGCATCTACGCCCGGCCGCAGGTGGCCAAGATGCTCGATCGCCAGGTCCAGAAGCTCATCAACAACCCGGACTTCACGTGGGAGGACTTCCAGCGCCGCGTCGATCAGGCGGGCGTGACGATCTGGGGCGCGGCCGTCGACACCCTGGAGAACACCAGCCGCTTCGCCAAGGGCAGCGAGACCGGCCCGATGACCGTGTTCCACATCTTCGACCAGCCCCTGAACGTGACGCTTCCCTACGAGGGGTACATGGGCAACCTGATCCTGCCGAGAATCGTGCGCGAGACGGCCGCCCGCGACTCGCTGCTCGTCGATTTCTTCACGCCGCGGCGCAAGGTCCTGGACGCGCTGCAGGCCACCTGGCCCGACCTCGAGCCGGGCAACGTCCATGTCTGGACCCTCGCCGGCGAGAGCCGCGAGCCGCGCATCGGCACGATCTGGGACCAGTGGCGCGAGGTGGGCGCCCACGTGGCCGAGCCGGGCTGGAAGCTGCCCTCGGGCATGGAGCTGTTCAACGACTCGGGCACCTACGCGCCGGTCTACGAGGTCGGCACGTGGCTCGACGACAAGGGCAACCGCCATCTGTTCCTCGTCGACGGCTACGCGGCCAGCGCCGAG
>WJIQ01000029.1 GCA_014730255.1 bacterium | reverse complement strand
GCGTGATCCCGACCGGCACCGCCAACCTGGCCTCCGTCCTGGGGGCGCTCGCCCGCGTGGGCGCCAGTGCGACGGTCGCCGAGACGCCCCGGGCGCTCGACGAGGCCACGGCCATCGTCCTGCCCGGGGTCGGCAGCTTCGCCGCCGGCCGCCGCGGCCTCGAGGACCGCGGCCTGGTCGGCCCGCTCACCGAGTGGGCCGCCGAGGGCCGGCCGCTGCTGGCCATCTGCCTCGGCCTGCAGCTGCTGGCCGACGGTAGCGAGGAGGCCGACGACACGCCCGGCCTCGGCGTGATCGGCGGCGTCGCCTCGCGCCTGCCCGACACCGTGAGCGTGCCCCAGCTCGGCTGGAACCTCGTGCGCGACGGCGAGCTCGTGCGCGACGGCTACGCCTACTTCGCCAACAGCTATCGCCTGACCGCCGAGCCCGCGGGCTGGCGCGCGGCGTGGGCCGATCACGGCGGCCCGCTGGTGGCCTCGCTCGAGCGCGGCCCGCAGCTGCTCTGCCAGTACCACCCCGAGCTCTCCGGCGGCTGGGGACACGAGCTGCTCGCGCGCTGGCTCGACCGCGCCCGCGTGACCGTCCGGGAGGCCCGGGCATGCTGACCGCCCGTCTGATCCCCTGCCTCGACGTCCGTGACGGACGCGTGGTCAAGGGCACGCGCTTCCAGAACCTGCGCGACATGGGCGACCCCGCCGAGCTGGCCGCGCGCTACGAGGAGCAGGGCGCCGACGAGATCGTCCTGCTCGACGTCGCGGCCACGCGGGCGTCGGCGGAGACGGCCGTGGCCACGGTCGCGCGCGTGCGCGCGCGGCTGGGCATCCCGCTGACCGTGGGCGGCGGCGTGCGCACGGCCGACGACGCCGGCGGGCTGCTCACCGCCGGCGCCGACAAGGTGAGCGTGAACAGCGCGGCCGTGGCCCGGCCCGACCTGGTGGCCGAGATCGCCGACCGCTACGGCCGGCAGTGCTGCGTGGTGGCGGTCGACGCCCGACGCCAGCAGGGCCGCTGGTGCGTGCTGACGCACGCCGGCACGCGCGAGGCCCGGCCCGACGCCATCGCCTGGATCGACGAGGCCGTGCGCCTGGGCGCCGGCGAGATCCTGCTCACCAGCTGGGACGAGGACGGCCGCGGCCAGGGCTACGACCTCGCCCTGCTCGCCGCCGCCCGCCGTGCCGTCCCCGTGCCGATCATCGCCTCGGGCGGCGGCCGCACCGCCGACCATCTCGCCGACGCGCTCTCCGCCGGCGCCAGCGCCGTGCTCGTGGCCTCGGTGCTGCACGACGGCACCTCCACCGTCGCCTCGCTCAAGGGCGACCTCATCGGGAAAGGACACCCCATACGCACATGATCATCCCGAGCATCGACATCCAGCGCGGCGAGACCGTGCAGCTGGTCGGCGGCGAGAAGGAGGCCCTGACGGCCGGCGACCCGCGCGACTGGGCGCGCCGCTTCGGGCGCGTCGGCCTGACCGCCGTGGTCGACCTCGACGCCGCCCGCGGCACCGGCGAGAACCGCGAGGTCATCGAGCCCCTGCTGCGCCTGGCGCCGTGCACCGTCGGCGGCGGCATCCGCGACCTCGCGACCGCGCGCCGCTGGCTCGACCTCGGCGCCGAGCACGTGGTGATCGGCACGGCGGCCACCGAGGACCTGCTACGCGAACTGCCGCGCGAGCGCGTGATCGTCGCCCTCGATGCCCGCGACGGCGAGGTCCTCAGCCACGGCTGGCAGCGCGGCACTGGCCGCACGGTGGGCCAGCGCATGCAGGAGCTGCGCGAGCTCGCGGGCACCTTCCTGGTGACCGTGGTCGAGCGCGAGGGGCGCCTGGCGGGCATCGACCTGGAGCTCGCCCGCGAGCTCAAGGCCGCCGCCGGCGGGTCGGGGCTGATCCTCGCCGGCGGCGTGGCCGATGCCGACCAGGTGGCGGTGCTCGACCGCCTGGGCATCGACGCCCAGGTGGGCATGGCGCTGTACACCGGCCGGTTCGACGAGGCCGACGCCGTGGCCGCGTGCCTGGCGAGCGAGCGCCCCGACGGCCTGTGGCCGACCGTGGTCTGCGACGAGTCGGGCCGGGCGCTCGGCCTGGTGTGGTCGAGCCGCGAGTCGCTGCGCCGGGCGCTCGAGACCGGCCGCGGCGTCTACCACTCCCGGCGGCGCGGCCTCTGGGAGAAGGGCGCCACCAGCGGCGCGGTCCAGGAGCTGCGCCGTATCGCCCTGGACTGCGACCGCGACTGCCTGCGCTTCACCGTGCGCCAGCACGGCGATGGCTTCTGCCACCAGGGCACGCCGACGTGCTTCGGACCGGCGCGCGGGCTCGCGGCCCTCGAGGCGCGGCTGGCCGCACGCCGCGAGAGCGCGCCCGCCGGCAGCTACACCCGGCGCCTGCTCGACCAGCCGGATCTGCTCGCGGCGAAGCTGCGCGAGGAGGCGGACGAGCTGGCCCGGGCCGAGGCGCCCACGGACGTGGTCCACGAGGCGGCCGACGTCCTCTACTTCGCCATGGTCGCCCTCGGGCGCGCGGGCCGGTCGCTGGCCGACGTCGAGGACGAGCTCGACCGTCGCCGCCGGCGCGTCACCCGTCGCCCCGGCGACGCCAAGCCCCCCAGGGAGGAGCGAGCATGACCCCGATCCTGCCCCGCCGCGACGCGGCCGACGTGGCCCCGCCCGGCCGCCTGGCCGTCGACACCGACACCCTGACCGGTGCCGGGCGCATCGTCGACGCGGTGCTCGCCGGGGGCGATGCGGCCGTGCGCCGTTGGGCCGAGTCGCTGGGCGACCTGGAGCCGGGCGCGCCGCTGGTGATCGACCGTGACGCGTGCGACCAGGCGCTCGCCGCCTTGCCCGACGGCGACCGGGCGCTGCTCACGCGCGCCCGCGACCGCATCGCCGCCTTCGCCCGCGCCCAGCGCGACGTGCTCGGCGATCTCGATGCGCCGGTGGACGCGGGCCGGGCCGGGCACGACCTGGCCCCCGTCTCCGCCGCCGGCTGCTACGCGCCCGGCGGCCGCCACCCGCTGCCGTCGTCGGTGCTGATGACCGCGGTCACCGCCCGGGTGGCCGGGGTCGCGCAGGTGATCGTGGCCTCGCCGCGGCCGACGGCGGTCACCCTGGCCGCCGCCGCCCTGGCCGATGCCGACGCCGTGCTCGCGGTCGGCGGCGCGCAGGCCATCGCCGGCCTGGTGCGTGGCGTGGCCGGCCTGCCGCCCTGCGATGCGGTCGTCGGACCGGGCAACCGCTGGGTCACCGCGGCCAAGCAGCTGGTCGCCGGCCGCGTGCGCATCGACATGCTCGCCGGCCCGTCCGAGCTGCTGGTGATCGCCGATGCGACCGCCGACCCGGCGCTGGTGGCGGCCGATCTGCTGGCCCAGGCCGAGCACGACCCCGACGCCGCGCCGTGGCTCGTGACCTGGGACGCCCCGCTCGTCGCGGCGGTCGACCGCGCGCTGGCCGCCCAGCTCGCCGACCTGCCGACCGCCGACACGGCGCGCGCGGCCATGGTCAACGGCGGCGCCGTGCTGGTCGACGGCCCGGAGGCGGCCGCGGCGGTGAGCGACCGCGTCGCGCCCGAGCACCTGGAGATCGCCACCGGCCGGCCGCGCGACGTCCTCGCCCTCTGCCGGCACTACGGCGCGGCGTTCCTCGGCCACGCCAGCGCCGAGGTCATGGGCGACTACGGCGCCGGCCCCAACCACACCCTGCCCACCGGCGGCACCGCCCGCTGGAGCGGCGGCCTGTGGGTGGGGACGTTCCTGCGCGCACGCACCTGGCTGGAGCTGGACGCGGCCGCCCCGGCGTATGCTAGTCTGCTGGCCGACACCGCGCGGTTCGCCCGGCTGGAGGGGCTCGAGGCCCACGCCCGGGCCAGCGACCGTCGCGGCGATTCAAACCCGGCGTGAGGCGGGAGCGTCCAAGGGTCGGAAGGTTCCTCGAGCGCCGGAGAGCCGAAGGTGACGGTCGCCGTGCCACCGCAGCCCAGCGAGGAGGCCCTGGTCGATGCCGCGCGCGGCGGCGACCAGCGGGCGTTCGAGCAGCTCTACCGTGACCATGCCGGTCGCGTGTACGGCCTGTGCCTGCGGCTGGTGGCCGATCCGACCGAGGCCGAGCAGCTCACCCAGGACGCCTTCGTGCAGGCCTGGCGCAAGCTCGACCGGTTCGACGGCCAGAGCGCCCTCGGCACCTGGCTGCACCGGCTGACCACGAACCTGGTGCTCGACTGGCTGCGGGCCCGCGGTCGCCGTCGCCAGCGCGAGGAGCCCCTCGACCCGGTCGAGGAGGCCGACCGCCTGCGGCAGACCGCACCGCCGGCGCGGGTGATCGACCGCCTGGAGCTCGAGCGTGCCATCGCCGCGCTGCCCGACGGGGCGCGCACGGTGTTCGTGCTGGCCGAGGTCGAGGGATACCCGCTGAAGGAGATCGCCGCCCGGATGGGCGTGGCCGAGGGCACGGTCAAGGCCCAGAACCACCGCGCCCGGAGGCTGCTGAGGGAGGCCCTGCGATGACCGACCGAGATCCGATCCTGGACGCCGCGCGCGACCTGCCCCGCCGCGTCGAGCCGTCCCGCGACCTGTGGCCGGAGATCCGCCGCCGCATGGACGCGCCGCCGCTCGAGGTGGTCGGCCCACGCGACCGTGGGGCGACCGTCTGGAACGACCGGTGGCGCCACCTGGCCAGCGGGGTCGCCCTCGCCGCCGCCTTGGTCGCCGGGGTGCTGCTGGTGCGGCCGGGGACCATGCCCGCCCCGGACGAGACGGCCACGCCGGGCGCGGCGACCGTGGCGACGCTGGACCGGGCCTACGACGAAGCGCGCACCGAGCTCGCCACGGTGCTCGCCGCCCGCTGCGACGAGTGGCCGGCGACGGCGTGCGCGCCGCTGATCGAGAGCGCCCGGAACCTGGACCGGTCGGCCGAGTCCCTGCGCACGGCCCTGGCCTCGGTGCCGGCCGACTCGCCGACCCGCCCGCTGCTGGTCGCACGCTTCGAGGACACGGTCGCGCGCACGCGCGACCTGACGAGCCGGCTGGTCCGGCTGTGAGGCGGAGGACGCCATGAGGCGCCTGGGGAGCATCGTGATCGCGGTGGTGGCCGTCGCGACGGCCGGCCTGGCCGATACCGCGGCCGAGCGCCGGCCCGTGGCGGCCGGGGCGGCGGTGACCGTGGCGCTCGACCGGGGCGAGGTGAGCGTGGTCGGCATTGACCGCGCGGTGCTCGAGATGGAGAGCGACGTGCCGCTCGCGGTCGACGGCGACCGCGACGCGGTGACCGTCGCGCCGGCGCCGGGTCATGCGGGGCGCGCCGCGGTGATCGAGCTGCGCGTGCCGCGCGGTTGCGAGCTGGAGGTGCGCACGGTGACCGCCGAGATCTGGGTCGACCGGTTCGAAGGCGACCTCACGGTGCGCACGGTCGCCGGGCCGGTGCGGATCGACGGGACCCCGCGCCGCGTGCAGGTCGAGGGCGTGAGCGGCGACCTGGTGCTCGACGTGCCCACCGACGAGGCGCAGATCGCCTGGGAGAACGGCGACGTGGACGTGCGCGGCGTGCGGCGGTCGCTCCGCTGCGAGGTCACCCGCGGCGACGTGGCCATCGCCACCGACCGTCGGCTCGCCGACCTCACCTGCCGGGTGATCAGCGGCGACGTGGCGATCGCCGGGCCGGTGCCCGCGGATGCCGACTGGACGGTGGACACGCAGATGGGCGACGTCATCGTCCAGCTCGCCGAGCCGGCCGACGCGCAGCTGGAGGTCACGACCGCGGTGGGCAGCATCGTGAGCGACCTGGTCGACCGGACCGACCACCGGTCCGAGGTGCCCGGGCCGCAGGAGTCGCGGACGCTGATCGCCGGCGACGGCCAGGGCCGCGTGCGCGTGACGGTGCTCACCGGCGACGTGATCGTACGGCGGTGAGGGCCGGCCGGACGCCGGCCCTCGTGGCGATGGTCGTCATCCCCCACCGGCCGCGGGTTACCGGCTGACGCTCGCCTCGCTCGCGAGCGCCTCGGGCTCATCACGCCCGCTGTGCTGGACGATCCACTCCAGCATCGGCCGCCAGAACTCCTGCGGCGCGCACTCCGCGGTGAAGATGTCGACGTGTCCGATGTCCAGCGCCTGCACGGGATTCAGCGAGACGTTGAGCAACGAGACGTCGTCCGAGCCGGTCAGCAGGCTCGCCGTATGGTCCATGAGCGACCCCCAGCCGCCCTCGGCGCCGACGAAGAACACGGGGACGGTGATCTCGTCGAGATGATCGTCCCACGGGGACTCGGTGTCGGGGCAGTGGATCCTGGAGATGTCGTAGTCGTGGCCGTACGAGTTGTAGTCATTGAAGCCCTGGAGCCACTCGAAGTACTGGTCGGTCGGCGTGTAGACCAGGTCGGTCGGCAGGCCGGTCTCCTCGTCGAACTCGCCCCCGAAGAAGTGCAGGTCGCCGGGGAAACCGAAGATCGCGCCGGTGACCGCGCCCGCCATGAGCGCGGCGGTGCGATTGTCGAACCCCGGGACGATCGGCGAATCGCCCTGCGGATCGTTCTGGGCGAGCATCCCCATGGTCTGGAAGAGGATCCCGAAGTCGGCCTGATAGATGCCTTGCGAGAACAGGTCCTCGACGAAGTCGACGTTGGCGCACTCGCCGGCGTTCCATTCCTCGGACTGGGTCTTGTAGAAGTAGTCGACCGGGATGAAGCCGCCGACGTGCCGGGCCCACCAGGGCAACTGGGTCTCGAGGTCGAGGGCCGCGAAGCCGGTCATCAACCCCGTGCTGTAGCCGAGCAGGTTCATGCGGCCGAAGCCGCTGCCGGACAGCAGTCGCGAGATCCGGGCGACCGCCATCCCGGTGCGCAGAGCATCGACGTCGGTCTGCATGCTCCAGTCGGCCATGAACGAGAAGTCCTCCACGTCGGCGGGGATCAGCGTCGCGGGCTGATCGATCCCCCAGACGTCGACGTTCCGCCGGGCCAGGTACACGGCCAGCGAGTGGTCGTCCGGCGCGGAGGTCACCGATCCGAAGAGGAACATCACGTCGAACTTGCCGGGCGTGCCGTGCAGGGCGAACAGGTTGCGGCGGGCGCGGATCGGACGGAACGGCCGACGCTCCTTGACCACCCGGTGCAGGCCGATCCTCTCGTGCTGACCGGGGCCGGTGGAGACGACCCACCAGTAGTGGACGATGTTGCCGACGACGACCTCGCGGCCGAAGTCCTCGACGAAGCAGCGGCCGGACTTGTCCTCGGCCGCCCACTCCTCCGGCAGGACGGCGTCGGGATCACGCGTCCAGCCGGTGGACGCCAGGAGCTGCTCGGCGATGACGGCGGGCGGGGCCTGGTCGGTGGCGACCGGCGACGCGGGTGTCGTGGGCGATTCGTCGCGGCTGCAGCCGGTGTAGGCCGCGACGGCGAGACAGAGCAGGAAACAACACAGGATCCGGGACTTCATGTCGTACCCCTTTTCGGGCGAGGACCGGGCGGATCGGGGACGACCTCCCCGACGCCGCGCGATGGTG
>WJIQ01000200.1 GCA_014730255.1 bacterium | reverse complement strand
GGCTCGCGCGGCGCGGCGGCGGCGGCGGCGGCGGAAGGCCGCCGGGGCCGGAGCCTCTAGAAGTAGTAGTTCATGGTCACGCCGAGGGTGCTCTCGGCGACCCGCACGTCCTCGAACTCGCCGAAGTCCTCGAACGCGGCGCCCCGGGCATCGAGCGCCAGGCCGATGGCGAAGTGCTCGTTCACCATCCAGTCGTAGCCGAGGCCCAAAGCGAGGGCGGCGCCGTGCTCGTCGAACTCCTCGATCAGCGGGTCGTCGGTGTCGTCGGGCACGTCGGTCTCGAGGCGGGCGCCGCCGACGCCGCACCGCAGGAAGAAGCCGCCGCCGGTGGGGTAGACCGTGGCGGTGACGGTCGAGGTGCCGAGATCGTAGTCGAACTCGTCGCCGAAGTGGTTGAAGCCTCGCATGTCGAGCGAGAGCGAGACGTAGGGATTGAAGGCATAGCCCACACGGAACGTGCCGCCGCTGCCGTGACCGTCGTCCTCGTCGCTCTCGTACGTCTGCCCGTCCTTCTCGTACTCGAGGTACGAGCCGCCGGCGCCGAGGTCGAGGCCCAGGAAGAAGCCCTGGCGATCGGTGCGCGGCTCGCCGGCGATCGCGGACGAGGCGGAGGCCAGGAAGGCGGCGATCACGAGCAGGGTCAGGCCCATGGTGGTTCGGGTGGTGCGGAACATGACGGGGTCTCCTCGCTTGGGGTCCGGTTGGGGCGGCCCGCCGGCCGCCACGATCGACTCGCTCGCGTCATCGCAGGTCGTGTTCCAGGTCGGACAGGACTGGCCGGCTCCGCCACATCTCATTTCCATACAACACTTTGCAATCGTCGAGAGGCCACACGATCGGCGTCGTGCGGCCGTGCCGTTCCGTCACAGTGTGCGTGAGCGCGATCGCGGACGTCACCATCGGTCCCGGCGACGAGCAGGGCGCCCGGAACCGGACGCCGGTCGTCGGTCCCTCGCGCGCAGACGACGCGAGGGGGCCCGAAGGCCCCCTCACGGTCGCGTGGTCGTGACGGTCGCTGGATTCCTACTTCACCAGCGTCATGGTCCGGTTCAGCACCCGGTCGCCCGTCACCAGGCGGTACATGTAGGTGCCCGAGGCCGCCCGCTGGCCGGCGTCGGTGGTGCCGGTCCAGGCGACGGTGTGCTCACCGGCGGCGCGGACATCGTCGACCAGCGTGCGCACGAGGCGCCCCTGCAGGTCGTAGATGGTCAGCGTCACGCGCTGGTTCCGCGGCAGGCTGAAGGCGATGCTGGTGGCCGGGTTGAACGGGTTGGGGAAGTTCTGCCCCAGGGCGATGCTGGCCACGGGGGTCTCGTCGCTCTGGCCAGGGTTCTCGATGGCCACGGTCCCCTCGGTGACGATGCGACCCTCTCCGCCTTCGGGGTAGTCCACGGCGGTGATCTGACCGCCGAGGCCTTCGGTGATGTAATTGGCCAGGGCCTGCTGGTAGCTCACGCCCAGGGCGGTGAAGGGCTGGCCGCGGAAGGGGTACTGGTCGCCGCCGCGGGCGAGGAAGTCGACGATCGCCAGGCTCACGCCCTCGCCGGGCACGACCATGCCGTCCTCGCAGATCACGGTCTGGGGCTCGTCCATCAGGACGATCTCCTGCACGCGCATGCCGGGCACGACGACGTTGCCGTCCTCGTCCAGCTCCTGCGGGGTGCCCAGCGGGTCGTAGAGGAAGCGCATGCCGGCCACCTGGCCGAAGCGGCCGTCGACGAACTCGACGCGGCTGACGCAGTTCTCGAGGATCTCCTTGAGATTCTCGCGGCTGATGTCATCGAAGACCACCACGAGGTTCGGGAAGGGCAGCATGTCGAAGGTGTCGAGCAGGGTGAGCGGGCCGGCGGGAATGATGCTGTCGTTGCGGATGCCGCCGCCGTTCTGGATGGCGACGTCGGCCATGGGCACGTCGAACTCGTCGGCGAGCTGACGGGCCTGCCACAGCATGGCGTCGGCGTTCAGATTGCCCTGGTTGGTCTCCTCGGTGCGCACGTTCGCGCGGATGCCGTCCAGGTCGACCTCGCTCTGGGCGATGATGGTCTCGTCGAGGTCCTCGATGTAGGCGAGGATCGGGTCGATGGCCTGGGTCTGGGCAGTGGCGTCGGCCACGGCGCCGTCGGCGTACGTCTCGTCGGCCACGCGCACCGGACCGCCGTCGACCGTGGTCACGTCGCCGTCCATGTCGAAGGTCACCTCGAGCCGGCCGATGTAGCGGTACTGGCCGCTGGTGGTCACGACGGGGATCTCGAACCCGTCGGCATCGGTGGCGTACAGCGGGTAGGCGCCGGAAGGCACGTCGCCGGGGATCAGGAGGTCGTCCTCGTTGGCGAGCAGCTCGTCACCGCCGCCGGCGATCATCACGTCGATGCCGGACAGCTCGGCCGCCAGCATCTGGTCCTCGAGGACGCTCTGCAGGTGACTGATCAGGATGATCTTGTCGACGCCGGCGGACTCGAGCGCGGCCACCTCGGCCAGCACGGCCGGGGCGACGGCATCGACGACGACGTTCCGCGGGCTGGAGATGAAGGGCAGGTTCTCGGTGGTGGCACCGATGACGCCGACCTGCTCGCCGGCGACGTCGAGGATCACCGAACCGGTGAGGTCGCCGCTGTCGACGTAGGCCTGCAGGTTGGGCTCGGCCGAGAAGTCGAGGTTCGAGCTCAGGTAGGGCGGCAGCGTGGTGTAGCCGGCCATGAAGTCGGCCAGCACGTCGGGGTTGAAATCGAAGTCGTGGTTGCCGATGCAGACGGCATCGTAACCGATGAGGTCCATGACGATGGTGTCGTAGAAGGGCACGCCGTTCTCCAGGCTGGCGGAGAACTCGGGACCGGCGAGGAAGTTGTCGCCGCTCGAGAGCATGATGTGACCGTCGGTGGTCGTCGCCGAGCGCAGCTCGTCGAGCTTGGTGATGAAGTTGGCGGCGCCGCCGAAGCCGTCCCCGTCGGGAAGGACGTCGCTCTCGCCGTCGTTGTTGTGGAAGATCGTCAGGGTGAAGTCCTGGGCGACGGCCGCGCCGGCCAGCATGGCC
>WJIQ01000199.1 GCA_014730255.1 bacterium | reverse complement strand
TGGTTCTCGGTGGCGGTGATCAGGTTGGTGCTGAGCACGTAGTTGTACTCGTACACGTCCGAGCCGTCGGGCGCCTCGAACGTGGTCGGGCCGACCCAGAACCAGACGATGTCGCCGGGGGTACCCGGGATCACCATCGAGTTCTCGGTGCACGGACCGATGATCGCCTGCTGGATCACGGCGACGTTGTTGCAGTCCTGCGGACCGAGCTCGAACATGTAGGTGGGCTGCTCGGCATCACCGAAGATCTCGACGAAGCCGGCGTCCGGCACGACGATCTCGTACCAGTCGGTGTCACGGAAGTTGCTGCCGTCGGCCGCCAGGTACCAGCCGCTGACGCCGCAGAAGTCCATCGAGGAGATGGTCCCGAACGGGGTCGCGCCCTCGGTGTTGCAGCCACCGTTATGGAAGTCCTCGTAGCCGACCTCCAGCGGGGGCTCGCCCTCGAGCTCGGCGCCGGCCGGGCAGTCGATGATGCAGGGCTCGAACTCGGTGATGTTGATGACGTAGTCACCCGCATCGCCGCCGTAGCCGTCGATGATCACGAAGTACTGCACGCCACCCATCAGGGCGACCTGCTCGAGCTTCGAGACGTAGTCGGGGTAGAAGTCGTCGTTGCAGGCGACCAGGTTCAGGTCCTCGTCGTAGACGTACAGCTTGGTGTCGTAGGTCGAACCGAGCAGGTCGATGTCGACCGAGACGTCCGCGGCCGGGGTGGTCGTGTAGACGACGTCCGGCGAGGTGCTCTGGGTGTAGGGGCAGACCTCGTCATAGTCGTCGTTGTAACCGACGGTGGTGCCGCTGCCGTCGACCACGGGCAGGGTGACCTCGACGGCGTCCAGGATGGTGTCGCCGCCCTGGCGCATGTCGCTGGGGATGTTCTGGGGGTAGGTGACCTCGGGCTTGACCGGAGCCTGGTTGCCCAGATCGACGGCCATGGCCGAGCCGACCAGAGCCAGCATCATGGCGAACACTAGCATTTTCCGCATGGTGTTTTTCCCTTCCACTTGATCCTTCGAAAACGAAGGTCTTGACGTGAATCCCGGGACCTTGAAAGACGAGATGCTCCCGGTGTCAGCGGATCTGGGGATCGTGGTCGGTGGTCGCAAGTTGCGTTTCCGACCTCGCCGGCCCAGGGCGGGTGCTGGTCGGGTCCAGATCCCCTGGATTAATCGTTACGATATCACAACCGACATCACGTTTCTAGCGCAAAATCATACAGAAATCTTTGATCGACGGGATCAATTCTCAAGCCTGCGAGCATGTGGAAACGTCCTTCACCGCGAAATGTAACATCATGTCTAGCATGAGGGTTACGCACCTCCGCCACCCCGACCGAGTGGCCGTTTCCATGAAGAAACCGCCGCCCCGGGACGGAGCGGCGGTGAAAAAAATTTGACAGAAGCCCGACCTAAACCATCGGAATCATGGGCGCGATCACGACCGAGATCACCGACATGAGCTTGATCAGGATGTTCAGGCTCGGACCGCTGGTGTCCTTGAACGGATCGCCCACCGTGTCGCCGACCACGGCCGCCTTGTGGGCGTCACTGCCCTTGCCCCCGTGGTGGCCGCCCTCGATGTACTTCTTGGCATTGTCCCACACGCCGCCCGCGTTGCTCTGGAAGAGCGCCAGCAGGACGCCGCTGACCGTCACGCCGGCCAGCAGGCCGCCCAGCATCTCGGCCTTGCCCACGAAGCCCACGAGCACCGGCATGACGACGGCGATCAGGCCGGGCAGCATCATCTCCTTGATGGCCGCCGCGGTGGAGATGTCCACGCAGGTCCGGTAATCGGCCTTGGCCTCGCCCTGCAGCAGGCCCTCGATCTCGCGGAACTGCCGGCGGACCTCCTCGATCATCGCGAACGCGGCCCGCCCGACCGCCTGCATCGCCAGGGCCGAGAAGAGGAACGGCAGCATGGCTCCGAGCAGGACGCCCACGAGGACGCGCGGTTCGAGCAGATCGATCTTCTCCAGGCCGACGGCCGACTGGTAGGCCGAGAACATGGCCAGGGCGGTGAGCGCCGCCGAGCCGATGGCGAAACCCTTGCCGATCGCCGCGGTGGTGTTGCCCACGGCGTCGAGCCGGTCGGTCCGGGCGCGCACGTCCGGGCCGAGGCCGGACATCTCGCTGATGCCGCCGGCGTTGTCGGCGATGGGCCCGTAGGCGTCCACGGCGAGCTGGATCCCGGTGGTCGAGAGCATGCCGAGCGCCGCGATGCCGATGCCGTACAGGCCGGCCGTGGCGTGGGCGATGAGGATGACCGCGCCGAGGACGATCACCGGCAGCGCCGTCGAGAGCATGCCCGTGGCCAGGCCGGCGATGATGTTCGTCGCCGACCCGGTCTCGCTGGCCTCGGCGATCTTGTGGGCGGGACCGCGGTTCTCGGCCGTGTAATACTCGGTGAGCATGCCGATGCCGATGCCGCCGGCCAGGCCGGCGAGCGTGGCGTAGAACACGCCCATGGCCACCTCGCCCGGCATCATCGTGCGCACGATGAGCAGCGTCGCGATGGCCATGATGAAGCCCGCGCCGAAGGTGCCGATGTTCAGGGCGGTCTGGGGATTGCCGCCCTCCTTGACCCGGACGAAGAAGGTGCCCACGATCGAGACGACGATGCCGACGGCCGCGATCACCAGCGGCAGCAGGACGGTGTCGATGACCTCGACGCCCGGGTGCATCCCGGCGAAGGTCACGCCGAGGATCATCGTGCCGATGATCGACCCGACGTAGCTCTCGAACAGGTCGGCGCCCATGCCGGCCACGTCGCCCACGTTGTCGCCCACGTTGTCGGCGATCACCGCGGGGTTGCGCGGGTCGTCCTCGGGGATGCCGGCCTCGACCTTGCCGACGAGGTCGGCGCCCACGTCGGCCGCCTTGGTGTAGATGCCGCCGCCCACGCGGGCGAACAGGGCGATGCTGCTCGCGCCGAGGGAGAAGCCGCTCAGGACCTGCAGCACGCGGGGCATGCCCCACTCGGCGCCGAAGACCTGGTCGTAGGTCAGAAACAGGGTGCTCAGGCCGAGCACGCCCAGGCCGACCACGCACATGCCCATCACCGTGCCGCCGCTGAAGGCGACGTTCAGGGCGCGATTCAGGCCGGTGCGCGCCGCACTCGTCGTGCGGACGTTGGCGATGGTGGCGATGCGCATGCCGAAGAAGCCCGCGAGGCCGGAGCAGAGCGCCCCCACCACGAAGCTGATGCCCACCAGCCAGTGCGAGTCCTCCAGGCGCGCGTTGCCGAACGCCAGGAGGATCGCCACCGCGATGACGAACACGGCGAGCACCCGGTACTCGCGCTGCAGGAAGGCCATGGCGCCCTCCTGGATGTGCGACGCGATCTCGCGCATCGTGTCGGTGCCGACGTCCTGTCGACGCACCCAGGAGGCCTTGAAGGCGGCGAAGACGAGGGCCAGCACGCCAGCGAGGGGGATCAGGTAAAGCATCGGAGAATGCTCCTTGAGCGTTGATGGGGCCGCGGCACCGGCCCGGTTCGATTGGCGACGACGAGGACACGTGGACCGTCGCCGGTGCCACGCACGGCGACCGGCGACGTAACGAACTAGGATTAGCAGAATTCGCGGCTTTTGCCAGCCTCCGGCCGAAAAAAGCCGCGGATTCCCGGGCCCGCCGGCCG
>WJIQ01000198.1 GCA_014730255.1 bacterium | reverse complement strand
CGCAGCATCGCGAACCGGTATCGCTGCCAGTCGCCCTGGACGTCGCCGAAGCGCCAGATCCACTCCTCGCCGTACTCCTCGTTCTCGTCGCCGAAGTAGCGTCCGTCGGCCAGGGGCGGGATCGACTCGTCGGTGTGCAGGTAGCCCTGGTCGTCGACCCACTGGCCGAGCGCGGGTTCCTCGAGCGAGAGGTGGAACGCCTCGACCGTGCTGCTGCGGTTGCCGGCGCCGATGTCCCAGGCGTACTGGACGAGGTTCCAGGCGACGTCCGCATAGTCCTGACCGCAGTAGTGCCAGATGTCGACCTTGCCGACCCAGGCGACCCGGTCGATGCGGGAGCCGAAGGCGTCGGCGTAGGCGTCCATCCGGCTCTCGATCCACTCCTGCAGGACGCTCGCGCTGAATCCGGCACGGCTCTCGAGGGTGGCCGCCTGCCAGGGCTCGAGCCAGAACTCCTCCCCGCGCGAGGCGCTGATGCCATGGATGTAGGCGCCGCCGAACGCCGACCGCCCGGGATACCCGGCCTCGCCGAAGGCGCGGATCATGTCGTTGAAGGCCGTGCGCACGTCCTCGCGCCAGGCCGGCACGACCTCGATCTGCCACTCGCCTCCGAGATTGATGCAGTCGCCGTCGTCGAGGCCGAACTCGTCGAAGACCCAGGCGGGGACGGCGTTGGGGATCACCACGCCGCGGTCCGGATCGCCGCCGCCGCAGGTCACGCTGCGGATCTGCAGATAGACCTCGTAGCCGCCGGCCTCGGCCTCCTCGAGCATGCGGTCGATGATGCTCCAGTCGTACACGCCATGGGCGGGTTCGAGGTCGGCCCAGTTGACCCACCGGTTGCGGAGGGACGTGCCGAGGTGCGCCGCGCCGGCATCGGGGTGATCGACGTAGCCGGCGAACGGCTCCGGCTGGGCCCAGTCGGGCAGCGTGTAGTCGGAGCCCTGGACGACCACCGGCCCCTGGTTGCGGTCGATGGGGTCGTCGTCGCCGTCGTCGCCGACCTGGCCGTCGGAATCGGGGGCTGCCGGCGGCGATTCGGGAGGCGCGACGATCTCGCAGCCGGCCCCCAGCGGCATGGCGAGCGCCACGAGCATCAGGAGCATCGTGGACAGGTGAAGGAGGGGGCTGGCGGCCGGGGAGGCGGTCGTCGATTCCCTGGTCATGGCGGACTCCTGGATGCGGCACAACGCGCGGTCGAACGTGGACTCGACCAGGGATATGAAAGATCCGTACCTCGCCGGGATCCCGGGCGGATCAGCCCGGAATCGGGTCGAACGGGGGAATCACGGGGACGCCTGGGCCCGCTGGCGGTGGCGTGGGGCACGAGGAGCGCGCTCCGGACGCGCACAAGACAACACCGGGAGCGGCGGGGCGTTGCAAGGTGCGACGACGGTCGTCAGCGGGATGCGAACGAGAACCGGAATCGCTGGAAGCGTTCCGTGACGAGCATGATCTGCGGGGATCGCGAGGGGCGGTCGTGCAGACGTCCGGTCAGGTCGTCCAGGTTCCCGCGATTGGCGTGCAGCAGCACGACCTCGTCGGCCAGGCGCTGCGTCTCGAGCCACGCGAGGCCGCGAGCATCGGTGAGGAACCAGGACGGGGCCAGCAGGATGGTCCGTCCCGGCAGCGCGAGGCCGTCCAGGATCTGCAGGTTCGCCGGGGACGGGCCCGCGTCGCCGAGGTGGATCACGTTCCAGGGTCCGAGGTGGATCACGAAGCCCAGGTGAGGCATCGCGGCTTCGGGGCCGTCGTCGCCGGCGTGGCGCAGCGAGAGGCTGGTGAAGCGGACCGGGCCGGCCGCTCCTCGCCCGGTCGGCGCCGCTCGCGACCAGGCCACGGCGCCGGAGAGGCCCGCCCGTGCCATCCCGGCAGGATGGACGATCCCCTGAGGACGCTGGCGGTCGTCGTAACGACGTGCGATCGCGGCGTCGTGGTGGTCGTCGTGGCCGTGGGTGATGAAGATCGCGTCGGCCGGGGTGAACGGCGCGCGTCCATGCACCAGGTCGTCGAGCCGGTCGGTCGTGAGGTGGTCGTGCAGGCGCGGTGGCTGACCGGGGGCGACGGTCAGATCGAGCAGGGCGTCGACGAGGACGACGTGACGACCGGCGTGGATCTCCACCCCGGCGTTCTGGACGTGCAGCAGCTCGAGCTCGGGCACGGCGACCGGTGGCAGGGGGGACCGCCGCGCCGCCTCGGCGGCCTCGTGGGCGGTGGCCACGTCGGTCCCGAGGGCAACCGCCACCCGTTCGCGCAGCCGCGCCTCGATGGCCGGGGTCCAGGCGATCCAGGCGTCGGTCGCATGGGGCGCGACGGTGCCCATCAGATCGCGCACCACCGGCGCCGTCGGGTCGCGACCGGCCCACGCGGCGACGTCGATCCTGCGCGGAGGCGGACCGCCCGCGACCCGCACGTCGATCGTCAACCGGGCGAGGTCGTGGACGATCGACCACCGCGTGTCGTGCTGCCGGACCTCGTCGAGGATCCGGAACACGCCGTCACCGCCGTCCGCCGGGTCGGCCGGCCAGGCGACGGCCATCCGCGCCGCGCGCACGAACCGCTCCGGAGATCCGGGGCCGTCGGTCTCGTGACGGTCGCCGCCGAAGCCGACGTGTCGGGCGAGGTACTCGCGAGAGCGCGCGTAGGTGTCGTTGGTGAGAACCCGGTGCGGCAGGTCGGCGCCGCGATGGACCACCGTCCGGCCGTCGAGGAACTCGAGGACCGCGGCGTCGCCGGTGCGGTCGGCGAGGATGTAATGCAGCCCCGCCCAGCGCCGGACGACGGCGAGGCGATCGACCGCCCGCAGGGCCGCGTCGACCGTCGCGCACCGGTCGAGCAGGTACTGGATGAGCGCGAACTCGTCGATGGTCGGCCGGCCGCCGGGTTCCGGCGGGCGGGCCGGCGGGTACGACAGCTCCTCGACGGCGAGGCCGACCTCGTTCATCCCGCCGAGCGGAAGGTCCGCTCCGAACTGGTTCATCGTCACGCTGAGGTAGATCGCACCCCGCGTCGGATCGCGGGGGTGGACGACGATCAGCCCGTCGCCGAGCTCCCAGTCGAGGTTCCGACCCAGGTAGACCCCGGCCGGGCCCTCGACGCCGATCGCCGTGCACGCGCGGGTCGATCCGACGCCGCCGATCACCAGCATCAGCAGGCCCGCGGCCAGCGCGCGCATCGACGACCTGGCGATCCGGATCAACTCGCCTCCCGGGGCTCCTCCTGTCGCCGTTCCCGCCATCCATGCACCAGCTCGTAGATGCACGGCGTCAGGTACAGCGTCAGACACGTGGCGATGGTCAGGCCGCCGATGATGGTGATCGCCAGCGGCCGCTGGATCTGCTCGCCGGTGCCCAGGCCGATGCCCATGGGCACCATCGCCAGCACCGTCGTCAGCGTGGTCATCAGGATCGGGCGGAAGCGCAGCATCCCGGCCTCCATCACGGCCTCGCGCACCGTGTGATCCTCCGCGAAGCGCAGGCGCCGGATGGTCGCCACCTTGACGATGGCGTCGTTGACCGCGATTCCCAGCAACGCGATCAGACCGATCAGGGAGATGATGTTCAGGGTCTGCCCGGTGACCATCAGCGTGATCACCGCCCCCATCACGCCGATCGGCAGGACGGCGGCGATGATCAGGGGATCGACGAAGCTCTCGAACTGCGCGGCCAGGATCATGTAGACCAGCAGGGCGGACAGGGCGAGCGCCCAGGCGAGGTCGCGGAACGAACGGTCGATCTCCTCCTGCTCGCCGCCGGTGGCGAACACGAGGCCGGCGGGTTTCTGCACCCCGTCGAGCAGCGGCTGGACGTCCTGCCAGACCTCGTCCACGCCGCGGCCCTGCACGTCGCCCGAGATGGTGATCTGCCGGCGCTGGTCGCGACGGACGATCTCGCGCACCGGCTGCTCGATGCGCTGGGTGACGAAGGTGCCGAGGGTGACGGTCTTGCCGCCGGGCAGGGCCACGGGCGAGGCCAGCACCTGATCGAGGTCCTCGCGCTCCTGGCGGGGCAGGCGCACGGCGATGTCGATGCGCCGGTCGATCTCGTTGAACTGGGTGGCCACGGTCCCCTGGACCCGTCCGCGCAGCTCCTGGGCGATGAACTCGGGCTCGATGCCGAAGCGGAGCGCGGTCTCGCGGTCCAGGCTCATGCGCAGGGTCGGGTTGCCGAGCACGCGGTCGACCTCGAGGTCCACCAGACCGTCCACCTCGCCGAGCCGCGGCAGCAGGCGCTCGGCCATGGCCAGGGCGTCGTCGGGGTTCTCGCTGACGATCCCCAGGGTGAACGGCGCCTCGCCGCTGGCGAGGATCTCGCCCAGGCCGATGCCCTCGTCCTTGAAGGTCCAGACCGCGCCCTCCAGGCGCTCGAGCCGGGTCTGGAGCACGGCCTTCACCCGCTCCATGTCCTGCTGGCCGTGGCGCGACGGCTGGAGGATGACGCGGATGCGCGCGACGTTGGGCGCGGTGTACTCCTTGAGGCTGGCCAGCGTCTTCTCCGTCTGGCCCACCTGCGAGTAGACCGTCTCGACGCGCGGCTGGGCGGAGAGGAAGCTCGCCAGCTCGCTGGCCACCCCGCCGGTGGCCTCGACCGGCGTGCCGGCGGGCAGCTCAAGGTGCACGGAGAAATCGCCCTGGTTGCGGTCGGGCAGGAAGGTCTTGCGCATGCCGGCGCCCAGCCAGATGGTCCCGACCAGGACGACCAGCACGGCCAGCAGGACCACGATCTTGTGGTCGAGCGCCCAGGGCAGGCCGCGGTGGTAGGCCGCCCGCACGCGCTCGAGCAGCGCGATCGCGGGCCGGAAGATCAGGCCCGGCCGCTCGCTCGGCCGCAGCAGGTGCGCCGAGAGCATGGGCTGCAGCAGCAGGGCGGCGAGGATCGACACCAGCAGGGAGAAGGTCACCGTCAGCGCCTGGTCGCGGAAGAACTCGCCCGCGATGCCCGGCACGTAGATGACCGGGAAGAACACGGCGACCGTGGTCAACGTCGCCGCCACCACCGGCGAGGCCACCTCCCTCGCCGCGCGGGCGCTGGTCTCGGCCACCGCCTCGCTGCCCGGCCGGCCGCGCAGCTTGCGCAGGTGCCGGTTGATGTTCTCCAGCACGACGATCGAGTTGTCCACCAGCATGCCCGCCGCCAGCGACAGACCGCCCAGGGACATCAGGTTCAGGTTCACGTCGCCGAAATCCAGCAGCGCGAAGGTGGTCATGATCGAGACGGGGATCGCCAGGCCGACCACGATGGGGCTGCGCCAGTCCGCGAGGAAGAAGAACAGGATCGCGAAGGCGAGCACCGCGCCGTAGAGCAGCGACTGCTGCAGGCCCTCGACCGACTCGGCGACGTAGTCGGCGTCGCGGTAGACGAACTCCGCGGCGAAGTCCGGGTACTGGTCGTCCAGGATGCCGAGGACCTCGTCGACCTCGTCGGTGGCCTCGATGGTGTTCTTGCCCACCTCCTTGTAGAGGTGCAGGGCGACCACCTCGTGATCGCCGAGGTAGGTCAGGCCCTCGGGCTCCTTGACGGTGTCGACCACGTCGGCCACGTCGTCGATGGTGATGCCCGGCCCGGCGGCGGGGATCTCGGTGGCGCGGATCTCGGTCAGGTTCTCGAACTCGCCCAGGATGCGCAGCGGCAGGTAGAGCGGTCCCTTGCGGATGCGTCCGCCGGGGAAGTTGACGTTGCTCACCCGGAGCGCCTGGGCGAGGTCGTCGATGGTCAGGTCGTACAGGCGCAGCATCTCGAAGTCCGGGCGCACGAGGATCTCGCGCTCGGCGCCGCCGATCACCTCGGCCTGGCTGATGCCGTCGATCTGCTCCATGGCCGGCTTGACCACCTCGCGCGCGAAGTCGGTCATCTCGCGCAGCGGGTCGTCGCCCTCGAGCACCAGGATGGCGATGGGGCGTGCCGATGGATCCCAGCGCAGGATCAGAGGGCGGTCGGCGGCCTCGGGGAAGTCCTCGCGGTAGGCGACCTGGTCGACGGCCTCGCGCAGGTGCAGGTTGGCGAAGTCCATGTCGGTGCCCCAGTCGTACTGCACCGTGATGGTGGAGACGCCCTCGCGGGTCTTGGAGACCACGCGCCGGACGCCCTCCTGGCCGGCCACGACCTCCTCGAGCGGTTCGGTCACCAGGCGCACCAGGTCGTCGGCCGGGGTGTCGGCGTAGTTGGTGATCACCGTCAGGTTGGGGTAGTTGATCGCCGGCAGCAGGTCGAGCGCCAGGCGGTTCTTGCCCTGCCAGCCGAGGATCACCAGGCCCGCGAACACCATCAGGACCGCGACCGGGCGCCGGACGGCCAGTCCGATCATCGACCGCTCCCCTCGCCGCCGGACGGCTCACCCAGCGTGATGGCCTCGCTCATGGCGAACGCCCAGCGGTTCTGCGGGGGTACGGTCTTGCGGACGCGGATCAGCGCCTCGTGGCTCAGGGTGAGATGGTCGCTGACCACCACCTCCTCGCCCGGGGCGAGACTGCCGCCCGAGTGCACCTGCTGGATCTCCACCCACTGGTCGTTCTCCAGGCCCGTGGTCACGTACAGCCACTGGGCGCGGTCGTCGTTGCGCTTGAACACCAGCGGGCGGTCGTCGCGGATCAGGACCGCGGCCTTGGGGACCATCAGACGATCCTCGTGCACGAAGCCGGCGATCTCCGCGCGGCAGAACATGCCGGGTCGGAAGCGGTCGTCCTCGTTGGTGAAGCGGACGATGACCTCGCAGGTACGGCTGGCCGCATCGAGGGTGGGGCTGATGACGTCGACCTGGGCGAGCAGCGTGTCGCGCACCGCGGGCACGGCGACGCGGGTGGGCCGGCCGGGCACCAGGTTGGCGAGGTCGGCCTCGAGCACGTTGACCACGGCCTCGAGGTTCTGGTTGTCGTAGAGCGTGCAGACGGTCTGGTTGGCGCCGATGATCTCGCCCGCGACGACCTGGCGGCCCTGCACCACCCCGGCGAAGGGCGCGCGGATCTCGGTGTACTCCAGGTTCAGGGCGGCGCGCTCCTCGGCGATGCGGGCGTCGGCCAGGCCGGTCCGCTGCTGGAAGACCTCCTGGCGGAAGGCTCCCTCCTGCAGGGCGCGCATCTCCATCTCCAGCAGGCGCGCCTGGTACTCCGAGTCGCTGATGTGGCCGCGCTCGAGCTCCCGCTCGAGGGCTCGCTTCTCGTCCTCGAAGGCGCGCAGGGCCGCGAGGTCGACCTCGAAGGTGTCCTGCTCGGCGGCCACCTGGCTGAGCGCCTGCAGGTGGTCGTAGCGGCTGCTCTCCATCTCCAGGCGGTACTCGCGCGGGTCGATGCGCGCCAGCAGCTGGCCCTTGCGCACCCGTTCGCCGTCCTGCACGAGGACGTCGGTGAGCTGGCCGCCGATCTTGGCCTTGACCTCGAGGCTGCGCGGGGTGCGGATCTCGCCGTCGGCGAAGATGCTCTCGACGAGCGCGCCGCGGACCACGGCGCCCACGTTCACGCGGATCGCCTTCTCCTTCTTCTCGGGCTGGTCGTCCTCGCCGGCGGCCTCGGCGGTCTCGCCGCCGGTCGTGGTGTCGGCGGCCGTGCCGTCGCCATCGCCCCCGCTGCAGCCGGCGAGCAGGAGCGCGGCGAGCAGCACGAGTAGCGGCATCGGGTAGGGGGGTAGCGGCCGGGAGCGTTCGCGGAGGCGGTGAGCGGTCATCGGGGCACCTCGGTCCGGGGTCGGGCGGTGGATCGGTGAACAATCAAGGCGCGCGGGCGACGGTCCGCCGCCCGCATCGCCGGCTAGATGGCCTCGTAGACCACGACCTCGAGCACGGGGGCGTCGGCGTCGGACGCCTCGACCCCCTGCTGGCTGAGCCAGGCGTCCAGGCCGCCCATGACCTGCACGATGCGGCCGTCGTCCAGCAGGTAGAGGCCATCGCGCTGCCGGTCGCCGGGCAGGTCGAGGGCGACCTGCCGCAGGAACCGGCCCTGGTCATCGTACACGTCGAGCAGGGTGAACGTGCCGGCGGGCGGCTCGTTGGCGGGCGTGGCGACCCAGACCTCGCCGTCGGGCCGGACCCAGAGGCCGGCGACGGCGGCGTCGGACTCCTCGACCGTCACCTCCTGGACGGGCACGCCGTAGTTCGCGCCGATCGCCTCGTGGATCTTCACGGCGATGGTGTGCTCCTCCTCGGTGCGCGTGGGGACCGTGACCGGCCGGGTGAACTCGTGGCTCACCGCGCCGTCCGGCTCCTGGACGCGGACGAGGTAACGGTTGCGCTCGGGTGCGGTGTAGACCCGACCCCGGTCGTCGATGGCCATGCGGTTGACCCAGACGAAGTCCATGGCGCCCTCGTCGATGCGGAAGTCGGCGTAGTTCACGCCGTACTGCTTCTCGAGGTAGACGGTCTCTTCGGCGCCCTCGGCGTCGCAGTGCGAGAGGAAGAAGGTCTGCATGGCCTCCGGGCCGCTCTGCTTGAAGCGGATCCCGGCCAGGAGCATGCCCCCGGGCGCCTCGAGGCCCGAGACCATCACCGAGAACGTGCTCGGCTCGCCCAGCGGCTGGTACTGGGCCTGCCCGCCGGGCGTGCCGTCCTGGTTCAGGTAGACCAGACGGCCGGGAAAGCTCTGGGCGATGCACAGCCGGCCGTCGGGCACGAGGAAGCAGTCGGCCGGGCCGCGCACCTCGCCCGGCCCCTCGCCCTCGCGGCCGAGGGTCGCGAGCCACTGGCCGTCGCGGTCGTAGACCTGGACCTCGGACAGCTGCGTGTCGAGCACGTAGACCTGGCCGTCGGGTCCGGCGAGGATGCGGCCGACGCTGCCGAAGAAGACCTCGTCGTCGTCCCCGCCGGCGCGCCAGGCGACCTCCGGGGTGATGGTCTCGATGCCGCCGGGCGGCTCGGCGGGGTTCTCGATCAGGGCGGTCGCCGGAGCGGCGAGCGCCAGGGCGATCAGGAGCGCGAGGGCGAGCGGTCGCGCGGGCATGGTCGGTCCTCCTGCGGTCGGGGTGACGGGGTGGGGCGCCGCTCGTCGCGGCGCCTTGGTTCTCTACGTCGATCTGGCCGCACAGGTTGCCCGTCAGCCGTGCACGGGCGACGGATGCGTAGCCTACATCTCCCCGATGCGGTAGCAAACGATTTCCATCGGCTCGGCCTCCTCGCTCTGGCCGCCGGCGCCCATGGCGCTGAGGACCGCGTCCCAGAATCCGGTGATCTTCACCGCATAGCCGTGGTCGGTCAGCAGGAGCCGGTCGGTGCCCGGCTGGCCCGGGACCTTCGCGTGGACCTGCCGGACGAACTCGCCCTCGGGGCTGAAGACGTCCCACATCACGAGCGCCCCCTCCGGCGGCTCGTACATGCCGCGGCTGGAGGTGACCCAGTAGCTGCCGTCGGCATGGCAGTGGATCCCCCAGATGTCCTGCGCCCGCTCGGCCACCTCGGTCTCGGTCCCGGGCGGGAGCTGACCCGTCTGCGCGTCGAGCATGGCCCGGAAGCGGGCCTTGATCGCCTCGGTCCGCTCGAGCGTCTCGTACTCGCGTCCGAACACCCGCTGCAGGGTGCCGTCGGCCGCGTAGACGCTGATCTCGTAGTCCTCGCGCGGCTCGCCCACGACCACGCGTCCCTGGTGGTCGACCGCCAGGCGCCACCAGACGAAGTCCGACTCGGTCTCGCGCAGGACGAACGAGCTGTCGAAGACCCAGGTCTGGTCACCGGAGACGTACTCCTGCTGCATGGTGCCGTCGAGGTCGTAGCTGCGGACGAACATGTGCCGATCCTGCGACATCGTCGCCTGGTCGAAGCCGAGCTCCATGCCCGAGACCACGAGATTGCCGCCCCCGGAGGCCACGTTGATCAGGACGGCGAACTCGCCGGCCGTCGCGTCGCCGATGGTGACGTCGCCCAGCGGCGTGCCGTCGAGGTTCAGGCCCACCAGCTTGCCGGGGAACATCTGGGTCACGCCGACCCCGCCTCCGGGCAGCATCGCCAGCTGCTGCGGGGTCTGGAACTCGCCCGGACCGGAGCCCTGGCGGCCTATGGTCCGCAGGAACTCGCCGTCGGGGCTGAAAACCATGACCTCCGCCAGCTGGGCGTCGAGCACGTAGAGGTTGCCCTCATCGTCGGTCACCACGCTGGTCACCAGGCCGAAGAGCACCTCCTCGTCGTCGATGCCGCCGTGGCGCCAGATCTCCTCCAGTTGCAGCTCGGCCATGCCGTCGCGGGGCTCGGCGCCGTTCGTCACGCGCGGGACCTCGGCGGCGGCGCCGACCGCGACGAGCACGATGAGGGCGGTCAGCGGGATCTTGCGGTGGCAGTGCTTCATGATTCGGCTCCTCGTTTTCGGTGTCGGGGGGCGCGCGATCTACCCGCCGGGGCGGGGCGGTATTCGCCGGGCCGGCGGCAGAGGGCGCGCGTGTCCGGTTTCTGATACGTGGTGTTACGGCGCCGGTTTCGTCCGGCCCGGACCAACGAACGCGGGCCCCGGACGGGGCCCGCGTCGCGACGGTCTCCCGGGAGATGTGCTAGCTCTCGAACGACTCGAGCGCCTCGTCGACGGTCTCGAAGGTGGGGAAGACGGTGGTCAGGCTCGTGACCGAGAAGAGCCGGTCGATGCGGCTGGACAGGTTGCAGATCTTCATCTGGCCCATGTTCTTCTTCAGCGTCGTCAGGCCGCTCACCAGGATGCCCAGGCCGGTGGAGTTGATGTAGCGGACCTTGCCCAGGTCGAGCACCAGGTCCACGTGCCCCTCGTCCACCAGCTCCTTGATCGCGTTGGTGAACGTGTCGTAGTCCTTGCCGCCCATGATGTCGCCGGACAGCTGCAGGACCATGGCCCGCTCGCGTGGATTGCGGTTGATCTTCACGGTTTCCCCTTCCTCGTCGCGGGCCCCGCCCGCGGCTCGTTGCGCCAGAGATCAGGCGTATAATGTCGGCGCCGGGTGCACGCTTCGCAACCCGGCCTCAATCGAGGCGATGGAAGCGCACGGCCCCGTCGTCGCCGCGTGCGACGGTGCCGAAGAACTTCTCGAACATGGTCACCTCGAAGGACACGGGGTCGAGATAGCGGGCGCTGATGACGACCTCGTCGTCCTCGTACACCTTGAACTTCACGTGATTGGTGACCATGCCCTGGCGCGGATGCTCGATCAGGCTGGCGTGCGAGAAGACCACGAAGGCGCGCTCGTTGTAGACCGCCCCCGGCGCGAACCACTCCCAGGCGTCGATGGTCATGCCGCCGACGGCATCCGGGGCGACATCGGGCTCGTTGTCGATGATCATCTCGCAATCGCTGTAGTCGGCGACCACCCGGACGGTGTGGCCATCGCGGAGGGCGCCCATGAGGGCGTCGAAGGATTCCAGGGGGGCCGGGGCGGAGCGGACGATGGGGGCGATGGCGAGGATCGCCACGAGGACGAGAAGGCGGCGCATGGATCGACTCCGGGTCGGGGCCAGGGGCGATGGCGGACCGGAGCAGTGTACGGGGGTGGCGCCACCCTGTAAACAGACGCGGGGCTGGCCCGCGAAGGTCGTGCGTCGTGGAGGGGGAGACAACGGTCACGACGGATCGCGGGGCCAGCCCAGCACTGGTCGTGGCGGAGGTGATACGCCTCTCGGTCCGGCCGTGGACGCCACGGTGGGGGGCGGCGTCCGGTGCGGGCCTGCCCGGCATGCCCCTTTTACGCGAGGTGGCCGCGAGAGTTTCAGGAGAATGACGACCGTCAGCGCGGGGCGACGACCTGGAAGGCCTCGACGCAGTCGTGCTCGGCACCGTCGCGCCGCGAATCGAGGTTGTGATAGTTGATCTGCAGGCCCGGTGCGAGGTCGGCGAGCACCGACACGTAGCCCTCGGCCCAGGCCCGGCAGTAGACGTAGCAGACCTCGCGGTGGCCGACCGGGCGCGTCTTCTCGGCCTCGATGGTGACGCACTCGCGGCAGCCGCGCGTGCGCAGGTAGACGGTGGTCTCCTCGGCCCAGATCTCGGGCATGGCGCCGCCGCGGTCGGTGAAGTGGCCCTCGAGCCAGTCGCGGACCGCGGCCACCGGGTCGCCGGCCAGCGCGTCCGGCGACCAGCGCCGCTCGGACAGCAGGCGCGTGAGCCGCTCGACGCCGGCCGCGTATCCCAGGGCGAGATACTGGCGTCGCAGCACCGGCCAGGCGAGGTCGCCGTACGCCTGCTCGAGCGCGTGGATGCCGGCGAGGTCCTCGGTGCGGCTGGCGAGGTCGCTGGCCTCGAGCCCCTTCTCCCGTTCGCTCACGATGCCTCCGTCGGGATGATCCGCACCGGCGCCTCGACCTCCATCTCCAGCAGGGCCTGCGAGAGCGTCTTGCCCTGCGGGTCGAGCATCAGCGAGACCGTGCCGCCGCCGCCGAGCGCCCGCTCCATCAGGAAGTTCAGCGCGCCCAGGTTGTGCAGCTCGTGCCGGGTGACCTTGCCCTCGACGATGCCCTTGAAGAACCGCCGGACCACCGTCGGGGTGATCGCCTCGCGCAGCCAGTCGTAGATCTCGGGCGAGCGGGCGACCAGGCCGATGTTGCAGGTGTCGCCCTTGTCGCCGGAGCGCGCGTGCGCCAGGCGCCGCAGCGGGACGCGGCGGGTCCGCCGTGGCCAGTCGCGGGCACGCGGGCGGCGGACCACGGGCGCCGGCTCGTGGGCCGGGCCGGGGGCCGGGTCGGTGAAGGTGATGGTCTCGCTGGCCTCGTCGCCATCGGCATCGAGGACGACGACGCGGGCGGTGACGCTGCTGCGCCGGATCAGCGCCGGCCAGTAGGCCACCACGGGCGAGGGCTTGGGACGGCCGCCGGTGACCGCCATGCCGCTCGGTCCGGAGAGGATCAGCGTGGGCAGGAGCACGCCGAAGTCGACCAGCTTCTGGCGCGCGTGGTCGCGGGCGCCGAGGCGCAGCAGCACCTCGGTGGTCTCCCAGCGGTCGAGGCTCTCGGGCCAGATCGTGCCCGTACCCACGACCGAGGTGTGGGTCGCCTCGAACTCGTGGCCGAGCCGCTTCCAGAAGATGCGCGCGGCGGCCTCGGCCTTCTCGGTGGCCTCCGGCCCGGAGATGAGCACCGTGCCCGTGGCCTTCCAGCCGTCGTCGTAGGCCATGGAGACCTTGAACATCTCCGGCCGTGGGGCGCCCTTGACCCCGGAGACCCGCACGCGGTTGCGGCCGGCCTGCGCCAGCTCGATGGTGTCGAAGCGGGCGACGCCGTCGGGCGAGATGTAGGCGGTGGGATCGCCCATCTCGTAGACCAGCTGCTCCTTGACCGTGGCCACGGAGACCAGGCCGCCGGTGCCGGTGTGCTTGGTGACCTCGAAGACGCCGTCCTCGCCCATCTCGATGATCGGATAGCCGACCTCGTGCAGGTTCGGGACGGTCCGCCAGTCGGTGAAATTGCCGCCGGTGGCCTGCGTCCCGCACTCGATGATGTGGCCGGCGACGACGCCCGCGGCCAGGCGGTCCCAGTCGTCCTCGGGCCAGCCGAACTCGTGGATCATGGGCGCCAGGGTGATGCCGGTGTCGGTCACACGTCCGGTGACGATGACGCGGCAGCCGGCCTGCAGGGCGCGCACGACCGGTTCGGCGCCGAGGTAGACGTTGGCCGCGGTCACGCGGTCCTTGACCGGGGCGAGCGACTCGCCGGTCTCCATGTTGGCCAGCGGTTCGCCGGCGTCCTCGAGCCGATCGAGGTCGGCGAGGATGTCGTCGCCATCGACCACGCCCACCTTGACCTCGAGCCCGAGCCCGCGTGCCACCTCGCCGATGGCCCGGCCCAGGCCCAGCGGGTTGATGCCGCCGGCGTTGGTGATCACCGTCACGTCCTTCTCCACCAGCAGCGGCAGGCAGTCGCGCATCTGCTCGAGGAAGTCGGTCGCGTAGCCCAGCTCGGGGCGCTTGCGCCGATGGGCCTGCAGGATCGACATGGTGACCTCGGCCAGGTAGTCGAGGGTGACGTAGTCGAGAGGGCCTCCCTCGATCTGGCGCCGGAGCGCGCCGGGGTCGTCGCCCCAGTAGCCGCCGGCGTTGCCGATCCGGATCGTCCGTCGCATGGGTCGTTATCCCCTTCCGTCCACGACCAGCAGTGGCTGGCCCTCGAGGACCTGATCGCCCACCTGGTAGAGCACGTCCTTGACCTTGCCGTCCTCCGGGGCGCAGATGTTGTACTGCATCTTCATGGCCTCGACCACCATCAGGGTGGCGCCACGGCTGACGTCCTGGCCCTCCTGGCACAGCACGCTGACCACGATGCCATTGATCGGCGCGTTGAGCTGGCCACCGGCCGCCTCGTCCTCGGCCTCGTGCGTGGGCACGGGCAGGGCGAAGGTGTGGACGTGGTGGCGGAAGTGCACCGTGACCGCGCTGCGGGTCACCGAGACGGTGGCGCGCAGGACGTGGCCGTCCAGCTCGGCCAGCAGGTCGTTGCCATCCAGCTGCGCCGTCGCGCGGACCTCCTGGTCGCCGAGATCGAGGGTGTAGACGCCGTTGCGGTCCAGCTCGACGCCGACCAGGGTCTCGTGCCCCTCGTCGTCGAGCAGGCGCACCGTGCCGCGTGCCGGACCGTTCAGACGCCAGCCAGGCAGGTCGGACCATGGGGACCGGGGATCGTTGGTCCGCGCATCGCGGGCGCGCTGCCGCACGCGCTGGTTCTCGGCGAGGAAGAGCGCCGCCAGCGCCTGGAAGCGCAGCGGCGACAGGCCGTGCGTGCCCGTCAGCAGCGCGGCGTGGTCGGCCAGGAAGCGCGTCGACAGGTCGCCGGCGATGAACGGCCGCGAGTCGAGCACGTTGGCCAGGAAGTTCAGGTTGTGGGTCACGCCGACGATCCGGTACTCCTCGAGCGCCCGGTTGATGCGGCGGACGGCCAGCGGCCGCTGCTCGTCCCAGCACACGAGCTTGGCGATCATCGGATCGTAATGGCTGGTGATCTCGTCGCCCTCGCGCACGCCGCTGTCGATGCGCACGTGGCGCGACGGCTCCGGCTCGGTCATGAAGGTTATGCGGCCGGGCGCGGGCTTGAAGTCGTCGTCGGGGTCCTCGGCGTAGATGCGTGCCTCGATGGCGTGGCCGCGCAGATGCACGTCCTCCTGCCGCAGGGGGAGCGGTTCGCCGCCGGCGACCAGGAGCTGCCACTTCACGAGGTCCTGGCCGGTCACCATCTCGGTCACCGGGTGCTCGACCTGCAGGCGCGTGTTCATCTCCATGAAGTAGAATCCGCCGTCCTCGCCGTAGAGGAACTCCATGGTGCCGGCGCCCACGTAGCCGATGGCCAGCGCGGCGCGCACCGAGGCCTCGCCCATGGCGCGGCGAGTCTCGTCCGAGAGGCCGGGCGCCGGGGCCTCCTCGATGATCTTCTGGTGGCGCCGCTGGATCGAGCAGTCGCGGTCGCCGAGATAGATGGCGCCGCCGTGCTGGTCGGCGAAGACCTGGACCTCGACGTGACGCGGATGGGTGAGGAACCGCTCGAGCAGGACGGTCTCGTCGCCGAACGAGGCGCGGGACTCGCCGCGGGCGAGCTCGAGGGCCTCGTCGAACCGGTCGGCCGACTCGACGATGCGCATGCCCTTGCCGCCGCCGCCCATGGCGGCCTTGATCAGGAGGGGGAAGCCGATCCGCTCGGCCTCCTCGCGCAGGCGCTCGGGGTCCTGGTCCACGCCGTGGTACCCGGGCAGCATGGGCACGTCGGCCTTCTCCATGAGCTCCTTGGCGCGGCTCTTGTTGCCCATGGCGTCGATCGCGTCGGCGGGCGGGCCGACGAAGACGATGCCCTGCTCGGCGCAACGGCGGGCGAAGCCGGCGTTCTCCGACAGGAAGCCGTAGCCGGGATGGATGGCGTCGGCGTTGGTCTGCTCGGCGGCGGCGAGGACCCGGTCGATCTTCAGGTAGCTCTCGCTGCTCGGCGCCGGTCCGAGGCGCACAGCCTCGTCGGCCAGGCCGACGTGCATGGCGGTCTCGTCGGCGTCGCTGTAGACGGCGACGGTGCGCACGCCCATCTGGCGCGCGGTGCGGATGACGCGGCAGGCGATCTCACCGCGGTTGGCGATCAGCAGCTTGCGCAGCAACGGTCACTCCTCGTTCACGGAACCCTCGGCATCGGCGGACCACGACGGCGGACGCCTGGCGAAGAAGGCGGCCAGCCCCTCGCGGCCCTCGGGGCGGCCGCGGAGGTCGGCGATCAGTTCGGCGGTCTCCTGGACCAGATCGTCGGTCACCGGATGGCCGTAGACGCGCTGGACCAGGCGCTTGATCTCGGCCTGGGCGCCGGGGGCACCGGCCAGGACGGCGTCGGTCCAGCGGGCGATGGCCGGGTCGAGCTCGTCGGCGACCTCGTGCACGAGGCCATACCTCAGGGCGGCCTGGGCATCGATCATCTCGGTGGTCAGGACCGCGTGGCGCGCCCGACGGGGGCCCAGCGCCCGCACCACGTACGGCGAGATCACCGAGGCGGCCAGGCCGAGCCGGGCCTCGCTCAGGCAGAACCGCGCCCGGGGCGAGGCGATCACCGAGTCGCAGCAGCACACCAGTCCGACCGCCCCGCCGAAGGCCGCACCCTGCACCACGGCCAGCACCGGCCTCGGGAAGGTGTCCAGCCGGCGCAGCAGATGAGCGAGCCGCACGGCGTCGGCCAGGTTCTCCTCGTGGCTCGCGTCGGCCATGGCCTGCATGTCGCCCAGGTCGGCGCCGGCGGAGAAGTGCTTGCCCTCGGCCGCGAGCACCAGCGCGCGGACGTGGTCGAGCTCGCCGGCTCGCGTGAGCAGCTCGGTCAGCTCGGCGACCATCGCCCCGGAGAACGCGTTGTGCTTCTCGGGGCGGCGCAGCGTGAGGGTGACGATGCCACGTTCGTCGCTGACGGCTCCGCAGGTGGTCCGGGTCTCGTTCACGGCCGCGCCTCCTACATGCGGAACACGCCGAAGGTGGTCGGCGCGATCGGCGCGTTCAGGGCGGCGGAGATGCTCAGGCCCAGCACTTCGCGGGTCTGGGCCGGATCGATCACGCCGTCGTCCCAGAGGCGGGCGCTCGCGTAATAGGGGTGGCCCTGCTCCTCGTAGCGGGCGCGGATGGGCGCCTTGAAGGCCTCGGCCTCCTCGTCGGTCCACTCGGCGCCCTTGCGGCGCAGTCCGTCCGCCTTGACGGTGGCCAGCACGTTGGCCGCCTGATCGCCGCCCATGACGGAGATGCGGGCGTTGGGCCACATGAACAGCAGCGTGGGGTCGTAGGCCCGGCCGCACATGCCGTAGTTGCCGGCACCGTAGCTGCCGCCGATGATGACGGTGAACTTGGGGACCTGCGCGCAGGAGACCGCGGTCACGAGCTTGGCGCCATGCTTGGCGATGCCCTCGTGCTCGGCGCTCTTGCCCACCATGAACCCGGTGATGTTCTGCAGGAATACCAGCGGAATGCGACGCTGGCAGCACAGCTCGACGAAGTGCGCCCCCTTCATGGCCGAGTCCGAGTGCAGGATGCCGTTGTTGCCCAGGATGCCCACGGGGTAGCCGTGCAGGTGCGCGAAGCCGCAGACCAGCGTGTCGCCGTACCGGCTCTTGAACTCGTCGAACTCCGAGCGGTCGACCAGGCGGGCGATGATCTCGCGGATCTCGAACTGACGCTTCAGGTCGGTGCCGACGATGCCGTAGAGCTCCTCGGCCGGGTAGAGCGGAGCGGCCGGGTCGCGCAGCTCGAGGTCGACGGGCTTGCGTCGGTTCAGGTGCTTGACCACGCGGCGGGCGAGTGCCAGGGCGTGCCGATCGTCGGAGGCGAAGTGGTCGGCCACGCCCGAGATGCGCGTGTGCACGTCGGCGCCGCCCAGCTCCTCGGCCGAGACCTCCTCGCCCGTGGCCGCCTTGACCAGGGGCGGTCCGCCCAGGTAGATCGTGCCCTGCTCTTTGACGATGATCGCCTCGTCGGCCATGGCCGGCACGTAGGCGCCGCCGGCGGTGCACATGCCCATCACGACGGCGATCTGCGCGATGCCGCGGGCGGACATGGTGGCCTGGTTGAAGAAGATGCGCCCGAAGTGGTCCCGGTCGGGGAAGACCTCGTCCTGGTAGGGCAGGTTGGCGCCGCCGGAATCCACGAGATAGAGGCAGGGCAGCTCGCAGCGCGCGGCGATCTCCTGCGCCCGGAGGTGTTTCTTCACCGTCAACGGGTAGTAGGTCCCACCCTTCACCGTGGCGTCGTTGGCCACCACCATGCACTCGCGGCCCATGATCCGCCCGATGCCGGTGATGATGCCCGCCGCGGGCACGGCCTCGTCGTAGACCTCGTGGGCGGCGAGCTGGCTCAGCTCGAGGAACGGCGATCCCGGGTCCAGCAGCGCGAGGATGCGGTCGCGGGGCAGCAGCTTGCCGCGGGCGAGATGGCGGGCCTGGGCTTTCTCGCCGCCGCCGCGGCGGATGGTGCCCAGCCTGTCGCGCAGGTCGTCGACGAGACCCTGCATGGCCCGGGCGCTGGACTGGAATCGGTCGGAACGGGTCAGGACCTGGCTGCGCAGCACGCTCACTCGGCACCTCCGGTCAGTCGCTGGCGCTTGGCGGATTCAAAGCCCGCGGGGTGGGTCTCCTCGAAGATCTCGCGGCCGATCAACAGGCGGCGGATCTCGCTGGTGCCGGCGCCGATCTCGTAGAGCTTCGCGTCGCGCAGCAGACGCCCGGCGGGGAACTCGTTGATGTAGCCGTTGCCACCGAGGATCTGCACCGCGTCGAGCGCCATCCGGGTGGCGGTCTCGGCGGCCAGCAGGATCGCGCCGGCGGCGTCCTTGCGCGTGGTCTCGCCGCGATCGCAGCTCCGGGCCACGGCGTAGACGTAGGCGCGGCAGGCGTTGGTCTGGGTGTACATGTCGGCGATCTTGGCGCGGATCATCTGGAACTGTCCGATCTCGCGGCCGAACTGCTTGCGGTCGTGCGAGTAGGGGATCACCACGTCGAGGCAGGCTCGCAGGATGCCCAGGGGGCCGGCGGCGAGGATCACGCGCTCGTAGTCGAGGCCGGACATCAGCACGTGGATACCCTTGTTCTCCTCGCCGAGCACGTTCGCGGCGGGGATCTCGCAGTCCTCGAACACCAGCTCGCAGGTCTGCGAGCCACGCATGCCGAGCTTGTCGAGCTTCTGAGCGGTGGAGAAACCCGCGGTACCGGCCTCGACGATGAACGCGGTGACGCCACGGGCGCCCGCGTCCGGGTCGGTCTTGGCGTAGACCACGAACGTGGCGGCCTCCGGTCCGTTGGTGATCCACATCTTGTTGCCGTCGAGCACGTAGGTGTCGCCGCGCTTCTCGGCGCGCAGCTGCATGCCGACGACGTCGCTGCCGGCGCCGGTCTCGCTCATCGCGAGGGCGCCGACGTGCTCGCCGGTGATCAGCTTCGGCAGGTAGGTGGCGCGCTGCTCGTCGGTGCCGTTGCGGAAGATCTGATTGACGCAGAGGTTCGAGTGCGCCCCGTAGCTCAGGCCGACCGAGGCCGAGGCGCGGCTGATCTCCTCCATGGCCACCACGTGGGCGAGGTAGCCGAGGCCCGCGCCGCCGTACTCGTCGCTGACGGTGATGCCCAGCAGGCCGGCGTCGCCGAGCTTGCGCCAGAGGTCCTGGGGGAAGGCGTTCTCCTGGTCGATGCGTTCGGCGATCGGGGCGATCTCCTTGCGCGCGAACTCCCGCACGTGCGCGCGCAGCAGGTCGATCTCCTCGCCGTGGGCGAAGTTCAACTCGCGAAACTGGCTGGACATGGCAACCCCCGGTGTGGTGAGCGCGGACGCGAGATTCTGAGCGGATATGTTCGGAAGAACCGGGCCCTTCCGCAACGCGCCCTGCGTCCGGACGCCGGGTCGATTGTGCCGGCCATGGCCCGCATGGTATCATCACGGGGACGGCACGACGTGCGCGCGCGCCGTGCGGCACCGGTGGATCCGGCCCCCCCGGGGCCGGACAACGGGGAGGAAATCGCTTGAAGCTCCTTTCGACGACCTTGCTCGTGCTGCTGCTGGGCACGATCGCGCTCGCCCAGCCGGGGCCCGACCGCATGGGCGCCTCGGCCTACACTGACCTCGAGGAGGAGTTCATCTTCATCGAGTCCGGCGTGCCGTTCGAGTTCTACCTCTGCGTCTTCGAGCCCTCGCGGGACACCATCGGCGGCTACGAGTGCGGGCTCGAGTTCCTGACACCCGATCTGCCCATCATCCTCGACGTGGACGGCCCCAACGGCTGGACCAACTTCGGCGATACGACCAATCACCTCGTCGGCTTCCAGACGCCGGTGCCGGCGAGCCCCATCACGGTGATCTGCACCTACCAGTGCCTGGTCACGGCGGAATACTACGAGAACCAGCTGATCATGGGCGCCTCCGATCCCAGCAGCTTCGACGGCGCCGGCCCGGGCTACGCGGACGGCGTGAATCCCGACGTCCTGGTGCTCTGCAGCGTGCCCGCAGGCGGCTCGGTGGCGACCATCAGCACCGAGATCCTCGCCACCGAGGCCCGCAGCCTCAGCGGCCTGAAGGCGCTCTTCGACTGACCGCACGGTCCTGATCCGCTGCCATGACCACCGGGCCGGCTGCCCGTCAGCCGGCCCGGTCGGCGATCCGCGGGTCAGCGCGGGACCGGCGCGAGCACCGCGTCGGTGGTCATCATCTGCCGGGTGAGGGCCGCCTCGGCCTTCAGCTCACGATACAGTCGCCAGCGCAGCGCCATCGCGACCGGATCGGCCGGGCCCTTCCCGGTGCCCATGATCGACGCGAGCAGTCCGGCCGGTTCGGGCAGATGCACGCGACGGACCTCGTCCGGGGGGATCTCCGCCAGCTCGGCCGCCCGGGCGACGGCGGTCTCGAGGTCGCCGAGACCGTCGATCAGCCCGTTGGCCACGGCCTCCTCGCCGGTGAACACCCGGCCGAAGGCGCGCTCCTCCATCTCCGCCATGGTGAAGCCGCGACGGTCGGCGACCTCGCGCATCCAGGCCATGAAGCCGGCCTCGTGGGCGGTCTCGAACGCCTCCCACTCGGCCGGGGTCGGCGCCCGGTCGTCGCGCCCGAGACTGGCCATCGGCCCGGCCTCGACCGCGTCCTTGCTCAGGCCGATCCGGTCGTGGAACCCGCTCATGTCCAGGAATCCGGCGATCGAGCCGATGGAACCGACCACGCTCTGCCGGCCGGCCAGCATCTCGGTGGCGCGGAAGGCGATCTGGTAGCCGCCCGACGCCGCGACGTCGACCATGCTGACGACCGTCGGCTTGGCCGCCGCGCACAGCGCGACCTCGTGGCCGATCAGGTCGCTGGTCAGGCCGTCGCCGCCGGGAGAGTCGACCCGCAGGACGATGGCCTCGACGTCCTCGTCCAGCCGCGCGCGCTGCAGCTCGCGCACGACCGACTCGTGGCCCATCATGATCCCGAGCAGCGGGTTGACCGAGTTCTCGCGTCCGCCGATCACGCCCTGGGCGTGCACGATGGCGATGGTGCGGTCGCCGTCCCGGCCGAGGTCCGACCACGCCACGTCGCGGTAGTCCGCGGGCGTGACCGTGGGCAGGAGCGGACCCTCGGATCCGTCGCTGGCGGCCAGCAGCCGGGTCTCGAGCCCCTGCCAGTAGAGCACGCGATCGATCAGCCCCGCCTCGGCGGCGGCCTCGGGCTCCATGCCGCCGAGCTCCATGAGCTCGAGCAGGCGGGCGTGGGGCAGCCCGCGGTCCTCGGCCAGCGCGTGGGAGACCCGTCGCCAGCGCTGGTCGAGCATCCGCTGGTTCTGCTCCCGCGCGGGGGCGGTCATCCCGGTCTCGGTGACCAGCTCGGCGGCCGACTTGTAGTCGCGGATCTTCGAGACGTGCGGCGTGATGCCCAGCTTCTCCAGCGTGCCCTTGACGTGCGTCGATTGCCGCAGCATGCCCTGCAGCGTGAAGTAGCCGCCGCGCGGCATGTAGATCGAGTCGCAGGCGGCGGCCAGGTAGAGCGTGGACAGGTCCATGGCGTCGACCCAGGCGTGGACCGGCTTGCCGGCCTCCTGGACGCCGGCGGTCGCGGTGCGCAGCTCGTCGAGCTTGGCCCAGCCGGCGCCGTGGCTGGACGAGAGCTTCCAGATCACGCCGCGCACGCGGTCGTCGCGGGTCGCCTTGGCCAGCGCGTCCAGCGTGCCCTGCAGGGTCAGCGTGTCGTCGGCGAGCAGGGAACCGGGGAACTGGCCCGGCGGGTCGTACGCCGGCAGGCCGGTGTGCAGGTCGATCACGAGCCAGCTGCCGCGCTCGATGTCGGCCCCCTGGTCGAAAACGAGGTAGAGGACGCCGGCGATCAGGCCGACGATCACCACGAGGCTGAGGACGGACACGAGGATCGTGCGCCCGATCTGACGGACGAGGGATTCGTTGGGCATCTCGGACCTCCCGGCAAGGATGCTGCGCGGAGCGTATCGGGGTCTCCTGCAGGACGCAACGACCGCGTCGATGGTTCCAGCGTGACGGTCGGGCACGGTCCTTGTATCATCGTCGGGCACGAAATCGGAGAAGGGTGCTCGCCTTGCGTCGCGCCCGCGGCCACACCGTTCCCGGAGGATCGATCATGCAGTCTGCCAGGTTCCCGGGCGTCCGCGCCCTCGGCGCGTTGGCGCTTCTCGCCGTGATCGCCGGCGGCGCATCGGCCGTCGAGACGTCGCTCGACGCCGGCTTCGGCGCCACCGCCGGCACCGGCGTGCAGGCGGGCCTGACCCTGCATCACTTCACCCGCGACGTGCCCCTGTCGCTGCGCCTGGCCGGCGCCTATTCCACTCGCGACGCCGGCCGAGCCCTCGACGCGCGCCGGGTCTTCATCAACGACAACACCAACGGCACGCCGGAGGAATCGGCCGACACCTGGCAGTTCCGGCTGGACCTGATGACCCCGCTGACCGAGATCGGGGGCTCGCCGGTGAGCGTCGGCCTCGGCCTGCGGCACGCGAGCTTCACCGGCACCTTCAACTTCGTCGGCGGCAACGAGAAGTTCGACGTCACCAGCAGCCAGTGGGGCGTCGGCCTGTTCCTGGAGACGGCGTTCGCGGTGAGCGACCGGCTCGACTTCATGATCACCGCGGGCGCCGACCACTTCCTCGACGCCGCCCTCGAGGGCCACGACACCACCTACGACCCGGACGGCGACCACGCCAACCCCCGCGACGGCTACGACTTCGAGTCGGCCGACGATGCGGTCAACCAGCCGACGCTCGAGTTCCACGGATTGCTGGGCCTGCGGTTGCGGCTCGGCGATTGAGCCGTCCGCGACCGCGGTCCGCCCGCTGCGTCCGCCGTCCGTTGGGACACGGTCGACGCTGGCCGGGGTGATTTGTGAAATTTTGGACTCAATCCCTGGGTCCGGATGTCGATTCTCAAGTCCGAGGGATCGATCGACTTCGACGCAGGGAGCTTCCCATGTCACTCCGAGCCAGACTCTACCTGTCCAACGCCCTGATCCTGGGGTGCATGATCGCGGTCGCGGTGGTCGGCATCCAGGGTCTGCGCAGCACCAATGGCAGCCTCGAGACCGTCTACAACGACCGGGTCGTGCCGCTGCAGCAGCTCAAGAGCATCGCCGACGACTACGCCGTCGCGATCATCGACGCGGTGAACAAGGCCAACGCCGGCCTGATGACCGGCACGGAGGCATTGAGCGGCGTGGAGGCCTCGAGCGGACGGATCCGCGAGCGCTGGGACGCGTACATGTCGACCGAGCTGACCGCGGACGAGCAGGCGCTCGCCGGTCAGGCCGAGCGCCTGTTCCGCGAGGCGGACGATGCCGTCGAGCGGTTGAGCACATTCCTGGCCGGGCATCCGGGCGATCTGACCGGCGAGCTCGCCGGGTTCGACGGACCGCTCTACGAGGCCATCGATCCGATCAGCGGCAAGGTCACCGAGCTGGTCGATCTGCAGCTGGACGTCGCCAGGACCGAGTACACGGCGGCCCAGGCGCGGTACCGGCGACTCCTGGCCATCACGGTCACCCTGCTCGTGCTGGCCATCGTGGCCGGTGGCGGCTACGCGGTGGTCCTCAGCCGGCAGGTCGCCTCGTCGCTGCAGCGGATCGCCGTCGACCTCTCGCAGGGCGCGGAGCAGACCGCGGCAGCGGCCGGCCAGGTCTCCGATGCGAGCGGGTCGCTCGCGACCGGGGCCAGCGAGCAGGCGGCGTCGCTCGAGGAGACGGCCGCCTCGCTGCTGGAGATCTCCCGGGTGACCGAGGCCAACACGGCCAAGGCCCAGCAGCTCACCGAGATCGGCGGCCAGACCAGGGCCAGCGGGGACCAGGGCGTCCACGACATGGCCGAGATGGTGGCGGCGATGAACGCGATCAAGGAGTCCAGCAACGAGATCGCGAACATCATCAAGACCATCGACGAGATCGCCTTCCAGACGAACATCCTGGCGCTCAATGCCGCCGTGGAGGCCGCCCGGGCCGGCGATGCGGGCAAGGGCTTCGCCGTGGTGGCCGAGGAGGTGCGCGGCCTGGCCCAGCGATCGGCGCAGGCGGCCCAGGACACGGCCTCCAGGATCGAGGTCGCCGTCGAACGGAGCGACCTCGGCGTATCCATCTGCGGCCGCGTGTCCGAGCGCCTCGACGAGATCGTCCGGCGAGCCCACGAGGTCGACGGGCTGTCGACCGACGTCGACACGGGGACCAGGGAGCAGAGCTCGGGGATCGCCGAGATCAACGAGGCCGTCGGCCGCATGGACACCGTCGCACAGGGCAACGCGGCCAGCGCCGAGGAGACCGCCAGCGCCGCGCAGGAGCTGACCGCCCAGGCCGCGGTCATGCGCGAGGCGGTCCAGGGGCTGATGAGGCTGCTGGGGAACCGTGACGAGGCGGCCGCCGCACCCGCGCCCGCGCGTCGGATCCCGACCAGGGCGACCGCATGGAAGCAGGAGCCGACCCCCGTGCAGTCCCTGGACGAGTCGGACGTATCGGATCTCGTCGAGATCTAGCGATCCCGGCGTCCGCCCCGGCAAACCAGCCGCGACGAAAAGCACCCGCCACGGCAAAGCGACGGGGGGCCCATCGGGCCCCCCGTCGGCGTCGATCGCACGCGTCGATCTGCGAGCGCCACCGGCGCCCGTAAGCACGAACGCGCGCTACTTCACCAGGCTAAGCTTGCGGACCTGCATCACCTCGGCCCCGATCCGCAGCCGCGCGAAGTACTGCCCGCTGGCCACGAACTGCCCGTCGGCATCGCGACCGTCCCAGGTCAGCGTGTACTGGCCACGGGGCATCCGCTCGTTGACCAGCGTGCGCACCAGCTGACCGCGCAGGTTGTAGATGTTCAGCTGCGCGAGCTCGTCGCGGTTGAGCACGAACTGGATGTTGGTCGCCGGGTTGAAGGGGTTGGGGTAGACCTTCTCGAACCCGCCGGCGGCCGCGATGGTCGGGGTGTCCTCGACCGGCACCCAGTCGGTCAGCGTGATGTACTGGTCGGCGATCGGGGTGATCTGGAACTCGCCGAAGGCGAAGTCCATGAAGCCCTCGACGAAGATCACGTCGCCGATGGTCGGCTGGTACGTCAGCTCGATGGCGGGGTCGACCACCAGGCTGTCCGGGCGCTGCTCGGTGTCGGAGATGATGTACTCGCCGAAGCCGAGCGTGTCGAGCACGGCAGCCGCACGGGTCTTGACCCAGACGCTCTCCCAGGCCTCGCCGAGGCGGCCGTCGCCGTCCTCGCTCGAGGGCAGGTAGTCGGCCAGATCGCCGGTCGCCACGCGCGAGGCCGGCGGCAGCTCGTTGCCGAAGCTGAGCAGGTTGATGGCGTTGCCGTTGAACGGCTCCATCTCGGTGAGACCGAAGTACTCGTTGCCGTAGCCGCCCATCTCCACGAGGTCGCCGCGGAAGTACTGGCCGGCGGCCGAGCCCTCGTACACGAGCACGCCGCCGAAGGCGTAGCCGCCGTACGGGCCGGTCTCCTGCTCCTGCACGACGAACTGGCTCGGGGGGCCGACCTCGCCGGTGCCGGCGGTGACCACGCCGCGGATGTTCAGCACCCGGTCGAGGTACGAGCTGTCGCCCGAGCTGTCCGGATGCACGTACTGCAGGTCGTAGATGGGGGTGATGCCCACGGCCAGCTCGTAGAAGCCATCGGGCGCGTCGCCGGGCAGGGTCACCGTCTGGGCACCGGTGTCGGTGGCCTCGACGTAGTAGTCGATCTGCGTGCCGGTGTGGCCGGCGGGGATCGTCGCGCCGTACATGTCGCCGCCCATGTCGCTCATGGGCAGGCTCATCCAGGCGTCGGGATTCTCGCCGTCGCTGTCGCGGTAATAGAGGGTCGCGCTGTCGACGCCCAGGTTGTCGCTGATGGTCGCCGAGATCGTCACCGGCGCATCGGCCAGCACGACGTAGTTGTCGACCGTCACGTTGCTGATCACCGGCAGCGTGTCGCCGCTGGGATCCTCGATCAGGTCGCTCTGGTACCGGGGCTTCAGCTCGATCAGGCCGTTGAAGACGACGACCGGGCTGATCACCTGGTACTCGTCGCCGACGTCGACGGCCCCGAGGTCGATCCCCGTCGTGCTGTCGATGTAGACGATCAGGGTGTCCTCGCCGACGGTCGCCATCTCGAACTGGCTGCCGCTCTTGCTGGTGACCTCGCCGATCACCGAGACGAAGTCGCCGACGCGCTCGTAGTCGGGGGCGATCTCGCCGGTGGTCGCGTCGGTGGGCTGCGGCACGCCGGGGCTGCCGATGTAGGTGATGCTCGGATCGGCGATCTGGATCTCGCCGCTGAAGGTGCTGACCTCGCCGGTGATGCTGACCTCGTCACCGAGCACGAGGCCCGTGCCGGAGGCGAAGAAGCTGATGCCACCGGTCTCGCCCAGCAGGTAATGGGTGCCGTTGTTGTAGATGCCGGCGGGGCAGTAGATCACACCCTGGACCGTGACGATCTGGCCGTCGAACGGGCTCTCGGGCTCGCCGGTCTCGGGGTTGTAGAACTGGATCTCGTCGATGGTCTGGGCGGCCGCCAGACCGGCCATCAGGACGACGGCGAGCATGGGCAGGAGCAACTTGGACATCCTCGGGTCTCCTCGTGCTGCGGATACAGAGACACGGGAGGATCCTCTCAGTCCTCCCGGAACGGGCGGCGCGCCGCGCCGCGATTCAAGCGAGCGCATTATAACACAAGGAAAACCCCGGATCCAATCATCCGGGGTTAAAAAAATGCAAGCATCGACGAGCTCTGATCAGGGCTCGATGATGGATCGTCCGGTCATCTCTCCGGGCTGCTCGATGCCCAGCATCCCGAGGATGGTGGGCGCGATGTCCGCCAGGCCCCAGTCCTCGTCCGCGATGAGATCGCGGCGGCCGGCCAGGTCCTCGCGCGCGACGATGAACGGCACGCGGCTGAGGCTGTGCTGGGTGAGGACACGGCCGTTGCCGTCGAGCATCTCGTCGCAGTTGCCGTGGTCGGCGGTCACCAGCCAGGCGGTGCCGTTCTCGAGGCTCGGCGGCATGATCTCCGACAGGAGCCGGTCGACGGCCTGCATGGCCCGGACCGCGGCGTCGAAGTCGCCGGTGTGCCCGACCATGTCGCCGTTGGCGAAGTTGACGATGATCACGTCGTACTGGCCGGACCGGCAGGCCTGGGCGACCACCTCGGCCACCTCCGGCGCCGACATCTCCGGCTGCAGATCGTAGGTGGCCACCTTGGGCGAGGGCACCAGCTTGCGCACCTCGTGGGGCCAGGGTTCCTCGCGGCCGCCGTTGAGGAAATAGGTCACGTGGGCGTACTTCTCGGTCTCGGCGGTGCGCAGGTTGCGGATGCCGTGACGGGCGAACACCTCGGCCAGGCCGTTGACGGGCTGCAGCGGCGTGAAGACGGCCGGCACGTCCGGCAGGCGCTCGTCGTACGGGGTCATCGTGAGGTAGTTGACGTCCGGGCGTCGCTGTGGTCCCCAGCCCTCGAAGTCGGGATCCATGAACGCCCACGTCAGTTGCCGCGCACGGTCGGCGCGGAAGTTCCAGAAGAAGACGCTGTCGCCGTCCTCGACGCGATCGCCCGTCACGACGACCGGCAGCATGAACTCGTCGGTCACGCCCGCGTCGTAGCTGGCCTGGATGGCCGCGACGGGATCGTCCGCGCGCGGCCCGTCGGCCTCGACGATGGCGTTCCAGGCCTTCTCGTTGCGGTCCCAGCGCTTGTCGCGGTCCATGCCGTAGTAGCGGCCCATCACGGTGGCGATGCGGCCGGCTCCCAGCTCGTCGAGGGCGCGCTGCAGGTCCTCGACGTAGCCCTTGCCGCTGTGCGGGTCGGTGTCGCGGCCGTCGAGCAGCGCGTGGATGATGATGTCGGTGAAGCCCGCATCGCGGGCGGCGGCGACGATGCCGTGAAGATGATCGGTGTGGCTGTGCACCCCGCCGGGGGAGACCAGGCCCAGCAGGTGCAGGCGCTTCGTGGCCTCGAGTCCGCGCCCGCAGAACGAGCGCCAGGCCTCCTGCTCGCGGAAGGCGCCGGACGACAGGCTCTTGCCGATGCGCACGAGTTCCTGGTCGAGCACGCGGCCGGCGCCGATCGTGAGGTGGCCGACCTCGCTGTTGCCCATCTGGCCCTCCGGGAGGCCGACCGCCGGGCCGGACGCGCGCAGCGTGGTGAACGGATAGGTCTGCCGGAGGTGCTCGAGGTAGCGGGGGTCGGCGGCGGTGATCGCGTTGCCGCGGTCGGGCTCGGCGTCCTGTCGCTCGCCGACGCCGTCGAGGATGCAGAGCACCAGGCGCGGACTCGGCTGGTCAGGCATGGATGGAGGCTCCCTGGAAAACCGCGGGCCGCGGGGTGCGCGGCCTGGATCACGCGGGGTCGCAGGCGCCGGCCGGCAGTTGCCAGATCTCGGTGTCGGTCAGCGCCTTCAGTTCCGTCACTTCGAGGCTATATAGCGCCGAACCGACCGTGTCGCTACGACTCCCGCCGGCGGACCGGACCCGGCAGATCATCCCCGTCTGCAGGACGGCGCGGGTGATCTCGCGCCCGTCGGTCAGCCGTTCGCTCACCCGTAGATTGCCCTGCCGCACGACGAGGTCGCACGAAGGTCCGGGCGCCAGGGTATCGCCGGCCGCGAGCTCGACGATCGTCGCCGCGGCGGCCAGCCGGCGGGCGTGGTCGCTGCCGGCGACGAACACGCGCGCGTCCCGATCGAAGGTGAGGGTGGCATCCGGGGTCACTGGTCCGTCCTCGTGGGTGGTGTCTCGGCGACGACGGCCGCCGCGACCGCCGCTGCGCATGATGACGCCCCGATCCACCGCTGGCAAGGTCGCCGGCCGTGACTTGACATCCCGTCGACGCAGGTCTTACGTTGGCCACGTCCGTTAGGGGTGGCTGGAAAGCCTGAGATCATACCCTCCGCACCTGACCCGGGTCATACCGGCGTAGGAAAACGGGAACCTTCGATCTCTTCTTCTCCGCCACCGGCCCTATCCAGGAGCCGGTATTCTTCATTCGGCTCCCGTACATCCGACCCGCAAGCGAGGTTCGTCATGCTCGAACGTCTGCGATGCGCGGCGGCGGCGGGATTGCTCGTTCTCTCGATTCCCGTCGCGACCGCGGCCGCCACGACCGAGGTCGCCGATCCGCCCGACACCAACCGATCCCCCGCCTACGAGCTCGACGAGGTGATCGTGACCGCGTCCCGTTACGGGACGGACGTCCATCTCAGCCACACGAACATCCCCGAGACCCGGATCGACCGCGACCTCACGCCGCGGGACGTCCCCATGCTCCTGCAGGGGCTGCCCGGCGTCTACTCGTACAGCGATGCCGGCAACGGCATCGGGTACACCTACCTGAAGATCCGGGGATTCGACCAGCGCCGCATCGGCGTGCTCATCAACGGGATCCCCCTGAACGATCCCGAGGACCACCAGGTCTACTGGGTGAACCTGGCCGACCTCGGGGCGAACATGCAGGACATCCAGGTCCAGCGCGGCGTGACCAACGGCGTGGGGGGGGTCACCGCGATCGGTGGCACGGTCAACCTGGTCACCGAGCGGCTCGATCCCGTGGCGGGTGGCGATCTCGCCCTCGAGGTCGGCAGTTTCGGCACGAGCCGCCGGACGTTGAGCTACCAGACCGGCGAGCTCGGCGACAGCGGCCTGCGCAGCCGGCTGCGCATCAGCCAGATCGAGAGCGACGGCTACCGCGAACGGGCCGGGACCGAGCAGTGGTCGGTCTTCTGGTCCGGCCTCTGGCGCTCGGGCCGTCACGAGGTCTCGGCCGACGTCTTCACCGGCCACCAGGTCAGCCAGCACGCCTGGGATCCGGCGCCCGAATCGATCCTGGCCGAGAACCGTCGCCACAACCCGGAGACCTACTGGAACGCCATCGACGACTTCCGCCAGCCCCACTACCAGCTGCACTGGGAGTGGGACCTCGGCGATCGCCTCCTGCTGCGCAACAGCGTCTATCACGTGCACGGCGAGGGGTTCTACGAGAACTTCAAGGCCGGCGAGGATCCGTTCGACTTCAGCCTCGACGCGTTCTTCCCGGACCTCTACCAGTCCGGCGGGGAGGTCGACCTGGTCCGGACGAAGTGGGTCCGCAAGGACCAGACCGGATGGGTGCCCTCGCTGATGTGGGACCACGGAAGCGGTCGTCTGGTGGTCGGCGGCGACTACTACACGTTCCACAGCAACCACTGGGGCGACGTCCTCTACGCGTCGGCCGGGACGGGCGAGCAGGCGCTCACTCCGGGCGACGTCCCCGGCGGCGTCAAGTACCACGACTACACCGGCGACAAGGACGCCTACTCGCTGTACGTCAACGAGCGCTGGCAGCTGTTGCCGGGGCTGACGGTGATGGCCGACCTGCAGTACCAGCATCGCCAGTACGATTTCCAGCACGACGAGCTGGGGAACTTCACCGGCACCGACCGCCACGCGTACTCCGTCGAGTACGACTTCTTCAACCCCAAGGGCGGTCTGTTCTGGCAGACCCCCTGGCGTCCGGCCGGCGGCGATCTCGGCCTCTACGGCCACGTGGGCATCACGCACCGCGAGCCCACCGACAGCGACTACTGGGGCGCCTGGAACGGGGCGGACGACGTGGGGCTCGAGCCCGGTTTCCGCGAGCGCGAGGAGGTGGTCGAGGACGGCGAGGTGCAGTACGTCCGCTGGAGCGATCCGATCATCGATCCGGAACGGGTCGTCAACTGGGAGGGCGGCCTCGCCTTCCGCACCGGGACGTTCAGCGTCACGCTCAACGGCTACTACATGGACTTCGAGGACGAGATCGTCGAGACCGGCTATTCCGAGGACGACAACGGCGCGCTCCGCTACAACGCCGACGAGACCGTCCACAAGGGCCTCGAGCTCGGCCTGCGCTGGCGGTTCGCCCGAGACCATCACCTGCGGCTGGCCGCCAGCCGCAGCTGGAACGAGTACGAGCGGTTCGTCTTCGTGGAGTACCCCGGGGCCGACCCGCTGGACGTCTCGGGCAACCCCATCCCGCTGTTCCCCGAGGCGATCGTCTCGGCCACGTGGACCAGCGCGTTCGGTCCCTTCTCCGGCGACGTCGAGGTCCTCCACGTCGGCAAGCAGTACCTCGACAACACCGGCGACGAGGATCGCACCATCGACGCGAGCACGGTGGTCAACCTGGCCGTCTTCGCCGACCTCGGCCGCCTCGTGCATCCGGGCCTCGACGGCGCGCGGGCTCACCTGCGCGTCCTCAACCTTCTGGATGAGAAATACGAGACCTGGGGTTACTATGACGCCTGGACCTACGGTGAGAACATGTACATCCCCGGCGCCGAGCGGAATCTCCTGGCCGGCGTGACCTACGAGTTCTAGAGAGATCCGGGACGTCCGCGCCGCCCTCTCCCGCCAGGGGCGGCGCGGACGCCGGCGGATCCGGCGGGAGATCCGATGTCGCTGTACGATCACGATACCGGGGGTGCGGCCTGCCCCATCTTCCCCAAGAAGGGCCCGCGGGCGGTCGTCCTCTGCGACGGCCCGCCGCCGCGGCCGGGCGTCCTGGAGTACTGGCTGGGCGGGGCCGACCTCTTCCTGGCCACCGACGCGGCCGGGCACCCGTACGACCAGCTGCCCGTCCCGCCGGACGTCGTGATCGGCGACTTCGACAGCCTGGCCGGACGGCTCCTGTCCGGCCGGGACGGCCCCATGTTCCTGCGCGTGGACGAGCAGGAGACGACCGACAGCGAGAAGGCCCTGCTCTACGCCCTGGATCAGGGCATCGAGGAGGCCGTGCTCGTCGGCGCGGTCGGGTGGCGCCTGGACCATACCCTCTACAACACCTACCTGCTCGAGCGTTTCGCCGACCGTCTGCGCCTGGCCCTGGCCGCCCAGCAGGCCGACGGGGTCCGCCTCGGTCCCGGGCAGAGCGTCTCGTGGACCCTCGACCCCGGCACCCGCTTCAGCCTCCTCCCGCTGGCCGGCCGCAGCGGGGGCGTCACGGTCGAGGGCGCGGAGTATCCGCTGCTCGGCGGCGAGGTCGGTGGCGTGGCCGCGGCGGCGGTGAGCAACGTGGTGGCCTACGATCCCCTGCTCATCCGTGCCGGCGATGGCCCGCTGCTCGTCCTGGTGGACCGCGAGGGCCCGGAGGCCGAGCGGTACGAGGACTGACGTGCTCCTGGAGCTCGTCTACGCGCTCTTCCTGCTCTGGATGGTCGCCCGTCTGCTGCGCCGGCCCGGCGCGGGCGAGGCCGACTACCTGGTCGCCGGCCGGCGCCTGACGCTGCCGGGCTTCGTCGCCTCGCTGGTGACCACCTGGTACGGGGGCATCCTCGGCGTGGGCGAGTACGGCTGGTCGTACGGCATCTCGAGCTGGTTCGTCTTCGGTTTCCCCTACTACCTCTACGCCGTCGTGTTCGCGCTGGTCCTGGCGCGGCGTGCGCGTCGGGCCGAGGTGCTCAGCCCGTGCGACGTGCTCGAGCGCGCCTGGGGGCGCCCGGCGGCCCTGATCGGCGCGGCCGTGCTGTTCGCGATGACCGCGCCGGCGGCCTACGTGCTGATGCTCGGGGTGATGGTCGAGCTGGCGACCGGCTGGCCGCTGTGGGTGGGCGTGATCCTCGGCACGGCCCTCTCGGTGGGGTACGTCTTCCGCGGCGGCCTGCGCGCCATCGTGGCCACCGATCAGGTGCAGTTCGTGCTCATGTTCCTGGCCTTCGTGATCCTCGTGCCGGCTTGCGTGGCGCGATTCGGCGGTGCGGACTGGCTGGTCGCCAACCTGCCGGACACGCATCTCGACGCCGATGGCGGCCTCGGCTGGCAGGCCGTCGCGGTGTGGTATGCCATCGCCGCGGCCACGCTCACCGAGCCCGCGTTCTACCAGCGCTGCTACGCCGCGCGCGACGAGCGCACCGCACGGCGGGGCATCCTGGTGGCGATCGGGTTCTGGATCGTCTTCGACGCCCTGACCACCACCGCCGGCCTGTACGCGCGCGCCGTGGTGCCGGACCTCGCCGAGCCGGTGGCGGCGTTCCCGGCGCTGGCCGGCGAGGTGCTGCCGGGGTTCTGGCTGGGGCTCTTCACGGTCGGACTGCTGGCGACGATCATGTCGACCATCGACAGCTACTCGTTCCTGGCCGCGGTGACCCTGGGCCGCGATCTGTGGCGACGCCGCATGCGCCCGGCCGGCACGCTGCTGGGCGAGGAGGACGTCGCCAACCTGCGGCCGGTGCGCTGGGCGCTGCTGCTGACCGCCGCCCTCGCGATCGTGCTCGCGCTGTGGTCGCGGAGCGTGGTCGAGCTCTGGAAGGTGCTCGGCTCGCTGGGCACTCCGGTGCTCTTGCTGCCGCTGCTGCTGGCGCACCTGGGCCGGCGGGCGGACCGTCCGGCGGGGCGGCGGCAGGTGGCCATCGGGATGGTCGCGGCCGGGCTGGTCAGCGGGGTCTGGCTCGTGCTCGGCCGCGGTCAGGCGTTCCTGGGCGTCGAGGCGATCTTCCCGGGGCTCCTGGTCTCGGCGACCTGGATCCTGCCGCTGGTCGCCCGCCGGCGCCGGTGACCGTCCGTACGGCGGTGGCTCAGCCCTGGACCTCGCGCCACCGGAAGCAGTCCACCAGATGGTCGTTCACCACGCCGACCGCCTGCAGGAACGCGTAGACGATGGTCGGGCCGACGAAGCTGAAGCCGCGTCGCTTCAGGTCCTGGCTGATCCGTCCGGACAGCGGCGTCGAGGCCGGCACCTCTTCGAGCGAGCGCCACGAATTCTGCACCGGCCGACCGTCCACGAACGTCCACAGGTAGTCGCCGAACGAACCCTCCTGATCGACCAGGTCGAGCCAGGCGCGGGCGTTGCCGACGGCCGAGGCGATCTTCTGGCGGTTGCGCACGATGCCCGGATCCTGCATCAGCCGCGCCTGATCGGCCTCGCCGAGACGGGCGATGCGCACCGGGTCGAAGTCGCAGAACGCGCGCCGGTAGCCCTCGCGCTTGCGCAGGATGGTGATCCAGGCCAGGCCCGCCTGCGCGCCGTCGAGCAGCAGCTTCTCGAACAGGTAGCGGTCGTCGCGCCGCGGCACGCCCCATTCCTCGTCGTGGTACGCGACGTATAGGGGATCGGTGCCGCACCACGGGCAGCGGACCCGATCGGCCACGCTAGAGGACCATCCGGTTGGCCTGCTTCTCGGCCTCCTCGCCCACCAGCGGCAGCTTCCAGCGGCGGCCCTGCCACGCCTGCACCATGCAGACGATCCAGAGCGCGAGGGCGAAGACGTTGAGCACGAAGCTCAGCGCCGCGCCGATGCCGGGCAGGATCTGCACGGCGATGCCGGCCAGGGCGATGATGCCGAACGCCATGAGCGACTGCATGGCATGGAAGCGCACGAAGAGGCTCCGACGCTCGAAGATCAGGAAGATCAGGCCCGACAGGAACCCGAGGGCGTAGCATAGCGCCCCGGCGACGTTCTCGGGCAGGCCGGTGGACGAGTTGTTCACGGGGACTCCTTCCGGTCGCCGGACGCGGCCGTGCGCAGCAGCCGCAGCCGGACCTCCTCGGCGCTGGAATGCAGCACCAGGACGTGGCGGTCGTCGAGTAATAGCCGCTGGTCGGTGGCCGGATCGTAATCGCCGATCAGGCGACGCCGCGCGACGTGCTCGCCGTCGGTCGACCACTCGTCGATCTCGGCGATCGTGCCGGGCTCGGGGCCGCGGCCGCCGAGCGAGAGGTCGACCCACAGCCGGCCATCGTCGGCCAGGCGGAGGCGGTGGACCACCGGGTCGGTCTCTGCCAGCACCACCGATCCGCGCGGGTTGCGCTTGCGCTCGAGCCGCAGCTCGGCCTGCTGCCGTCCCAGGTCGTCGCGCCGTGGCGCCTCGTACGGACGCTCGAGACGACGCAGCTCCCGGCCATCGGCACCGAGGTGGACGATGCGGTACGCGTCGCGCTCGGGAGCGAGCCACGCGCCGCCGTGGCCGTCCGGCGCCCAGCGCGCGGCCCAGACGTGGTACATGTCGACCTCGTGCAGCTTGCCACCGTCCTTGCGTCCGGGCGGCTCGACCTCGAGGTGCCAGAGCGGATCGTCCACCTCGCCGTCGGGGCCGATCGGGGCGAGCCAGTGGTGCTCGCTCGGCCCCTGCGCGGTCATGGCCATGACCGCGACGTAGCCCATGATCCCGCCGGGATGCTGCACGGCGTGCGGCAGGCTCAGGTAGCCACGCCCCGCCTCGCCCTCGAGACGATTCGCGAAGGTCAGCGCGCCTCCGGGGTCGCCGTCGGGCTCGAGCCAGACGACCTTCGCGGGGAACTTCTGCAACAGGCCGAGCCGTCCGTCGTCGTGCAGGATGAGCTGCCGCGCGTCGGTCACCTCGCCCGGGCCCTCGCCCTCGCGTCCGAGCGTGCGCAGATACGTGCCGTCGGCGGCGAACACCTTCAGATCGCGGTTGCGGTAGTCGACGACGCAGAGGTTGCCGTCGTGGTCCCAGCCGGCGTCGACGAGCAGGCCGCCGAGGAAGAACGCGTCGCCCTCGCCGGGCACGTCCCAGACGGTCTCGCAGACCACCCTTTCCAGCGGCGGGGTGGCCAGCGACGAGGTCGCCAGGGCGACGGCGGCGATGAGGATGACGAGGCGCGGCATGGTCCAGGCGATCTCCCGGGATGGTCGTGGCGAGGCCGGCGTGCGGGCGGACCTGATCGGGGGCAGTCTAGGCCAGGGCCCGGTCCGGATCAACCGGTGCCCGCGATCACGGGTGCCCGAAACGACGGGCGCCCGAAACGACGGGTGCCCGGCGAGCCTGACCGTGATACCCTGCGCCGACCCCGCTGATTCGACCCAGGACGTTGCGCGATGCCCACCACCCTCGACATCCTGCCCGTGGACGAGCCCGCCCTGCCGTCGCTCGCGCGGTGGCTGCTCGCTCACCGGCCCGGTCCCGGTCCCGAGGACCTCGCCGACGCGCTCGTGCTGCTGCCGTCGCAGCGGGCGTGCGGTCAGCTACAGCACGCCCTGCTCGAGGCGTCGGGCGAGGGCGCCCTGCTCCTGCCCTGGATCACGACGCCGGGCCGCCTGGCCCTGGAACTGGCCGACCTGGTCGGCGCGGCGTCCACGGACGTCGAGGACCCGGCTCTGCGCCGCCTGATCCTCGCCCCGGCGCTGGCCCGACTGGACTGGCTGCGCGAGCGGCCCGAGGCGGCCGGTGGGCTCGCGGCCGAGCTCGTCGGGCTGTTCGACGAGGTCCGGTTCGCCGGTCGCGCGTCCCTGCTGGACGGCGGCACGGACGACGAGGCCCTGCTGCGCCACGTCGAGGCCGGCGGTGAGCACGTCCTGCGCACCGATCTCGCGCGGATCCGGCAGGCATGGCGCCTGTACCGGGCGGCCATCGACCGCGACCACGTCGACCGCGCCCTCGAGGCCCTCGCGTCGGCCGCGGCGCGGTGGCCGGGCGACCGGCCGGCCATGGTGGTGGCCGCGCACCTCGGACGCCTCGATCGGGTCACCGGCCAGCTGCTCGCCGCGCTCGCCGGGGCGGGCACGCCGGTGCACTGGCTGACCCTCGGGGCCGACACCCCCCGCGCGCGCCTGCTGCTGGCGACCTACCGCGACGCCGCCTCGCCGGTCCATCCGCTGGCCACCGCGCGGCTGCTCGCCGAGCGGCAGTGCGGCGTCCTGCCGGACGTGCCCGTCGTGGCGGGCGACGATCTGGCCGCGCGCCTCGACGCCCTGGGCGCCGACCGCGAGGCGCTGCGGCCCGGCGGCGCCATCGACCTGCGAGCCTGCCGGGATCCCGAGCACGAGAGCCGGGTCGTCGCCGCGACGGTCTGCGACGCGCTGCGCGAGGCCGATCCGGTGCCCGAGGTCGTCGTCGCCAGCCCCGATCGCGACCTCGCCGCGCGGATCGCCGCCCAGCTGCGCGAGGCCGGAATCGACGTCGACGACACGCGCGGCCGCTCGCTGGCCACCCTGCCGGCCGGTCGGCTGCTGCGCGAGGTGCTGCGCACGGTCACCGGGGGCTGGCCGTTCGGCGCGGTGATCGAGCTGCTCACCCATCCGTACGTGCGGCTGCCCCTGTCGGATGCGAGGCCCGGCCACGCGGTGCGGACCCGCCTGCTGGAGACGGCCATCCGCCGCGCGAGCCGGGCGCGGGCCGGGCGCGAGACGCTCGCGCGCATCGCCGCGGACGAGGACGCCGACCGCGAGCGCACCATGCTCACGCCCCTGGTGACCGCGCTGGCGGAGGCGCTGGCCCCGCTGGACCGGCTGCGCGCCGGAGCCATTACCTGGCCGGCGTTCCTGGCGGCGGTGCGCGAGGTCTGGTCCACGGTCGCGCCGGCGCGGCCCCTCGACGGTGACGCCGAACCCCACGGCGATCACGACGACGTCGGCGCCGTCGACGACCTGCTCGGGCGCCTGGAGACGCTGGCCGACCGGCTCGCGACGGCGCCGCTGACCGAGCTCGCCGCGACGTTCGGCGAGCTGCTGCGCGAGGTGGAGGTGCGTCCGCGCCGGCAGCGCCACCTGCCGGTCCGGGTCATGGGCCTGGTCGAGGCCCGGCTTGAGCGGGCCGATCTGCTGGTCCTCGCCGGCCTGGCCCAGGACGTGTTCCCCGGCTCGCTGCCGCGGCCGCTCTTCCTGGGCGATCGCGTCCGCCGCGCACTGGGGCTGGAGCACTGGCGGGCGAAGGCCGGCCGCGACGCCGAGCTGCTGCTGAGGCTGCTCGAGGCCGGCGCGCGCGTGTCCATCACCTGGCCGCTGGAGCGCGACGGTCGGCCGAGCCTGCCGTCGCCGCTGGTCCAGCGCCTGGTCCTCGTCGCGGCCGAGCCGCCGCCGCCGGCCGCCGAGCCGGTCGCGCACCGCCGGACCGACGTGCCGACGGCCGCGATGGTCGCGGCCGAACGGGCCTTCCGCGCCGAGCCCGAGCCGATCCCGGCCCCGGCGGTCGTCCCGCCGGCGCGCCTCAGCCACACCGCGTTGCAGAACTACCGCGAGTGCCCCTACCGGTTTCTCATGAGCCATGGCCTGGGCCTGCGGCGGCAGGACGAGCTGGAGGCCGAGTTCACCGCGCGGGAGCAGGGACGGCTCGCGCACGCCGTGATGGAACGCTGGCTGGCTCCCGACGGTCCGGCGGTGCAGGCCCTCGCCGCCGGCGACGCCGCGACGGCCGGGCACGAGCTCGCCGTGGCGATCGACGGCATCGGCGACGAGGCCTCGGGCCTGCCGGGCGCGGCGGTCGCGTTGCAGGACCTGCGGGCGCTGGCGCCCGAGCTGGTCGCCCACGAGATCGCGCGCCTGTCGGCATGGCGGCCGGTCGTGCTGGAGGCGAGGTTCGAGCTCACGCTCGGCGACGTCGCGACCTGGCTCGAGCGCGAGGGCATCGACGCGCCCGCGGTCGCGGGCCGGTGGGCGGCCACGCCCCTGACCGGGGCCATCGACCGGGTCGACGTCGCCCGCGACGGCTCGCCGCGCGCGGTGGTCGTCGACTACAAGACCGGCGCGATCCCGACCCGCAAGGGCGTGAGCGAGGGCCGCGAGCTCCAGCTCGCCCTCTACGCGCTCGCGGTCGAGGTCGGGGCGGTCGACGGACTGCCCGCGCACGACGACGGTTGGCGGCTGGCCGAGGGAGGTTTCTACCGGCTGCGACGGCGCGACCGGGGCCTGCAGGTGGTCCTGGACGGTCGCGACGCCCTGGCGACGGGCGTGGGGATCATCCTCGAGCAGGCGCTGGCCGTGCTCGATCCGGAGGTGCCGTTCGCGCTGGTGCCCGGCTGGCAGGAGGGCGACGCCACTGGCCGGCTGCCCTGCGAGCACTGCGAGTTCCGCGGCGTCTGCCGGCTGGAGGAGCGCGATACGAGCACGACGCTCTCGGCCCGGCTGGCCCGGTTGCTCACCGCCCTGGGGAGGACCCGCGCATGAGCGACGCCGTCGACCTCGCCCGCCGCAAGCAGCAGGAGGCTGCCGACCCCGGGCGGTCGTTCGTCGTGGAGGCCTCGGCCGGTTCGGGCAAGACCAAGGTCCTGGTCGATCGGTTCCTGCGCCTCTGCCTGACCGGCGAGGGGGCCGACCCGCGCGCGATCCTGGCCATCACCTTCACGCGCAAGGCGACCGTCGAGATCATGGACCGCCTGCAGGGCGAGGCCGCGCGCCTGGCCGTCCGGCCGGCGCGCGAACGCGAGGCGATGCTCGCCGGGATCCTGGGCCGCGAGCCGACCGCGGTCGAGCGGTCCGGTGCGGCCTGGTTCCACGAGAGCCTGCTCGAGGATCCGGCGGGCCTGGGGATCGACACCCTGCACGCGTTCTGCCAGCGCGTGCTCGGGCGGTTCGCCGCCGAGGCGGGCCTCGATCCCCGGTTCACCGTGCTCGACGAGCGGCAGGAGCTGGAGTATCGCACCGCGGCGCTCGACCGCCTCGAGCTCGAGCTCGCCGGCGATCCGGCCGCCGCCCGGGCGTACGTCGAACTCGCCGGCTCGGCCGGCGGCGCGCGCGACCGGGTCGCGCGCTTCTTCGTGCGGCGCGTGCATCTGCAGCGGTGGCTCGACCGCGTGCGGCCGTGCCCCGGCCCGCCGGCGGCCGGCCTGGCCCGTGAGCTCGGCGAGGTCGCCGACGACCTGGCCGACCACCTGGCCGTGGTCGCCCTGCGGGCGACGCCGTGGCCGGACGGCCGCGTGCTCGATCCCGGCGATCTCGCCGCGTCTCTGCGGGAGGTCCTGACCGAGTTCGCCGCAGACGGCCTGGCCGGGGTCGAGGCGATCGACGAGCCGCTCGGCCTGACGCCCGGCTTCGCGAAGCAGAGGGACGAACTGCGACGCACGGTGCTCGCGACGGCGGACGCCCTGACGGCCGACGCGGCCACGGTGCGCGAGGCCTGCGCCGCGATCGAGACGGCCCTCGTGACCGGGACGGGCAAGCTGCGCTCGTTCAAGGGTCGCAAGGCGACCGGGCCGGAGCGGCAGGCGGCGTTCGCCCGCGCGGCCGGACCCGTCATCGAGCTCTGCCGGCTCTCGGCGCTCGCGGATCTGCTCGACCGCAACCGCACGCTGCTGCGGTTCGGCCTGCGCGCGCTCGATCTGGCCGCCGCGCTGAAGCGGCGCGACCGCGTGGTCGATTTCCAGGACCTCGAGTACCTCGCGCTGCGCCTCCTGACCGATCCGGAGCTCGGCCCGCAGGTGCACTACCGCCTCGATGCTCGCCTGGACCACCTCCTGCTCGACGAGTTCCAGGACACCAACCGCAACCAGTGGGAACTGGTCCGACCGTTGCTCACCGAGCTCCTCGCCGGCGGCGACCGTCCGCGGTCGGTCTTCGTCGTGGGCGACGTCAAGCAGTCGATCTACGGCTTCCGGGGGGCCGAGCCGGGGGTCTTCGGCGAGGCCCGCGACCTCATCGTGCGCCAGGCCGGCGCCGGTGCCGAGCTGCGGCTGCCGACCAATTTCCGCAGCCTGCCGACCCTGGTCGCGACCGTCGGCGACCTCTGCGCGAGCGGCCCGCTGCGCGAGCATCTGGGCGACGAGGCGGCCGGGGCCGCGCAGGCCGCCGCGCGACGGGGCGATCACGGCCTGGTGCGGTTCGTCGCGCCGCTCGAGCCCAGCGACGAGGCGAGCGGCCACGAGCTGGCCGCACGGGTCGTCGTCGACCTGGTCGGCGACCTCATGCGTCGGCGGCTGACGACCTCGTCGTGGGACCCGGGGGCGGGGCGGGACGTCCCACGGCCCCTGCGCCTGGACGACGTGCTCGTCCTCGCGCGCACCAAGTCCCACCTGGCGACCTACGAAGCGGCCCTGCGCGCGGCCGGCGTCCCCTACACGCCGGCCGGCCGGGGTTTGCTCGCGCGCAGCCGCGAGGTGCAGGACGTGCTCGCGCTGCTGCGCTGGCTCACCACCCCGGCGGACGACATCGCCGGGGCGACCGTCCTGCGCTCGCCGTGCGCCCGGGTCCCGGAAGAGCGGGTCCAGGACCTGCTGCAGCGACGCCTCGACTCGCCTCGCCGCTCGCTCTGGGAGGTGGTCCAGGCGGCCTCCGCGGACGAGGTCCCCTCGTGGCTGGTCGACGTGCTGGGCGGCTGGTTCGCCGCCGCCGGGCTCATGCCGCTGCACGACCTCCTGCGACGCATCCTGCGCGAGGGGGACCTGCTCGCGCGCTTCGAGATCGCCGGCGGCGAGCAGGCCCGCTACAACCTGCTGCGTCTGCTGGACCTCGCCCTGGTGGCCGACCAGCGTGGCGGTAGCCTGCGCGACTTCGTGCACGAGCTCGAGCTCGCCGACCGGCTCGGCGGCGAGGACGAGGGCGCCTTGCCCGGCGACGCGGGTCACGGGCGCGTACGGGTGATGACCGTGCACGGCGCGAAGGGCCTCGAGGCCCCCGTGGTCATCCTCGCCGATGCTGCCGTGCCGCTCAACGACGCCACGGAGGATCTGCTGCTGGGCGAGGACGGAGAGGACGGCCCGTGGCTCTCGGGCGCCGGGCGATCGCTCACCGACGGCACCGAGACGGCGGGCGGTGCGCGCATCGGAGCGCCACTGTCGGCCGCGCGCCAGCGCGCGCTCGCCACCCTCATGGGCGAGGAGGCGCACATCCTCTACGTGGCGCTCACCCGCGCGCGCGACCGGCTGTACGTCCTCGGCGGCCGCGGCCGCAACCAGTCCGCCGAGGGGGACGCGCGCAGCTATCTGGGCTGGTTGCGCCGGTCCGGACACCCCGAGCTCTGGACCGCCGCGGAGGATGTCGTCGCTGCCGACGCGGCTCCGGACCGGCCGCGCACGTCGCCTCTCGAGCCTCGCGAGCAGGCCGTCCGCCGGCGATTCGCGGTGTGGACGCCACCGCCGCTCAGGCCCCGCGTGGCGATCGAGAACCCGTCGACCCTGGTGGCCGACGGACTCGTCGACGAGACGGTCGCGGATCCGGACGCGTCGTTGCCGGCGGACGAGGCCGCCGCGACGATGACGCCCCGCCGGCGCGAGACGCCGGCCACCGCGCGCGGGACGCGGGTCCATCGCTGGCTCGAGCGGGCGTGCCGCGTCGGGGCGATGCCGCCGGCGCCGGACGACCCGGACCGTCGTGCGGAGTGGGAGGAGGCGCGGGCGGTGTTCACCGCGTCCGCGCTGGCCTGGATCATGGCGCCGGACGGCGCGCGGGTGCGCGGGCTGGTCGAGGTGCCGGTGATCGCGGAGGTCGAACCCGGCGCGGATCCGCCCCGGCGCCTCGTCGGGGTCATCGACCGGCTCCTGGTCGCGCCGGACCGCATCGACGTCGTCGACTACAAGACCAACCAGGTCGAGCCCGACGGTGTGGATGCGCTAGCCGCGCATTACCGGCCGCAGCTCGCGGCCTATCGCACGAGCCTGCAGCGGATCTACCCGGGGCGCGAGATCCGCACCTGGCTGATCTGGACCCGCCTGGTCGCCGCCGGCACGACCGCGGGATTGACGGAGGTCGCGCCGTGACCTGGTGGCTGGTCGGACTGTTCGTCGTGGGGTTCGGGTACCTGGCGGTCGCGATGATCTTCGCGGCCCGACAGGAGGCGCTGTTCTTCAAGCCGAAGCGCGACCTGGCGTCCGCCCCCGCCGAGGCCGGCCTCGCGTACGAGGACGTCGCGCTCGCCGCCGACGGCGGTCCGACGTTCCGTGGCTGGTGGCTTCCCGCACCGTCGGAGCCGCACGGACCGGGCGCCGGCCTCGCGTTGCTCTACCTGCACGGGGCCAACACCAATCTCGGCGATCGGGTCGACGCCCTGGCGTTCTGGCACGAGCTCGGATTCGCGATCCTGGCCATCGATTACCGTGGATACGGCCGCAGCGAGGGCCGTCCGTCCGAGCTCGGCCTGTACGCCGACACCCACGCGGCGTGGAGCTGGCTGACCGGAGAACGGGGGCTCTCGCCCGACCGCATCGTCATCGCCGCCGAGAGCATGGGGGTCAGCCTCGCGACCGAGCTCGGCCAGCTCGTCCGTCCGGCGGCGATGGTGCTCGAGGCGGGGTTCACCCGGGCGGCCGATGTCGCGCAGCGACGCTACCCCTGGCTGCCGGTCAAGCAGATGATCCGGCTGCAGCTCGCGAGCGAGGATCGCATCGGCAGCGTGTGGTGCCCGAAGCTGCTGGTCCACAGCGTGGCCGACCGCACGGTCCCCATCACGCTGGGCCGGCGGCTCGAGCGGCGAGCGGCGCCGCCCTGCCGCATGCTCACCGTCCGCGGCGGGCACGCCCGGGCCTGCGTCGAGGGTGGCGAGCGCTACCGCCGCGAGCTCGAGCGCTGGCTCGCCGCCTCCGCCAGGCCCGAGGGCGCCGACACGGACGCGTAGCGGCCCCGCCGGGTATCGCGACGGGGCCGCTGCTGATCGCCGGCGGGCGCCGGCTCATTTCTCCTTCTGGAGCTCCTCGCGCAGCTTCCGGAGCTCCTCCTTCAGATCGGCCAGCTCCTCGCGCATCTTCGCGAGGTCCTCCTTCTCGCGCTCGAGGTCCTCGAGGTCGAAGCCCCCGGGCATGCGGCCGCCATGGCGCTCGTAGAACCGCGGGGCCTTCGGGTCGTGGGGATCGCCTGGAATGTACATCCGCAGGTTCTTGCCGATGTCCATCGGCGTGGGAGACTCGGCCAGCTCGACCTCGACCTCGCGCGCGTCGCCGTCCCGGATGATGCGGACGGTCACCGTCTCGCCGGCCTCGGTCTCCTGCATGGCCTCGTGCAGCGCGGTCCGGTCGTCGATGGTCTCGCCGTCGATGGACACGAGCACGTCGCCGTCCCGCAGGCCGGCGGCGTGGGCGGGGCCGTCGGGCAGGACGCTCGCCAGGCGCACGCCCTTGCCGTCGGGCGCGCCGAGCGCGGCCAGCTCGTCGGCGTCGAGGTCGGCGGGGACGACGCCGAGGTACCCGCGACCCTCGTTCCAGTTCAGCCAGTTGCCGATGACCATCTCGCGCTCGCCATCCTCGTCCTTCCAGCGCAGGACGGTCTCGCCGTCCTCGTTGGTCTCCGGGCCGAACCAGGACCAGGACCGGCCACCCTTGTCGTCGCCGAAGACGATGGTGCCGCGCTTCTCGCGCTCACCGAGCACGACGTCGATGGTCTCGCGATCGCCGTCACGCAGGACCTCCAGCTCGACCTCGTCGCCGGGATCGTAGGCGTGCAGGGTGCGGGTGAGCTTGCCGATGCCGGTGATCTCGTGATCGCCGACCCGCAGGAGGACGTCGCCCGAGCGCAGGCCGGCCTCGGCCGCCGGCGAATCCTCGATGACCTCGTTGATCAGCACGCCGAGACCCTCGTCGAGGCCGAGCGCCCGGGACATGCTCGGCTTGAGCTCGTCCATGGCGATGCCCAGGTAGACATCGCCGGCCGAGGCCACGCCGGCCAGGAGCAGGCCGGCCGCCAGGAGGGCCGGGACGCGGTGAGGAAACGAACGCATGACGGTGCCTTTCGCCGCGCGCGGTGGGTCGGGGGTCGCTATCTGTCGATGCTTCCTACGTTCGCCCGCCGGCAAATGTTTCAGCCGTCGGCCTCGGCGGCGGCATACCCCAGCGCGAATCCCAGCAAGCGGTCCATCTCGACGCGGATCACCGCCGGGCCGGACTCGTCCTCCGCCGGCAGCACCGCGCGCAGGACCTCGCCGCCCCAGGGCACCACGTACGACAGTCCGGGACGGTGACGGTCGCCCGGGCCGGGCTGCGGCTGGTTCGGCAGGTACATCACCTGGACGGGCAGGAGCGCGCAGAAGCGCACCAGGCTCGCTGCGGCCGCCGGCGCGAGCTCGTCGCCCAGCGCGTGACGCCAGCCCCGCGCGGCGACGATCCGCAGGGCGCGGCGATAGGGCAGGCGGGGGTGCCGGTAGCTGATCGCACCGTCGAGGCGCGTCACGTTGGCCCCTCCGACCAGGTCGGCCGACAGGCGGCCGATCGCGCTCTTGAGCGCCGCCTCGGCGAAGTCGCAGAGCCAGGGCAGGGTGAGGTCCCCACCACGCAGGACACACCGCCACGGGTCGGCCGATCCCTCGACCTCGAGTCCGTGCGCGGCCGCGGTGGCGGCGATCTCGCCGGCGAGCACCGCACGCACCCGCTGGCAGCGCGCGGCGTCCGGGGCCACGGCGGGGGGCTGGTCGAGGCCGCTGCGGGGGATCGAATGAGCCGGGTTCAGCATGCCGGATCTCTCCTTCTGGCGCTCACGGGCGCCAATTAAAGGGGGCGGACAAAAAAACGACCCCGACGCCGGCTGGCGCGGGGTGGTCGTCGCGGATGATGTCGGGCGCGATCATGGGGGGCCATCCTTCCGGGCTCACGGGCCTCGTTTAAAGGACCTTTCGCGTACAGTAGCAGGCGCTGCCGCGCCCGTCAATCGCTCGTGTCCGCGGATGCGCCGACCAGGCGGACGTCGTCGATCTGCACGGCGAGCGGACCGTCCGCGCGGCGGTGCAGGTAGACCGACAGCGCGACCACGTTGCGCAGGGCGAGCGGTCGGCCGCGTTCGAGCGTGCGCAGGTCCGCGAGCGGGATGCGCAGCGTCCGCCAGCGGTGGTCCAGGACGAAGGCGCGCCGGGCATCGTCGACGTCCCGGGGGCCGGCGCGGTCCAGGATCCAGACCGAGGCCCGGAGCGAATCGGGCGACGGTGCGACGAGGCGGGCGTCGATCAGCAGGGTGTCCCGGTCGGTCCAGTTCCAGGCCAGGTGGGACGACGACGTGCCGGGCCAGCGCTCGTCGCCGTCGTGGCGGACCTCCAGGGCGTGATCGTCCCGCCCGACGGCGACCCTGGCCAGACGGCTGTCCATGTGCTCTCCCCAGAGCACGAGCGATCCGGGGCGTTCGAAGTCGCAGAGCAGCGGGTACTGGCGGGCCGCCGCCTCGCTCTCGCGCACCAGCGTGGGCAGGTCGCGCAGGGGCCACCAGATCGCCACCAGGATGAGCGCGGCCAGGGCCAGGGGTATCGCGCGTCCATGGTGGTTCCGCCACCACATCCAGCAGCCGGCCAGCGCCGCGCCCTGGATGTCCTGGTACCAGTCCCAGGGGCTGGTCGAGCGTCCGGCGAGCGACTGGGCGAGCTCGGTCATCCCGCCGATCACGATCGACGCGGCCACGGCTGCCAGCGGACGGCCGCGCAACGGACCGTGCCCATGCAGCACCAGGGTCAGGACCGCGAACATCACCACGTGCACGCGGTCGCCGAGGGTGCCGACCAGCGGGTGCTGCCGCCAGTCGACCGGGATGGGCAGGAACAGCGGCAAGAGCAGCAGCGCGAGGAGGGCCAGGATCACCAGCCCGCGGCGCGTCGGTCGGTAGGGAGCATCCATGATGGGCGACATGGTAGCACGCCCGCGCGTGGCCGCCCCGACGAGACCGCGAACCGGGTCAGACCAGGGCAGGACGATCGAGGTGGTGGAGCAGATCGGAGAGCGTCTGCGACTTGACCGGCTTGGCCAGGAAGTCGTCCATGCCCGCCGCGAGGCACCGGTCGCGATCGCTGGACATGGCGTTGGCCGTCAGGGCGATGATCGGCGTGTGGTGATCGCCGTCGTCGATCCGGATCTGGCGCGTGGCCTCCAGGCCGTCCATCTCCGGCATCTGCAGATCCATCAGGACCAGGTCGTAGCGCTGGCGACGGCACGCGGCGACGGCCTCGACCCCGTTGACGGCGAGGTCGACGTCCTGGCCCAGCTTGTCGAGCAGGCGGAGCATCAGCTGCTGATTGATCCGGTTGTCCTCGGCCACCAGCACTCGCCGCCGGGGCGGTCGCACGCGGGCCGTATCGTGGGTCGCGTCGGCCGCGGCCGGGTCGCTCGCATCGGGCGTCGCGTGCGGCCAGAGGATCACGGTGAAGTGGAAGGCGCTGCCGTGGCCCGGCCAGCTCTCGACCCAGATCTCCCCGCCCATGCGCTTGACCAGGTAGCTGCAGATGGCCAGGCCGAGGCCCGTGCCGCCGTGGCGGCGCGCGTTGCTGTCGTCCACCTGACGGAAGGCCTCGAAGATCACCTGGTACTGGTCCTCGGGGATGCCGATGCCGGTGTCCTGGACCGTGACGTGCAACATGACGCGGTCGCCGGCGCATCGTCGCGGTCGGCAGCGGACGGTCACGCTGCCCTCGTCGGTGAACTTGATCGCGTTCGAGCCCAGGTTCAGGATGACCTGGCTCAGCCGGTGGGCGTCGCCGACGAACCCGTCGGGCAGGGTCGGGTCGACGTCCGCGATCAGCTCGAGGTCGCGTTCGCCTGCCAGCGGACGCAGCTGGCCGGCGACGTCGCCGAGCGCCTGGCGCAGCGAGAACGGCCGGTTGACCAGGTCGAACTGGCCGTGCTCGATCTTGGTGTAATCGAGCAGATCGTCGACCAGCATGAGCATGTGGCGGCCGGAACCGCCGACCATCTCGAGGTTCTGGCGGGTGGTCTCGTTGACCGGTTCCTGGAGGGCCAGGTCGGTCAGTCCGATGATCCCGTTGAGCGGCGTGCGCAGCTCGTGGCTGATGTTGGCCAGGAAGCGGGCGCGGGTCTCCTGCGCCTCGGCGGCCTCGGCCTGGGCTCGCTCGAGCTCGGCCACGCGCTCACGGTCGCGCTCGTGCCCCTCGATGCGCTCGCGCCAGATCCGGTGCTGGTAACGGGTCATGCCCATGGCGAGGGCGCCCGTGGTCAGCAGCGCGTACGAGATCGGGCGCGCTCCCGGCTCCAGCAAGGCGACGATGAGCGGCGGGGTGATGGTCAACCACAACGACCGATCGAACTCGGAGATGGCCGGCGTGTGGGTGAAGGAGACCCCGGCGAGGATCGTCATCATGAAGACCACCACGACCGCCAGGGCGTGGCCGTGGTCGTGGCAGGTGAGCGCCAGGCAGGCGACGGTTCCCCAGGTGAGGGCCTGGCCACCAGAGGCGACCGCCATCATCACCCGGTACCGCAGCCAGGAGGCGGAGCGGTCGGTGAGGATGAGGACCGACTCCCGGACCCGCACGTAGCCGAGCGCGATGGTCAGGGCGGTCAGGAGGGACCCCGTCGCCGGATGATGGCGACCGATCGGAGTGATCATCATCAGCAGGGCCATCATCAGGCCCTGCCCGTACCAGAGCAGACGGTTGCGCCGGGCCCAGTCCTGGTAGTGCATGCGGTTCATGGTGCGGCGACGCGTCCTCTCCGGTGCGTGGAACTCCCAGGGAGCACGTCTCTTATCGGCGCGGCCGCGGCACGCTCGTATCAGGATCTCGTAAAAACGATGTTAACCCGGATCATTCACGAAGGGCCTGCTGCGGCCGGCCAAACGGCTGCCAGAACACGCCTTCTCGGTCTGGCTCGGTCAACGTACCGCATCGGGTACGCCTCCCTCGCCAGCCCTTGCGAGGTCGTGTTCTGGCAGCCGTTTTCCT
>WJIQ01000197.1 GCA_014730255.1 bacterium | reverse complement strand
CGCCTCAACCGCCTGGGAGGCTAGCATCGTGACCGACGCGCCGCTGATCCGCCTGCGGGGGATCGAGAAGACCTACACCGTGGGCACCCAGGAGGTGCCCGCCGTGCGCGGGGTCGATCTGGACGTGGCCAGCGGCGAGTACCTGGCGATCATGGGCAGCTCGGGCTCGGGCAAGAGCACCCTGATGAACCTGCTCGGCTGCCTGGACACGCCGACGGCCGGCGTCTACGAGCTGGCCGGACGGGACGTCTCCGGCCTGGGCGAGGACGAGCTGGCCACGGTGCGCAACCGGCGCGTCGGGTTCGTCTTCCAGACCTTCAACCTGCTGCCCCGGAGCACCGCCCAGCAGAACGTCGAGCTGCCGCTGGTTTACGCCGGTCTGAAGGCCTCCGAGCGACGCGAGCGGGCCGTGCGCGCGCTCGAGCAGGTCGGCCTGGCCGATCGCATGCACCACCGGCCGAACGAGCTGAGCGGCGGCCAGCGCCAGCGCGTGGCCATCGCCCGGGCCCTGGTCGGCGAACCGGACCTGATCCTGGCCGACGAGCCCACCGGCAACCTCGACTCGCGCACGAGCGAGGAGATCATGGCGCTCCTGGCCGAGCTGGACCGGGGCGGCCGCACGCTCATCCTCGTCACCCACGAGACCGACATCGCCGCCCACACTCGCCGCATCATCCGCCTGCACGATGGCCGCATCGCGACCGATGAACCGCACACGCCCGCCGCGTGAGCTGCTCGGCGGCGCGGTGCTCGTCGCCGCGACGCTGGGCGTGCTGCTCGCGTCCTGCGGCCCGCCGCCCGCCGCGCGCTGGGCCGGCGGGCGCGACGGCGCGCTACGGGCCTGGGTGGCGGTCGATCTCGGTGCGGACGGCCGGCTCACGCCGCGGATCGAGGCCAGCGTGCCGCATCGCGACCTCGTCTTCCGCCGCGAGGGCGAGGTCTACCGCGCCGGGCTGCGGGTCACCGTCACGGCCGTGCGCGATGACCGGCAGGTGGGGGGCGGAGTCGGCGAGACCGAGGTGACCGTCGCCTCGATCGCCGCCACGCGGACCGACGCCGAGGCGTCGGTCTCGGTGCCGCTCCAGGTGCGAGGTCAGGATCCCGTCCGGCTGCGGGTCCGGGCGGTCGTGCCCGGGACGGTGCGCCGCTGGGACCGGGAGCTGGCGCTGGCGCCCGGCACCCTCGAGACGGCGCCGCTGATGGTCGCGCGCGCGGCCGCCGACGCGCCCAGAGACGGCGCGGATCCGCGCGCGATCGGGCTGGTCGACGAGGCCGTGCCCATGCGCGTCTGGCTCGTGCGCCCCGCCACGGGCGCGGACTGGCCCGCCGACGGGGTCGATCTCCTCGGTGAGGCGGTGACCGCCGATGGCCGGCGCCTCGGCGTCGTGCGGACGACCATCCGGCGCGCCGCCGATGTCCCCGACACTCTCACGCGAGATCTGATCTGGAGGGCGGCCGATCTCCCGTTCGGGCGTCACCGTCTGCAGGCGGTGCTGGCCTGGCGGCAGCAGGGCGAGGAGCTGCGGCTCGTTCACGAGCCGGCCATCGAGGTGGTCAACGAGCGCGTGCCGGTGACGCCGGACGAGGACTGGTCCCGCCATCTCGGCTGGCTCGAGGGCAAGATGCCCCCGGCGGTCGTCGACTCGCTCCGCTCGCTGCCCGCCCCGGCGCGCCGGGCCGGCTGGAACGCGGCCTGGCGGGACCTCGCCGCGCAGCGTGGGGTCGCGCCGCTCCAGGCCCAGCGTCGGCATCTGCGGCGGATCGTCGTCGCCGACGATCGCTTCGGCGGCTACGGGCGCGGGGCGCTCAGCGATCGGGGCCGCGTCTTCGTCCGGTGGGGCGAGCCGGACGCCGTCGAGCGTGCGGCCGATCCGCGGCTGCCGGGGGCGATCTGGGAGACCTGGGTCTACGAGGACGAGCAGCGCCGTTTCCATTTCCACGACGCCCACGGCATGGGCGACTTCCGGCTCCGCCGCGAGGACCGGCCGCCGCGCTGATCGGCGATCCCGCCTCAATGATCCGGCTCGTCGGCCGATCTCCTTGCGGAGACGCCCTCGCGCCGGAGATCGCATGTACTTCTGGATGTTCTATCCGCTCGGCCTCGACCTGCCGCGCCGCCGGACGCCCTGGCTGTCCGGGCTGGTCCTCGCGGCGATCGGGCTCGTGTTCGCCTGGATCCGCTGGTGGCCGTGGTCCCTGGGGTTCAGCCCCTGGGACCTGGTCTTCTACGCCGGCTCGTCGCCGCCGTGGACGGTCCTGACGGCGACGCTGCTCCACGCGGACTGGATGCACCTGATCGGCAACCTGGTCTACCTGCTGGTCTTCCTGCCGCCGCTGGAGGACCGGATCGGACGCGCGGGCCTGTTGCTGCTGATCATGGCGACCGGCGCCGGTGGGAACCTCGCCCACGGTCTGGCGTCCTGGCACGACTGGTTCGGCCAGGGCGGGCTGGGGATCCTCGGCGCGTCGGGGGTGGTCTCCGGGCTCCTGGGCTACGCCCTGGTGCGGGTGCCCCATGCCAGGCTGCAGGTCGCGTACTGGGTGTTCGCCCCGCTCCAGGGGCAGAACCGCGCCGGTCGCAGCCGCTTGCCGCTGCCCGTCGCCGTGCTCGTCTGGTTGCTGCTGCAGGTCGTGCACGCGCTGGTGGCGTCGGAGACCGGCAGCGCGGTCTCGTACGGCGCGCACTTCGGGGGCTTCGTCACCGGTCTGGTCATGGGCCTTTTGCTCGGTGGCGCGCAGGAGGGACGCACCGAGGCGAGCCTGCTCGAGGCGCGGCGTCACCTGGAGGCCGGGCGCGGCTGGCCGGCCGCCGGCGCCTTCACCGAGTACCTGGACGCCATGCCCGGCGACCTCGAGGCGCGTATCGAGCGGGCCCGGGCGCTGCTGATGGTGGGTCCCGATGCGCATCCGGAGGCGGCCTACCGGGACGCGCACCGGCGCGCGGTCGCGGCCGGCCGCTGGGATCTGGCCCTGGACGCGCTGCGCGAGGGGCGCCGGCTCCAGGCGTGCCTCGGCCTGGGCGTCGACGAGCTCGGCGCGGCCGCCCAGCAGGCCGACCGGAGCGGTGACGACGACCTCGCCATCGCGCTCTACCAGGACCTGGCGACCTCGGGCCGGCGCCACCCGGTGGTCGACCGCGCCTGGGTGCGGCTCGTGCTGCTGCTGCACGCCCGGCCGGATCGCCTGGAGGAGGCGCGCGAGTGGATCGAGCGCGCGCGGGCCGGGATGATGCCCGGCGCGTGGCGGGACTATCTCGAGCGGGAGTTCACGACCCGAGAAGCCGGTCGTGCAGGGTCGTCGCCGCGGCCGCAGCCCGGGCATCCGGCACCAGGATCCTGAGCGCATCGCCGTCGCTGCGGACCGGCGCCTCGCCGAGGTCGGCGGCGAGGAAGGTCGCGGCGAGGGCGCGCAGGCCGGCCGCCCAGTTCTCCGGACGCCTCCCCACGACCGTGATCACCGCCTGGCCGGGCGTCCAGTCGATCTCCAGCGTGCCCGCCGTGGCGGCCTGCGCCGCGCGAGCGGCGGCGGCCACCGGATCGAGGTGGGCCTGCGGGCCCCACGCCTCCCAGTGCCAGCGGGCCCCGGTGCTCATCCATTGCGCGGTCAAGGGGCCGGCGCGCGTGGCGTCGGCCGCGAGGGCCGCAGCCTGCGTGGCGGCGGCCGGACCGCGCGCGACGATCTCCAGGCGGGCCTGACCCCGGCCGATGGTCACCGCCAGCGGCTCGAACCGGTCCGGCGTGGCCTCGACGGCGGGCGCGGCGGGCGGATCGACCACCGTGCCCGGGCCGGGCTCGAAGCTCGAGCCGACGAAGAGGGGCACGCCGTGCTGCCGCGCGTACTCGACGGCCTTGCCGTGCACGACGCCGCAGCCGGCGTCGGCGAGGCGCTGCATGGCGGCCGCGTCGAGGCGCTCGATGCGGCGGGCGGTGGGCACGAGCTTGGGGTCGGCGGTCATCACGCCGGGCACGTCCTTGAGGATCTCGCAGCGCTCGGCGCCGAGGGCGTGGGCGAGGGCGACGGCGGTGGTGTCGCTGCCGCCGCGGCCGAGCGTGGTGATCTCCTTGGTCTCGCCGCAGACGCCCTGGAAACCCGCCACGACCACGACCTTGCCCGAGGCCAGCGCTTCGGGGATCCGGATCGGCCTGACGGCCAGGATGCGGGCGTCGGTGTGGCTGGCGTCGGTGATGATGCCGGCCTGGCTGCCGGTCAGCGACGTGGCGGGCACGCCCTCGGCTGCCAGCGCCATGCAGAGCAGTGACATGGAGATGCGCTCGCCGACGGTCAGCAGCATGTCGAGTTCGCGTCGCGGCGGCTCCGGGTTGGCCTCGTGGGCCTGTGCGGACAACCGGTCGGTGGTGTCGCCCATGGCGCTGACGACGACGACCAGGCGCTGGCCCGCGTCGCGGGCGGCGCGGAGGTCGCGGGCCACGGCACGAAGCCGGGCGATGTCGGCCAGACTGCTGCCACCGTACTTGCGCACGACGATCGGTCCGGCGGGCATGGAATCGGCAGGCGTCACGTGGCTCCTTCCGCGCGGCGGGGGGTCGCAGGCAGCATAGGGCACGGGCACCGGTCGGACAAGCGCGAGCCTGCCGAACCGCGAGAATCGCCCGGAATCGCCCGATTCTCGCGGAAAAAGAGTTGCCGGACCCGCTGGGGTCTGTTACTTTCGTTCTGCCGCGGGCAAGGTTATATCTTTGAAAGACAACATGTTACGTGAAATTGCGGCGCCCGTGGCGGACCGGTGCCGGCCTTCCGCGCGCCGGGACGTGCAACAGCTGCGGGCACGGTTGTACCGCCACGGCCCGCAGACGCTCGAGATGGACGAGCTGCTGGTCATCGTCCTCGGCCCCGGCGGCTCCTGGCCCGCGAGGCAGGTGGCCCGTTCGTTGCTGGAACGATTCCCTGACACCGGGGCCCTCGGGCGTCTCCCGGTGGATACGCTCCGGGCCTGGCCCGGGGTCGGGGACACCCGGGCGGCGCGGTTCGCCGCGGCCAGGGAACTGGGGCGACGGCTCGGCCTGCGGACCGGTCCGGGCCGGCGGCAGATCCGGGGGCCGGACGACCTCGAGCCCCTGCTGCGGCGGGAGCTGGAGGGCCTCGACCGCGAACACGTGCTCGGGGTCTACCTGGACGCCCGGCACCGCGTGCTCGGGGTGCGAACGATCTCGGTCGGGACGCTGGACGCGTCGCTGGTGCACCCGCGAGAGGTCTTCCGGCCGGCGGTCGGTCTGCAGGCCGCGGCCGTGGTGGTGGCCCACAATCATCCCTCGGGCTGTCCGCAGCCCAGCGGGGACGATCTGGAACTGACCCGACGGCTGGCCCGCTGCGGCCGCCTGCTGGGGATCGAGTTACTCGACCACGTCGTCGTCGGAGACGGCGGCCTGGTCAGCGTCAGGGAACACGGCTGGCCCGGGGACGAGGTCCTCGGCGCGATCTCGAAGGAACGAGAGCCATGATGAGTCGCTTCCGCGGCATGTTCAACAACGACATCGCCATCGACCTGGGCACGGCCAACACGCTGGTCTACATCAAGGGCAAGGGCATCGTCCTGAACGAGCCCTCCGTGGTCGCGGTCGAGAAATCCACCGACAAGGTCTACGCGGTCGGCAGCCAGGCCAAGGCCATGCTGGGCAAGACGCCGGACTCGATCGCCGCGATCCGTCCCCTGAAGGACGGCGTGATCGCCGACTTCGAGGTCTGCGAGTACATGCTGCGGGAGTTCATCAAGCTCGCGCAGAAGAAGCGGCACTTCGTCGCCCCGCGCATCGTGATCTGCGTCCCCTCGGGCATCACCGAGGTGGAGAAGCGCGCGGTGCGCGACTCGGCCAAGCACGCCGGCGCACGGGACGTCTACCTCGTGGCCGAGCCGGTGGCCGCGGCCATCGGCGTCGGGTTGCCCGTCGACCAGCCGTCCGGCAACATGATCATCGACATCGGCGGCGGCACGACCGAGATCGCCGTCATCGCGCTCAACGGCATCGTCTGCGACACGTCGATCCGCGTCGGCGGCGACGAGATGGACGAGGCGATCGTCAACTACATCAAGAAGAACCACAACCTGCTCATCGGCGACCAGACCGCCGAGATGATCAAGAAGACCATCGG
>WJIQ01000196.1 GCA_014730255.1 bacterium | reverse complement strand
GCATCGACCTGGTCGTGCAGCACGCTCACGTGCGGGTCGTACCAGGCGACCCGCCCCCCCTGGCGCGCCAGCAGGTTCATGATGTCGATGGCCGGCGACTCGCGGGTGTCGTCGATGTTGGCCTTGTAGGCCACGCCGACGGTGAGGATGCGGCTACCCTTGATGGGCTTCTCGCGCCGGTTGAGCGCCTCGGCCACCAGGCCGACCACGTGCCGCGGCATGTTGCCGTTGACCGCTCCGGCCAGCTCGATGAAGCGCGACTCGACGCCGGCCTGCTTGGCCTTCCACGAGAGGTAGAACGGATCGATGGGGATGCAGTGGCCGCCGAGGCCGGGCCCCGGGTAGAACGGCATGAAGCCGAACGGCTTGGTGGCCGCCCCCTCGATCACCTCCCAGACGTCGATGCCCATGGCGTCGCACATCAGGGCCATCTCGTTGACCAGGCCGATGTTCACGCTGCGGAAGGTGTTCTCGAGCAGCTTGACCGTCTCGGCCACGCGCACCGAGGACACCGGCACGACCGTGTCCAGGAACTGGCCGTAGAGTGTCCGCGCGGCCTCGGTGCAGCTCGGGGTCACCCCGCCGACGACCTTCGGGATGTTGTGCGTCTGATAGGTCTCATTGCCCGGGTCGACGCGCTCGGGACTGAAGGCGGCGAAGAAATGCTCGCCGACGCGGAAATCGTCGCGTTCGATCATGGGCACGATGACCTCCTCGGTGGTCCCGGGATAGGTCGTGCTCTCGAGGATGACGAGCATGCCGGCGTGCACGTGCGGCTGGATCGCCTGCATCGCGGCCTGGATGAAGCTGATGTCGGGGTCGCGGGTCTTGCCCAGCGGGGTCGGCACGCAGATGTTGACCGTGTCGACGTCGGCCAGACCGGCCATGTCGGTCGTCGCCACGAGGCGCCCGCTCTCGACCATCTCCCGCACGTCGCCGGCGTCCACGTCGATGATGTAGCTCTCGCCCGCCTTCAGCCGGTCGACCTTCTCGGCGGAGAGCTCGAACCCGGTGACCTTGAACCCCGCCTTGGCCATCGACACCGCCAGGGGCAGGCCCACGTAGCCGAGGCCGATCACCCCGAGGTGCGCCGTCCGGTCATCGAGCTTCTGGATCAGCTGGGCGGCATGGTCGCTGGTCACGGTGATCACTCCCGTCTCTCGGGGCGGACGCCCCGGTTCGCGTCGCGTAGCTCGCTGAGCTGTCGCTGGGCCTCGGCCAGGTCGCGGCGGGTGTCGCGGATGTCGATCAGACGCACCACCAGCCGGCGCCCGATCAGCAGGACGCACGTCCCGACGGCCACCAGACTCACGCGAAGATACCAGGGATTGAGCTGGGCGCCATGCTTTTCGAAGAGGTGCAGGAGCGCCCGGCCGAAGAAGACGAGCGCCACGAGGAAGCCGATCTGCACGACGGCGTGGATCACCTCGCCGGCCAGGTACTCGCGCAGGCGCCTCGCCGCCCGCAGAGGCGCGGCCTCGTGCGCGGCGTCGAGGAACCTCGACCGGAACATGTCACTCTTCCGGGGGGATCTCTTCGAACTCAGCATCGGTGATCTCCTGCTGCGTGAGGTCGCGAAGGGAGTCCTTCTTCCGCTCGGACCTCGGCGCACGCGGGGGTGGCTTCGGCTGCCGCCTCGCCGGCAGGAACACCCGCATGACCAGGCGTCCGAGCCAGAAGAATGCCGCCGCGATGATCAGGAGTCTCAACATACCAGCCGGTCAGCCCGCGTGGGGAGAGGTGGTACGCCCGACAGGATTCGAACCTGTGACCTCTTGCTCCGGAGGCAAGCGCTCTATCCAGCTGAGCTACGGGCGCACCATGTTCGCCGTCGCGATGCCGCGACGGCCGCTTCAACTTACACGTTACGAGGCCCCTGTCAAGATTCGCCACCGCCGGCTCGCTCGCCCGCCGCCGCCTCCAGCAGCTCCCGTGCGTACCGCGATTGCGCGGCGGCGTCACCACGCCGCCAGCCTTCTCCACCGAGCTGCCGGGCGATCTCCTCGACCCGCGCCTCGTCGGCGAGCCGGACGAGCCTGACCGCGGTGCGGCCGTCCTCCACCTGCTTGCTCACCCGCCAGTGCTCGGCCGCATGCACCGCCACGGTCGGCAGGTGGGTGATGCAGATCACCGGCACGCCGCGCGCCAGCTCCCGCAAGAGCAGCGCGACCGGGGTGGCGGCATCCATGCCGAGGCCGGCGTCCACCTCGTCGAACAGCCACAGCAGCGGGCGCTGTGCCCGCTGACGGAGGACCGTCAGGCCCAGATGGACCCTGGCCGCCTCGCCCCCGGACGCGATGGCGGCCGCCTCGCCGGCCGCCTCGCCGGGGTTGGTCCGCAGGCGGAGCCGCACGCGGTCGCAGCCGCGCGCGCCGACACGGCAGCGGCGGCCCGCGAGCTCGACCTCGCCGTCGGCGGCCTCCTGCAGGTCAACGTCGATCATCACGTCGAGTTCCGGCAGGGCCAGGGGGCGGATCGTCGCCTCGGCCGCCGCCGTCACGCGCGCCGCCCCCGCCGCGCGAGCCTCGTGCAAAGCGCTACAGGCGCCCGTCAGCTCGGCGCGGGCGGTCGCCAGGTCCCCTTCCAGCGCGGCCAGGTCGCCCGCACCGTCGGCGTGGCGGTCGATCCGGGCAGCGAGCTCACCGGCGAGCGCGATCAGTCCCGGCACGTCGCGACGGTACTTCCGGCGCAGGTCCTCGTAGAGCGCCTTGCGGGCCTCCAGGTCCTCGAGGTCGCGCGGATCGGCCCCGAACCCGTCGACGAAGCGGCCGATCTCGCTGGCCGCGTCGGCGGCGAGGTCGGCCGCGGCGGCCAGGTGCTCGTGGGCGGCGTCGAGGCGGGCGCTGCGTTCGGTGTGTGCGGCCAGCGCCGACTGAGCCGCCCCCAGGGCCTCCCGGGCCGGCGCCTGCCCCGTCTCCAGCCACTCGAGGGCCTGGTTCGCCGCCTCGAGCATGGCCTGGGCGTGACGCTTGACCGCGATGGCCTCGGACAGCTCCTCCTCCTCGCCCGCGCGCAGCGAGGCGGCGGCGAGTTCGTCGTGCTGATACCGCCACATGTCCAGCTGCTCGGCCGCCAGGGCCATCTCCTGCCGGCGGACCGTCAGGGCCTCGCGCGCGGCGTCGAAGCGTTCCCGGGCCACGTCCAGGGCCTCGAGCAGCGGCCCATGGTCGAGGACCTCGTCGAGCAGCGCGCGGGCGAAGTCCGGCTCGGTGAGCTCGCGCTTCTGGTCCTGGCTCTGGATGCTGAACAGCCGTGACGCGAGCGACTGCAGGACCGCGAGGGACGACGGCTGACCGTCGATCAGCACGCGCCCGCGACCCTCGCTCCGGATCTCGCGGCGTAGCATCAGGAGGTGATCCGGCCCCGGGTGGATGCCGAGCTCCCGCGCCACCGCCAGCAGGTCGGGCCGCCCGTCCAGGTCGCAGAGCGCCTCGACCCAGGCCACGTCCGCTCCCTGGCGGACGAGCCCGCGATCCACCCGGGCGTCGATCAGCACCGACAGCGCCCCGGCCACGAGCGACTTCCCCGCCCCGGTCTCGCCGGTCAGGGCGGTCAGCCCGGGTCCGGGGCGGAGCACGACGTCCTCGGCCAGCGCCAGGTTCGCGATGCGCAGTTCTCGCAGCATGGTCGGCGATGTCACTCCGACGGATGGTAGCCCTGCCGATGGCGCCGGCTGTTCTGCCGGATGCTCGGCGCAAGACCCCAATGCAGTTTCTGATTCAGGACGCTGAAGTAGTTGCTGTCGGGGAACTTGATGAGATTGAGCGCGGGCGGCCCGAGGTGGCAGGTGAGGCGGTCCTCGTTGTTCAGGGGGGTGGCGACCTGGCCGTCGGCCGTCAGCGTCGCCCCGTCGCCGACCTCGTGCAGGACCAGCTCGACGTCCACGTCCGGGCCGAGGATCAGGGGCCGGACCCCGAGGCTGTGGGGGCAGATCGGCGTGACGAGCAGGGCCGGGACGTCGGGCGCGCAGATCGCACCGCCGGCGCTCATGCTGTACGCGGTCGAACCCAGGGCGGTGGCGAAGATCACGCCGTCGCCGAGCCACCGGCCGAGCTGGGTCCCACCGAGGCGCACCTCCAGGTCGAGGGTGCGCGGCAGGGGGCCCATATTGACCACGACGTCGTTGAGGCCCTCGACCGCGGCCAGGACCCGGTCCTCACGCCAGATCTTCGCCTGCACCCGCGACCGGGCCGCGATGACGTGCTCGCCCGCGATCACGCGACGGAGCGCCGCGGGCAGGCCCTCGAGGCGGATGTCGGTCAGGTAGCCGAGGCTGCCGAGGTTGATCCCCAGCAGCGGCGTGCCCGAGTCCCCGATCATCCGGGCGGCACGCAGCAGGGTGCCGTCACCGCCGAGCGCGATCACCAGGTCGCTGGACGCCACCAGGGACCCGTCGGACTCGCCGCCGCCTTCCCGACCGAGCTGGTGGGCGAGGTCCCGGTGCATCGTGACCTCGATCCCCTCCCCGGCGCAGATCGCGTCGACGGTGGCGACCGCCGATTGAAGCTCTTCTTTCAGCGGGTTGCCGCAGAGTCCGATTCGCCGCGGCTTCGTCGGTTGATTCATCGACATGCTCCGGTCCGGGCGGTCGTCGCCCTCACGATGCCGAACGCTCGGCCCCCGACGCGCCCATCTGCACCAGCGCCGCCTCGGCGACCTCCGCGATCCCGTCCGCGTCGAGCTTCAGGTCGGCGAGCAGCTCGGCCCGCGAGGCCTGATCCTGGAACGTGTCGCCGATGCCGTGGCAGACCACCCGCGGCGCCTCGGCCGCGTCGTGCCGCTCGCACCACTCGAGCACCGCGCTCCCGAAGCCGCCGGCCAGCGCGTTCTCCTCGACGGTGAGCACGAGCCGGTGCCGCGACCAGACGTCGGCGAGCCGGTCCTCGTCGAGGGGCTTGACGAAACGCATGTCGATCACCTCGATCGTCAAGCCCGCCTTCTCCAGCCGTTCGGCGGCGGCCAGTGACGGGACGACCATCGAACCGACCGCGAGGATCGCCAGGTCCTCGCCGTCACGGAGGGTCCGCGAGCGACCGAGGGGGATCGGCTCGATGGTCGCATCCACCTCGATGCCCAGCGCCGACCCTCGCGGGTAACGCAGCGCGACCGGGCCGTCGTCGTGCCCGAGCGCGGTGGCCAGCATGCGCCGCAGCTCGTTCTCGTCCGACGGCGCCATCACCACCATGCCGGGCACCATGCGCATGAACGTCAGGTCGAACACCCCGTGATGGGTCGGCCCGTCCTCGCCGACCACTCCCGCGCGGTCGATGGCGAAGACCACCGGCAGCTTCTGCAGTGCCACGTCGTGGATGACCTGGTCGACCGCCCGCTGCAGGAAGGTGGAGTAGATCGCACACACCGGTCGCAAGCCGCGGCAGGCCAGCCCCGCGGCGAAGGTCACCGCGTGCTGCTCGGCGATGCCCACGTCCCAGCTCCGGTCCGGGTGCACCTCCTGGAAGGTACCGACGCCGGTACCCGACGGCATGGCCGCGGTCACCGCGTGGATCCGCTCGTCGTCGGCCGCCAGCTCGAGCAGGGCGTCGCTGAATACCCGGGTCCAGCTCGGCACCTTGGCCGTCTTGGTCTTGACGCCCTCGGCCTTGTCGAAAGCGCCGACCCCGTGATACCGCTGGTCGTCCTGCTCGGCGAAGCTGTAGCCCTTGCCCTTCTCGGTGACCACGTGCACGAACACGGGTCCCCGCAGCTTCGAGACGTGGGCGAAGGTCCGGCGCAGCAGACCGAGGTCGTGGCCGTCGATGGGACCGAAATAGGAGAACCCCAGCTCCTCGAAGAGGATGGTCGGCACGACCAGGTTCTTCAGTCCCTCCTTGACCCGCCCGGCCAGCTTCTGGGCCTGCTGGCCACGGGGCATGACGCCCAGCAGCTTCCAGACCTCGCGCTCGAACCGCGTGTAGAACTCGTCGGAGGTGATCAGGGTCAGGTAGCGCGCGAGGCCACCGACGTTGGGTGAGATGCTCATCTTGTTGTCGTTGAGCACGACGAGCATGTCGGTGCTGGCCTGGCCGGCGTTGTTCAGGCCCTCGAAGGCGAGCCCGCCCGTGAGCGCGCCGTCGCCGACGATCGCGACCACCTTGTGGTCCTCCCCGCGCGCATCGCGCGCGGCGGCATAGCCGAGCGCCGCCGAGACCGCCGTGCTGGCGTGCCCGACGCCGAACATGTCGTGCTCGCTCTCGCTGCGTTTCGGGAACCCCGCCAGTCCGCCCTTCTGCCGCAACGTCGGGAACCGATCGAGGCGTCCGGTGAGCAGCTTGTGCACGTACGCCTGGTGGCCGACGTCCCAGATGATCTTGTCGCGCGGGGATTCGTAGCTGCTGTGCAGCGCGACGGTCAGCTCGATCACGCCGAGGCTGGCACCGAGGTGTCCCCCCGTGTCGCTGACCGTCGAGATGATCTCCTCGCGAAGCTCGCTGCAGAGCTGCAGCAACTCGTCGTGGTCCAGTCCCCTGAGCTGTTCGGGACCACTCAGCGCGGGCAGGATCGGCTTCATATCGTCCCTTCTCGAACCGATGGCGGGCTCCGTTCGCGCCCTTGCGCCCAGTCTAGGCCGTCGCCAGGGTCAGCGCAAAAAGAAAGCCCCAAATCAGGCCGACAGCCACGTGTGCCGGCGTGTGCGTGACGACATCGAGATACTCGGCAGCCCGACGCTGCCACGGGTGGATGACCGGGCCGAGCTGGACCAGCTCGTGGAGCACGCGCCGCTGCTCCGCGGCCGCCGTGCGCACCCGCATCGCGTCGAACACGGTGATCGCCCCGAAGACCAGGGCGACCGACGTGGCCGGCGCCTGCCAGCCGACCTGCACCACGCAGGCCCCGAGCAGGCTGCCGCCGCAGACCGCCTGCGCGCTGGGCGGCCCCGCGCTCTGCCCCAGGACCGCCAGCCGCAACCGCCGCTGAGTGACCGAGAACAGCGCCAGCTTGAGCAGCTGCCCGGCCACCACCGCGAGCACGACCACGACCCAGATGTCCATCGTCGACCTCAGTGTTCCCGCCGCCACATGTATCCGCACAGGTCGTGCAGACGTCGGGTGGCCTCGTTCTCCGGCAGGATCTGCTCGAGACGCGCCAGTCCCCGTTCTCCGTACCGCCGCGCCCGCGCGCGGGCCCGCTCGAGGCCCTCGACCCGCACCCAGGTCGCCTTGCCGCAGGCGTCGTCCTTGCCGGCGGTCTTGCCCAGGGCCTCGCTCGTGGCCGTGACATCGAGGACGTCGTCCGCGCCCTGGAACGCGAGGCCGAGCCAGTGCCCGGCTCCGAGCAGCCCGTCGATGGTGGCCGGCGACGCGTCGCGCACCAGGGCGCCCAGCGCGAGACTCAGCGCGAGCATCGCGGCGGTCTTGTCCCGGTGGATCCGCTCGACCATCCGCGCGGTGACCTCCTGGCCCTCGGCCTCGAGATCCCGCTGCTGGCCACCCACCATGCCCGCCGGGCCCGCCGCCCGTGCCGCGTGCGCCACCATCTCCGACGCGCGTGGCCCGAGGTCGGCCAGGACGCCGAAGGCCAGCGCCTGCAACCCGTCGCCCGCCAGCACGGCGGTGCCCTCGTCGTACGCCACGTGGCAGGTGGGCCGGCCCCGACGCAGGACGTCGTCGTCCATCGCCGGCAGGTCGTCGTGGATCAGGCTGTAGGTGTGGATCATCTCCACCGCCGCCCCGGCGCGCAGGGCCACGTCCCGGCTGCCGCCGGCGTCGGCCTCGCCCGCGGCCAGGGCGTCGTGGACGCCCAGCACCAGCAGCGGCCGCAGCCGCTTGCCGCCGCCGAACAGGCTGTGGGCCATGGCCTGCCGCAGTCGTCGCGGCACGCCCTTGCAGCCTCGCAACTCGGTGCGCAACGCCTGGTCGATCCGCTTGCGGTCGGCGCTCGCCTGTCGTTTCCAGCCGTCGGTCACCGCGAGCCCTCTCGCCGGACCATGGCCTCCCAGGTGTTCTCCAGGAGCATCGCGATGGTCATCGGTCCGACCCCGCCGGGCACCGGCGTCAGCGCCGCCGCGTGGCCCTGCATCGCCGCTGAATCGACGTCGCCGACGAGGCGATAGCCCTTCTTCGCCGCAGGGTCGTCGATCCGGTTGATGCCCACGTCGACCACGACGGCGCCGGCGGCCACGTGCTCGCGGGTGAGGACCTCCGGGCGACCCAGCGCGGCGATCACCACGTCGGCGCGGCGGGTCTCCGCCGCGAGGTCCGGTGTCCGGCTGTGGCACATCACCACCGTGGCGTCGCCCATGGCGTCCTTCAGGTTGAGCAGGAGCGCCATCGGGCGGCCCACGATCACGCTGCGACCGACGACGGCGACGCGCCGGCCGGCGACCTCGATCCCGTGGTGCGCGAGCAGCCGCAGGACGCCGCGTGGCGTGCACGCGACCGTCCGCGGCCGGCCCGACACGAGATGCCCGAGGTTCTCGGGGTGGAACCCGTCGACGTCCTTCTGCGGGTCGACGGCCATCAGGGCCCGCTCCTCGTCCAGGTGCCCCGGCAACGGCATCTGGACCAGGATCCCGTCGATCTCGTCGTCGGCGTTCAGTCGCGCGATGCGCGCGAGGAGTTCGGACTCCGGCGTGTCGGCGGGCAGGCGGTGGGTCACGTGGTGATACCCCACCTTCGAGCAGGCCTTTTCCTTCTGACGGACGTACACGCGCGAGGCGGGATCGTCGCCGACGAGGATCACCGCCAGGCCCGGCGGCCGGGGCGCGGCGGCGACCCGCCCGGTCAGTTCGGCCAGGACCGCGTCCCGCACCGGGCGCCCATCGAGGATCTGCATGCCTGCCTCCGTGGGGCTCACCGCGCCACGGCGCTCGCGCGCGTCTCGCGGATCACCATGATCTTGATCTGGCCCGGATACTCCAGCTCGCTCTCGACGCGGCGGCCGATCTCCTCGGCCAGCAGCGCCGCCTCGTCGTCGCTGACCAGCGCGTGGTCGACCAGGATGCGCACCTCGCGACCGGCCTGGATCGCGTAGCTCTTGACCACGCCGTCGAAGCCGGCGGCGATGGACTCGAGGCTCTCCAGCCGGGTGACGTAATGCTCGATGCTCTCCCGCCTGGCCCCGGGCCGGCCGGCCGAGATCGCGTCCGCCGCGGCGGTCACGAAGGTGTACGGCGTCGCCGGCTCGACGTCCATGTGGTGCGCCTCGACCGCGTTGACCACCGTCGGGTGCTCGCCGAACTTACGACACAGCTTGCCCCCGATCAATGCGTGCGGACCGTCCATCTCATGATCGACCGCCTTGCCGACGTCGTGCAGGAAACCGCACCGGCGTGCGAGCTGCGCATCGAGACCGAGCTCGCTGGCGATGATCCCCGCGATGGTCGCCACCTCCTTCGAGTGGATCAGGAGGTTCTGCCCGTAACTCGTACGGAAATGGAGCCGTCCGAGGACCGGCAAGGCTTCCGCGTGCACGTTCTGCAGCCCGAGCTCGATGGCCGCCGCCTCGCCGAGTTCCTGCAGGCGCTCGCCCATCTCGGCGCTGGTCCGTTCGACCAGCTCCTCGATGCGGCCGGGATGGATGCGCCCGTCCCTGATCAACGCCGTCAGCGCCAGCCGCGCCACCTCGCGTCGGACCGGGTCGAAGGCCGACAGGATCACCGCCTCGGGGGTGTCGTCGATGATCACGTCGACGCCCGTCGCCTCCTCGAACGAGCGGATGTTGCGCCCCTCGCGCCCGATGATCCGCCCCTTCATGTCGTCGCCCGGCAGATTGACCACCGATACCGAGTCTTCCGCGGCATGGCTGCCGGCGTAGCGCTGGATCGCCAGGGAGAGGATCTTCTGGGCCTGCTGGCGGGCGCGACGTTCGGTCTCCTGCTGGATGCGACGGACCTCGACGGCCGCGCGATGCCGGGCTTCGTCGACGATCGTGGTGGTGAGCCGTTCGCGCGCCTGGTCGCGGGTCAGGCCCGCGATGTCCTCCAGCGCCTCGTGCTGCTCGCGGACCGCGCGCGCAAGCTCGCGTTCGCGCTCGTCGAGGGCGTGCTCACGATCCTTGATCTCGCGTTCGCGGGTGTCGAGGCGGTGCTCCTTCTGGTCCAGGAACTCGACCTTGCGGTTGAGCCCCTGCTCGCGCCCGTCGATGGCCGCCTGGCGGCGCGTCAGCTCCTGCCGACGTTCCTGGGCGTCCTGCTCGGCCGCCGCACGGGCGCGCAGCAGCTCGTCCTTGGCCTCGAGCTTGGCGGTCTTCAGGAGGTCCTCGGCGTCGTGCCGGGCCGCCGACAGGATGGAATCGCGACGTTCGATCGCCAGTCCATGCAGTCGTCTGGCCCGCACGCGATGCCCCAGCCATCCCAGCACTCCGCCCACCACGCCGGCGCCTATCACCAAGAGCGACACGTGCAACCAGGGCACGACGTCTCCTTTCGCTGCTGGAATGCGCGGGGAACGGATTCGGAGGGGGATGGGCCGCGGACGCAGTCGGGGGATCGGATCAGAAGCAAAGGATCCCCGCCGGGTCGTGTGCGTCAGATGCAACTGAACCCAGTCGCACCAGGTGGGTCTCCTGCCCGTCGTTCCGGCCTCGAACCCGGGGGCCCTGGCCATCGCGACGGGACTCCGGAATCCCGTTGGAAGAGTGTTGGCTCACTTGATTGACGCATCACGGGCCAAGCAGGGATACCTTTCCATCATGATACACCCTCGGCCCCGCTCTTGCCAACCTCGTCGTTCAGGACCGCGCAGATTCGCTGGGCCCTCGCGGCCAGCGCCTCGTGTTCCTGGCGACGGGCATCTCGCTCCCGGACCAGTTCATCGGCGAGGTTGAGGGCCGCGAGCACCGCGATTCGATCCGCGCCCGCCGCGCCCCCGGCATTCGCCGCCTCACGCATGCGAGCATCGACCTCGGCCGCCAGCTCGCCCAGCAGCTCGGCGTCGGCCTCGCTGCGCAGCGTGTAGCGGTGTCCGAAGATGCTCACCGTGACATCCCGTGGTTCGGACATCGGGTTCTGCTCCTCTGCCCTGCCACCGGCTATGCGGCCCGGTCCACCCGGGCCCACGGAGACCACGGTCAGCCCATGGCCTCGAGTTTCTCGAGCAGGTTGCCGACCTTTTGCTCGATCAGCCGACGCTTCTGTTCGAATTGCTCGACCTCGGCCGCGGCCGCGCTGGCCTCCTCGAGCTGTCCGCGTAGACGGTCGCGCTCCTGCGCGACGTCCTGCAGCCGGTGCTCGAGCTCCTCGCAGCGGCCCTCCAGCCCCCGATTCTCCTCACGCAGGGTCTGGATCAGCTCGATGGCCTCGACGACCTTGACCTCGAGCCGGGAAAGGTGGTCTTCCATGCGGAGCTAGCCGTCCTTGCTGGGGTCATCCGTATGGGCTCAGGACGTGCGGGCTCGCACGCCCAGCTTCTCGGACAGGGCGACCAGGATCTGCTCGATCGCCCGGTCCACCGTCGCGCCCTCGAGGCTACCCTTGGCCGAACGGAACTTCAAGCGGATTCCATGGGCCGCCACGCCGTCCGGTACGCCCTTGCCGGTGTAGTGATCGAACAGTTCGAGGCTCTCGAGGAGGTTGCCCCCGCTCTCGCGCACGCAGCCGGAGACCGCCTCGTACGTGACCTCGGCCGGGACCAGCAACGAGAGGTCCCGCTTGACCGCGGGGAAGCGGCTGAACGCCGAATAGGTCACCGGGGCCGGCGTCAGGTCGGCGCGACCGAGGTCGAGCTCGAGCAGGCCGAGTGGCTCGTCGAGGTCGAAAGCCTCGGCCGCCGCCTGGCCCAGGCGGCCCACCGTGCCGACGCGCCGGTCGCGCGCGTCGCGGATCTCCCACTGCAGTCCAGCCACCAGGTACGGCTCGACGTCGCCCGGCACGCAGCGCAGCTCGCTGCGCAGCAGCTTCGCCATCTCGTCAACCAGGCCGGTGAGCTCCACCAGATCGGCCGGCACGCCCCCCAGCCCCCGGGCGGTCACGCCGGCGATGCCGATCATCAGGAGTCGCGGCTCCTCGGGCAGCAGATGCTCCAGCTCGTGCTTGCCCTGGCGCTTGTCGCCCTCGGGCCAGAAGACCCGGCCGAGCTCGAACAGTCGCACCGGCGCGGGCGCGCCGGCGTTAAGGTTCCGTCGCGCGACGTCCACCAGGGCCGGCACCATGCTGGTGCGCAGGAGGGTCTCGCCGCCGTGATGGGGGTTCAGGACGCTCAGGCACTGCTGCCGCGGATCCAGTTCGGCCAGCCCGAGCGCGTCCAGCTGGGCGCGCCCCATGAAGGTCGAGGTGACGATCTCGTGGCAGCCGACCGCCGGCAGCCAGCGCCGCAGCAGCGTGCGGACCTCGTCCTCGCGGGTGTGGACCGGGGCGTGATGAGAGGCCTGACGCCCGCTGCGGCCATCGAACTCGAACCCGTGGACGCGCGCGATCTCCTCGATGAGATCGACCTCGGCGAGGAGGTCGCGCCGGAACGCCGGGACGCCCACCATGAGATTGACCGTCTTGGCCTCCACCTGCGGGCTCAGCGGCTGGACCGTCAGCGACAGCGCGCGCAGGTAGTCCGACGCCCGTTCGAGGTCCAGGTCGGTGCCCAGGACACGGTTGACCTGGTGGACCCGCAGCGGCAGGTCGGGGCGCGGCCGACGGTCCGGGTCGCTGCGGTCGACCGCGTCGCCGCTGATCACCGCCGCCGCGTGCTCTTGCAGGAGGTACAGCGCCCGCCGGGCCGCGACGAGCACCATGTCCCAGTCGGCCTCGCGCTCGAACCGGTAGCTGCTCTCGGACACCAGGTTCAGCCGCCGGCTGCAACGGCGCACGAGGCCGGGGTCGAAGAAGGCGCTCTCGATCAGCAGCGTGGTGGTCGACTCGGTGACCTCGCTGTTGGCCAGACCCATGACGCCGGCCAGGGCGATCGGACCGTCGCCGTCGGCGATCACCAGGTCGTCGGCCAGGATCGGCCGGGCCTCGTCGTCGAGGGTCGTGACCGACAGCTTCCGGCCCGCCCGCCGGACGGTGATCGTGTCGCTGGCCAGGCGCTCGCCATCGAAGGCATGCAGCGGCTGGCCGAGCTCCATGAGCACGTAGTTGGTGATGTCGACCACGTTGTTGATCGGACGCTGCCCGATGGCCAGGAGGCGGTTCTGCATCCAGCGGGGCGACGGCCCCACCTGCACCCCGCTCGCTCCATGGGCGGTATACCGCGGGCACGCCGCGTAGTCCTCGATCTCGACCTTCCAGCCGTGACCCGGGTTGGCGGGCGGCTTGATCACCGGCGGCGGCGTGAGCTTGGTGCCGTAGATCGCGGCCACCTCGCGGGCGACGCCCAGATGGCTGAGCCAGTCCGGCCGGTTGGGCGTGACCTCGATGTCCAGGACGGTGTCCCGGTGGCCGAAGAGCTCGTCGGCCGGCGTGCCCACCGCCGGTGCGTCCTCGAGCTCGATGATGCCGTCGCTGTCCTCGCCGAGTCCCAGCTCGGACGCCGAGCAGATCATCCCGCGGCTCTCGACCCCCCGGATCTTCGCCTTCTTGATCTTGAAGTCGCCCGGCAGGACGGTGCCGACCGTGGCGAAGAGGACGTGCAGCCCCTGGCGGACGTTGGGCGCCCCGCAGACCACCTGCGTGGGCTCGCCGTCGCCAGTGTCGACCTTGCAGAGGCTGAGCCGGTCGGCATCCGGATGCGGGCCGCACTCGACGACGCGCGCGACCACGACGCCGGGCCAGGATTGCTCGTAAGTCTCGATGGCCTCGACGTTCAGTCCGGCCGCGGTCAGGCGGCTGGCGAGGACCTCGGGGGTGTCGTCCCAGCTGACGAGATCCGCCAGCCAATCCAGGCTGATCTTCACAGCACACCTCGGAACTGGTTCAGGAAGCGCAGGTCGTTCTCGTAGAGCAGGCGGATGTCGTCGACACCGTACTTCAGCATGGCGATGCGATCGATGCCCATGCCGAAGGCGAAGCCGGTGTAGGCGTCCTCGTCGTAGCCGGCCGCCGCGAACACCCGGGGATGGACCATGCCGGCGCCCATGATCTCCAGCCAGCCCGTCTGACCGCACACGCCGCAACCCTTGCCGCCGCACTTCACGCACTGCATGTCGACCTCCACCGACGGCTCGGTGAAGGGGAAGAAGTGCGGCCGGAAGCGGGTCTCGAATCCGGCGCCGAAGAACCGCTCGACGAAGGCGTCGACGGTCTGCCGCAGATCGACCAGGCTGATCTCGCGATCGACGCACAGGCCCTCGATCTGGAAGAACTCGGACGAGTGCGACGCATCGGCGTTCTCGTTGCGATAGACGCGTCCGGGGAACACGTAGGCCAGCGGCGGGGTCACCTGCTCCATCACGCGCACCTGCACCGGCGAGGTCTGCGTGCGCAGCAGCGTCTTGTCGCTCAGGAAGAAGGTATCCTGGATGTCGCGGGCCGGGTGATCGTCCGGGAAGTTGAGGGCGGTGAAGTTGTAGTAGTCGAGCTCGACCTCCGGGCCGTCCCCGCGGTCGTAGCCCAGGCCGTAGAAGATGTCGCAGATCTCCTCCAGGACGGTCAGCAGCGGGTGGGCGGTGCCCAGTGGCACCGGCGCCGCACCGGGCAGCGTCAGGTCGAGTCCGGTCACGGCCTCCCCCGCCCCACGCAGGTCGCGTTCGCGCGCGGCGAAGGCGTCGGTGAGCTCCAGTTTGAGGCGGTTGAGCGCCGCGCCGGCGGCGGGGCGTTCGTCGGCCGGCACGTCCTTGAGGCCGCGCAAAAGCGCGGTGACCTCTCCCTTGCGTCCGAGCAGGTCGATGCGGGCGGCCTCGAGCTCGTCGGCCGTCGCGGCGCTCTCGATCCGCGACAGGCCTCGTCCGCGGAGGGCGTCGATGGCGTCTTGCATGGCGGGGACGACCTTTCAGGCGCGCGTCAGCCGCTCGCTCGAGGCGCGCGGCTGATCACGCGTCGCACTGGTGGAAAGCCGATCCTACGTGGCGTTGCGGGCGACCTCGGCCAGCCGCGCGAACCCCTGGGCGTCGTGCACGGCGAGGTCGGCGAGGACCTTCCGGTCGACCTCGATGTTGGCCTTCTTCAGCCCACCCATGAACGCGCTGTAGCTCAGGCCGTTCAGCCGGGCCGCGGCGTTGATGCGCACGATCCACAGGCGACGGAAATCGCGCTTGCGCGTCTTGCGATCGCGGTAGGAGTAGGCCATGGCGCGCTCGGCCGCGTGCCGTCCCTCGCGGATCTGCCCCTTCTTGGCCCCGAAGAACCCCTTGGTCCGCTTGAGGACTCGCTTGCGCCGCTGCTTGGCGGCCGGATTGTTGGTTGCCCTGGGCATTGGGAAGCCTCCTGAACGTGGGTCTCTGGTGTCGCTGACCGCCGGACCAGGGTCCGGCGAGAACGTCGTCGGAAGACGTCCCTAGCTGCCGGCGAGCATCTTCCTGGCGCGACCGAGATCGCAGCTCGCCATCATGTCGGACTTGCGCAGGTTGCGCAGCCGCTTCGGACTCTTGCGGGTGAACAGGTGGCCGTGATAGGCCTTGTTGCGCTTGATGCGACCGCTGCCGGTGATCTTGAACCGCTTGGCGGCGGCGCGGTTGGTCTTCATCTTCACCTTGCCCATGATACCTTCGCCTCTCTTGGACCATTGGCGACCCCGCCGGGCGGGATCGGTTGCAACGAAACTCCTCGGCGCCCGCTACTCCGGCTTCTCGGCCTTCTTGCGCGGCGCGATGATGAACGTGATGAAGCGGCCCTCCCGCGTCGGCCGGGACTCGGGTGCGCCGTACTCGGCCACCTCCTCGATGAGGTGGGACAGGAACTCGAGCCCCAGGTCGAGATGCGAGATCTCGCGCCCGCGGAACTGCATGATGACCTTGACCTTGTTGCCAGCCTCGAGGAACTGGATGATGTGCTTCTTCTTGAACTCGTAGTCGTGGTCGTCGGTCTTCGGACGGAACTTGATCGTCTTGACCTTGGTCGTCGCGGACGCCTGGCGAGCCTTCCGGGCCTTCTTGCTCTGCTCGTACTTGTACTTCCCGTAGTCCATGATGCGGCACACGGGCGGCCGGGCCGTCGGCGCCACCTCCACCAGGTCGAGTCCCCGTTCCTCCGCCATCGCGAGGGCATCGCGGGTATCCATCTGCCCGAGCTGCTCCCCCTCCTCGTCGATGACGAGGACGCGCGGGATGCGGATCATGCGATTGACACGGGTCGTCTTCTGGGACTTGATGAGCTGACCTCCTGATCGGTCCTCGGGTCTTCGTCCTCTGGCGCTCCCTGCCGGATACGCCGAGAGGCGGGCACAGAGGCCCGCCTCGGGATCGGTCGACCGTGTCGGCAACATCCCCGCGGCACGGGGGGCCGATCACGGTGAGAGGGCGGAACCTCTGCTTGGCTTCGACCGCCCGCGCCTGTCATCCCGCGGCGGGCGGATCCTGATGAGTCGGCAAAATCTAGGCCCGACGGGCCACTTCGTCAAGCAATTCCGCGGCCAGATCGCCGGTGGCGAGCGCCCGCTGCCCCTCGACGTGACGCCGGCGCACGGTCGCCTCGCCCTGGTCCTGCTCGTTCTTGCCCACGATCAGCATGACCGGGATCTTCATGGTCTCGGCCTCACGGATCTTGAACCCGATCTTCTCGTCCCGCACGTCGGCATGGGCCCGGAGGCCGCGCTGGCGCAGCTCGCCGGCCACCTGCTCGGCGTAGCCGTGCTGGTCGCGGCTGACCGAGAGGACGCGCACCTGCTCCGGTGCCAGCCAGAGCGGGAAATCGCCGGCGAAGTGCTCGGTCAGGATCCCGATGAACCGCTCCAGCGAGCCCATGATCGCCCGGTGCACCATGTAGACGTACTTGTCCTCGCCGTCGCGGTCGGTGTAGGTCACGCCGAACCGGCGCGGCAGGTTGAAGTCGAACTGGATGGTGCTGGTCTGCCAGCGCCGGCCGATGGCGTCGATGAGCTTGACGTCGATCTTCGGACCGTAGAAGACCGCCTCGCCCTCCTCGCGGGTGAAGTCGAGTCCGTGCTTCTCGAGCGCCTTGACGAGCGACGCCTCGGCGGCCGCCCACTCCTCGTCGGTGCCGGCGTACTTCTGCTTGTTCTCCGGGTCGCGCACTGACAGCTCGACCTTGAAGTCGTCGAAGCCGAAGGCGCCCATGATCTCCTTCACCAGATCGATGCACAGGCTCACCTCGTCGTCGAGCTGCTCGGGCGTGCAGAAGTGGTGCGCGTCGTCCTGGGTGAAGCCGCGCACGCGCATCAGCCCGTGCAGGGTGCCCTTGAGCTCGGCCCGATAGACGGTGCCCAGCTCGCAGTACCGCACCGGCAGGCTGCGGTGGCCGCGCTTGGTGCGCTGGTACATGAGGATGTGGCCCGGGCAGTTCATCGGCTTGACCACGTACGGCTGATCGTCCTGCTCGAAGACGTACATGTTCTCCTTGTAGAACTGCATGTGGCCGGAGGTCTCCCACAGCGCCGCCTGCGAGATGTGCGGCGTGGTGACCGTCTCGTAGCCGTTGGCCCGGTGGACCGCCTTCCAGTAGTCGATGATCTGCTCGCGCAGGATGTCCCCGCGCGGGAACCAGTAGCTCAGGCCGGGACCGGCCTGCTCCATGACGCCGAAGAGATCGAGCTCGCGGCCGAGCTTGCGGTGGTCGCGCTTCTTGGCCTCCTCGAGCATGGCCAGGTGCTCGTCGAGCTCCTTCTTCTTGAACCAGCTGGTGCCGTAGATGCGCTGGAGCATGGCGTTGTCGCTGTCGCCGCGCCAGTAGGCGCCGGCCAGCGAGAGCAGCTTGAAGGCCTTCAGCTCCCGGGTCGACGGCACGTGCGGACCCTCGCAGAGGTCGACGAACCGGCCCATGCGGTAGATCGACAGCTCGGCCGCCTCGGTCTCGTCGAGGTGGCGGATCTGGTCGAGCTTGTAGGGCTGATCGGCGAAGATGCGCTCAGCCTCCTCGCGGGAGACGATCTCCCGCTCGATGGGCACGTCCTGCTTCGCGAGCTCGCGCATCTTGGCCTCGATCTGCGCGAGCTCCTCCTCGGTGAAGGGCTCGTCGCGATCGAAATCGTAGTAGAAGCCGTTCTCGATGTTCGGCCCGAAGGCGAACCTCGTGCCCGGGTACAGCTCCTGCACGGCCCAGGCCATCAGGTGGGCGGTGCTGTGGCGGAGGGTATCGTAGCCCGCGTCGGTGCCGCGCGTGATCACCTCGAGCCTGCCCGCGGTCTCGGCGGGCTCCTTGAGCGCGTGGTTCACGCCATCGACCTTCACGGCCAGCGCGTTGCGCAGCAGACCCTCGCCGATCTGGCGCACGGCCTCCTCGTAGGACTGGCCTTCCTCGATGTTGACGGTGCTGCCGTCGGGCAGGCTGTAGCTGAGCTGGGACATGGGTTCTCGACCTCGGGCTGTTCGGTTACGAGAAGCGGCCACGGGCCGCGGATTGCCTGACAAGAAAAGGTCTGGATGGGGTGAACGCAAAGCCACGGGAAAAAGGAAGGCCCCACGAAAAAACGGGCCGCGTCGGCGACCCGTCGATCTCGCTGGTGGGCGATACTGGATTCGAACCAGTGACCTCTTGTCTGTCAAACAAGCGCTCTAACCAAAACTGAGCTAATC
>WJIQ01000028.1 GCA_014730255.1 bacterium | reverse complement strand
TCAGCCTGACCAGCCTGACCCGGATCCTGCGCCGGGTGGTCGTCAGCGGCAGCGAGGGTCCGCTGACCAGCTGGCTCGGACGCGGTGGACTGATCGGCATGCTCGTCGGCATGATCCTGACGGTCGCCGTGCAGAGCAGTTCCATCACGACGAGTCTGCTGATCCCGCTGATCGGAGCCGGGCTCGTCCCCCTCGAGGGTGCGTTCGCCGTCACGCTGGGCGCCAACCTGGGCACGACGGTGACCGCACTGCTGGCCTCGCTCGCGGGCAACAGCGCCGCCGTGACCGTGGCCCTCGTGCACCTGATGTTCAACGTGAGCGGGATCGCCCTGATCTATCCGCTGGCGCCGGTGCGCCGGATCCCGATCCGGTTCGCGCGGCTGCTCGCGCTCCGCACCGTGCGCAACCGGGCCTGGGCGATCGTGTACCTCATGGGCGTGTTCTTCGCCCTGCCCCTGGTGTTCGTTTTGCTGGACCGCTGGTTCGGCTAGCGTCGGAGGTCGACGTGGATTTCAAGTCGCTGATGTCCCTGTTCCGCGAGGACGACTGGACGGCCGCCCTGGTCGACCTCTTCGACGAGATGCTGGTGCTGGCCAGCGGCATGTTCGGCCACACGCGCGATCGGGTCGTCGACGGGCGCGACGACCACGAGCCGACCGCGGCGATCTACGAGCCCGACAAGCGGATCAACGGCCTGATGCGCCAGATCCGCCGGCGTGTCGTCAGCCGGCTGGTGATGGCCGGCAACTCCGCCGACGTGCCCACCGCGGTCATCTTCATGAACGCGGTCAAGGACGCCGAACGCATCGGCGACTACATCAAGAACCTCTACGAGATCGCCGAGCTCATGCCCGAGGATCCGGACCGGGCGCTCTACCGGGCCTGGCTCGCCGGGCGCTGCGACCGGATCGGCGACCTCCTCGACCGCACCCGGGGCGCGTTCGCCGCCGGCGACGAGGCGGCGGCCGCCACCGTGATCGCCGACGCGCGCCAGCTGTCGGTCGAGTGCGAGGAGGCGATCCGGGAGATCACCGACTGGGCCGGTCAGGTCCGCGACGCCGTCTGCCTGGTGCTGGCCCTGCGCTTCCTCAAGCGCATCGCGTCGCACCTGAGCAACATCGCCACGACCCTGGTCATGCCCGTCGACCTGCTCGACTTCCACGACGAGTCGCCGCCCGACCGTCCCCGACGGTCCGGTTGACTCCGGTCCCGCGTTGCGGGACAATCGGCGCGCGACCCGACGACCAGCAAGCGGCCGGCAGGCCGTCCCCAGGCGAGCGTGGCATGATGATCTCGCGGCGCACCACGATCTGGATCGCGCTCGCGACCCTCGCGGGCCTGGTCGGCTGCGCCCGGGACGCGAACGGCGACGCCGGGACCATCGTCGACCGCATCGAGCTGCCACCGGGCTTCACCATCTCCCTCTATCACCCGGACGTCCCCAATGCCCGCGCGCTCGTCCGCGGCGACCAGGGGACGATCTTCGTCGGCTCGCGCTCGCTCGGCTCGGTCCACGCCCTGCGCGACCTCGACGGCGACCAGGTCGCCGACAGGCGCTGGACCGTCGCCACCGGCCTGGAGATGCCCACCGGCCTGGAGTTCCGCGACGGCGCCCTCTACGTGGCCGAGGTCAGCCGCATCTGGCGCTGGCCCGGCATCGAGGATCGGCTCGACGATCCGCCCGCGCCCGAGCTGGTGCGCGACGACTTCCCGACCGACCGCGCGCACGGCTGGAGGTACATCCGGTTCGGCCCGGACGGTCTGCTCTACGTGCCCATCGGCGCGCCCTGCAACATCTGCGACGAGGACGGCTACGCCACCATCACCCGGCTCGACGTCGAGGGCACCGGCCGGGAGGTCTTCGCCCGCGGAGTGCGCAACACCGTCGGCTTCGACTTCCACCCGCGGACCGGCGAGCTGTGGTTCACCGACAACGGGCGGGACTGGATGGGCGACGACCTGCCACCGGACGAGCTGAACCACGCGCCGCGGGCCGGCCTGCACTTCGGCTACCCCCACTGCCACGGCCGCGACGTATCCGACCCCGAGTTCGGCGAGGGCCACGACTGCGCCGACTTCACGCCGCCGGTGCAGGAGCTCGGGCCGCACGTCGCGGCGCTGGGCATGCGGTTCTACATTGGGACCATGTTCCCCGCCACCTACCGGGGGCGAATATTCATCGCCGAGCACGGGTCCTGGAATCGGAGCGAGAAGATCGGTTACCGCGTGACGATGGTCACGCTCGACGGTGACCGCGCCACCGGCTACGAGCCCTTCGCCACCGGCTGGCTCGAGGGCGAGACGGTTCACGGCCGGCCAGTCGACCTGCTGGTGATGCCGGACGGGGCGCTGCTGGTCTCCGACGACCATGCCGGCTGCGTCTACCGGATCGCCTACGACGGGGAGGATTCGCCATGACGACCCATCGCCGCTGGCGGCTCGCAATGGCCGCGACCCTGGCGCTCGTCGGCGCCGTGGGCGTGGTCGCCCAGACCGCGAGCGAACCGGACACCACGACCGCCGACCCGCCCCCGCCGGTCCCGCGCGTGCACGTCGTGCCGTACGACGGACCGATCACGCCGGTGGCCTCCGACTTCCTCGTCGACCGCCTGGCCGAGGCGGACGCCGCCGGTGTCGAGGCCGTGATCATCGAGCTCGACACGCCCGGCGGCCTGGACAGCTCCATGCGCGACATCATCAAGGCCATGCTCGCCTCGCCCGTGCCGGTGATCGTCCACGTGGCGCCGTCGGGCGCGCGGGCGGCGTCGGCCGGCGCGTTCATCACCCTCGCCGCGCACGCCAGCGCGATGGCCCCGGGCACCAACATCGGCTCGGCCAGCCCGGTCCAGATGGGCGGGGCGATCCAGGACACCACCGTGGCCGCCAAGGTGAGCAACGACGCCGCGGCCTACATCGCCTCGCTCGCCCGCCAGCGCGGCCGCGACGAGGAGCTGGCCCGGAAGTTCGTCACCGAGGCGTTGAACCTCACGGCCACCGAGGCCCGCGAGGCCGGGATGATCGACGTGGTCGCGGCCACCACCACCGCCCTGCTCGACAGCCTAGACGGCCGCACCGTGACGCTCGAGGGCCGCGAGGAGACCCTGGCCATCGCCGGTGCCGAGGTCACCGAGCGCGACATGGGCGCGCGCCGCTCGCTGCTCATGCGCCTCGTGGACCCCAACGTGGCCTACATCCTCATGCTCATCGGGATCTACGGGCTGTTCTTCGAGCTGAGCAATCCCGGCGCCTTCGCGCCGGGCATCCTCGGCGGCATCTGCCTGCTGCTGGCGCTGTTCGCCTTCCAGGCGCTGCCGGTCAACTATGCGGGGGTGGCGCTGATCATCCTGGGGACGGTCCTGCTCATCCTGGAGGTCAAGGTGACCAGCTTCGGTGCGCTCACGATCGGCGGCATCGCCGCCCTGGTGCTCGGCTCGCTCATGCTGTTCGACTCGGCCGAGCCGTGGGCGCAGGTGAGCCTGAGAGTGATGATCCCGGCCATCGCCGTCTTCGCCGGGTTCTTCATCCTGTGCGTCTGGCTGGTGGTCCGCGGGCATCGGCGACCGCCGGTCACCGGACCGGAGGCCATCGCCGGCGAGCAGGGCCGCGTGGTGCGCCCCATCGGCGGCGGCGCGGACCGGGGCAAGGTCGTCGTGCATGGCGAGACCTGGGACGCGGTGGCCGACGTGGAGATCCCGGTCGGACAGCTGGTCGAGGTCGAGAGTGTCGTGGGACGGGTCGTCCACGTGACCGGCGTGGGCGAGGCCATCGGTCGCGAACCCGAGCCGAAGGAGTCGTGATGCCATTCATCTTCCCGGGAACCATCCTGTTCATCATCCTGGTGATCCTGGCCAACTCGCTGCGGATCCTGCGCGAGTACGAGCGGGGCGTGGTCTTCCGCCTCGGCCGCTACGTGGGCACCCGCGGGCCGGGCCTGATCGTGCTCGTGCCGTTCATCGAGCGCATGGAGCGGGTCAGCCTGCGCACCGTCGCCATGGACGTCGAACCCCAGGACGTGATCACCCGCGACAACGTCTCGGTGCGCGTCAACGCGGTGCTCTATTTCCGCGCCATCGAGCCGCAGAAGGCGATCATCGATATCGAGGACTTCCTCTTCGCCACCAGCCAGCTCGCGCAGACCACGCTGCGCTCGGTGGTCGGCCAGGCCGACCTGGACGAGCTGCTCGCCGAGCGCGACAAGCTCAACACCGCCATCCAGACCATCGTCGACGAGGCCACCGATCCGTGGGGCATCAAGGTCTCGACCGTCGAGATCAAGGACGTCGACCTGCCGGTCGAGATGAAGCGGGCGATGGCCCGCCAGGCCGAGGCCGAGCGCGAGCGGCGCGCCAAGGTCATCCACGCCGACGGCGAGTTCGAGGCGTCCAAGCGGCTGAGCGACGCCGCGGGCGTGATCGAGCAGCACCCCATGGCGCTGCAGCTGCGCTACCTCGCGACGCTGTCCGAGATCGCCGCGGAGAACAACAGCACGACCGTCTTCCCGCTGCCGATCGATCTGTTCAGGCCGCTGCTGGAGATGGGCAAGAAGGACGGGGAGTAGGCGGGCCGGACGCACCGGCCAAGTCTCCGCCCCGGCCGGGCGAGGCCGTGCTGGAATGACGACCTCTTTTCAAGTCACGAGAGGAGGTCGTCATGCCGTTCCTCGCCCCTCGCGCGGCCGGATCAGGACGCGGACGCTCGCCCTGTTCCAGTAGGGCGCCGGCCCTACTCGCACCCGGCGCCGAGATGGGCGACGAACTGCACGACGTCGCAGAGGTCGATCTCGCCGTCCCAGCAGAAGTCCACGCGGTAGTCGTAGGTGTCGAACCCGATCTGCGCGAACAGCGCGATGTCGGTCAGGTCGACCGCGAGGTCGCCGTTGACGTCGGGGCTGTTCATGCGCAGCGGCACCGGGTCGAAGACGTTGCCCCAGGGATCGACCGCCGGGCTCCCGTTGAGATAGACCGTCGCCGGACCCTCCGACCAGCCGCCCCCGCGCAGCGGCAGCGCGAACTCGGTCCAGCCATCGGTGTCGGTGACGTGGTCGGGGTGGAAGAAGGACACGGGCGGCGGGTAGCCGTGGTCGACGCAGCTGAGCGCGGTGCCCGGGTCGTGCGGGAAGTCCAGCCACATGTCCTCGGGCGGGAAGTAGGCCACGGCATCGTAATGGATGTCGACGAGGCGGACCCGCACGGTCGCGTCGATGGTGTTCCAGCCGGACGCGTACGCCTCGGCGAAGGGGGTTCCCGCCCCGTCGGGCGAGACGATGAGCGAGGCCTCGACGTCGGCGTGCACGATCTCCCCGACGTAGGGGATGCCGACCTGGGCGGCGGCGGCCGCGGCGAGGAGCACGACGGCGGCGAGCGAGAGGGCGAGCGGACGGTTCATGGGTTCCCCTCCGGATCGAGTCTGCCTGATGATACGGCATTCTCGACCCGGAAGGCAAACGGCGGCGCGTCGGTCACTTCTTGAGCGTGACCACGTCTCCGGTCGCGAAGCCGCTGCCCGAGACGGCCTCGCAGGTGGTGATCCCGTCCTCGACCTCGGTGGCCTCGATCTCGCCGAGCGTGCTGTAGAGCACCTTCAGGACCTTGCCGGTCTTCGGGTGCTTGACCTCCTTGTCCTTGCGCTTGACCTCGAAGCGCATGCCGGGCTGGATGCCCAGCTCGGTGCCGCCGTCGATGAACAGGAACGTGTCGGCGGTGATGAGGATCCCCTGCCAGGGTCGCTTCTCGACCTGCTCCTCGAGCTTCTCGACCACCGCGTCGATCACCTTGCGCGTGGCCTTGCCCACCACGTGGTCGTCGAAGCGCTCGCTGCTGCCGAAGCTGAAGTCGTCGGTGGAGATGCCCAGCGTCCGCGAGGTCTCCTCCTTGTTGACCGAGTCGGCCCACATCACCTCGCCGGTGCCGAGGTCGATGATGCGCATGTCGACCGCCACCCGGCCGGTGTACGAGCCCACCTTGGCCGAGTTCAGGAAGCTCTTGGTGATCGAGCCGCCGAGGTCGCCCTCCTCGTAGCCGAACTCGGTGATGGTGGCCTTGACCAGGATGTCGCCGATCTCGAGCTTCTGCTCCACGTTGGTGTTCGGGCTGGCGAGGTCGCTCATGTTGAGGTTCTTCTCGGCGAGGACCTCGTCGAGGGCGGCCCGCTCGAAGACGCGGAACTTGCCGGTCTTGACCAGCGCGGTGATGAGCATGTCGGCCATGCCCGACCCCGGGTCGGGGCCGTGGTACCAGGTGTGGTCGGACTTGTCCTCGAACTCGCCGACGATCACGCGGTACTTCAGGCCCATCTCGTCGGCGACGGCGAGCGTCGGGGCGAGCACCGCGACCAGTGCCGCGGCGAGCGCGGCGACGAGCAGCTTGGTGCGCATGGCGAATCTCCCTTGTCGTGGCGCGCGGGTGGCGCCGGAGCGTGCGATCCGTGGCGTCCGTCCCCCAGCATGACACGGACGGGGGCGGGGACTCAAGTGGTCCGTGATCGGCGCGTCACTTGACCAGCCGGACGGTCAGGCTGCGGACATTCGCCAGGTGCGCGTCGACCTCCGCGCGCGCCAGGTCGGTGTCGTGGACCACGGCCTCGGCCACGCTCCCGGCGGTGCCGACCTTGTCCATGTAGGGCATCTCGGTGATCACCTCGACGCTCGCGAATCCGGCCGCCCGCGCGGTCGCGAGGTACTCGTCGCGCCCCAGCGCCCCGCCCACGCAGCCGACGATCGCCGCCACGTTGGCCGCGATCTGCGGCGGCAGGGGCGCATCGAGCACGATGTCCGAGACGACCATGCGCCCGCCGGGCCGGAGCACCCGCACCGCATCGGCGAACACCCGCGACTTCTCGGGCGAGAGGTTGATCACGCAGTTGGAGAGGACCACGTCGACCGAGGCGTCGTCGACGGGCAGCGCCTCGATCAGCCCCTTGCGGAACTCGACGCTGGCGAAGCCGCCCTCGCGGGCGTTCTCGCGGGCTCTCTCCAGCATGGCGTCGGTCATGTCGATGCCGATGACCCGGCCCTCGGGCCCCACCTGCCTGGCGGCGAGGAAGGCGTCCATGCCCGCGCCGGCGCCCAGATCGACGACCGTCTCGCCGGGCTGCAGGTCGGCGTGGCCGACCGGCGCGCCGCAGCCGAGGCCGAGGTCGGCGGCCCGGGGGATGGTGGCCAGATCATCGGGCGTGTAGCCGATGGCGCCGCTCACGTCGCCAGGACCGCAGCAGCCGCACCCCGCACCGCCGGTCGCGAGCTCGGCGTAGCCTTCGGCCACCGTCCGGCGACGCTGTTCGGGATCGAGGGGGTGGCGGGTGTCGTCGGTCATGCGGGGTCCTCCCGGGTGGTCGGGGTCGTCCCGGTCGTCGCGGCGAGCGGAACCGGCGCGGCCGGCGCCAGCTCGCAGCAGGCCTCCAGCGCATCGGCCAGGTTGCGGAGCATGTGGACGAGGTCGGCGCAGTCGAGGCGGTGGCGTATCTCCCGGCCGCGGCGTTCGGCCGTGACCACCCCCACGTCGCGCAGCACCTTCAGGTGCCTCGAGACCACCGACATGTCGACGGGCAGGCCGGCGGCCAGCTGGCCGACCGTCTGCGGGCCGTCGGCGCCGGCGAGCCGGAGCAGGATGGTCGCGCGGCTCGGATCGCCGAGCGCCCGGAGGGTGCCGGGCTCGAGCCAGGTCGAGAGCGCGTCGCAGCAGGGTCGCGGGGGCATCGCGGGGCCTCCATGGGGCGGTCGATGGGGTCGGGGAGAGGATAGGTGAAACTTGCATGGAGACGCAAGGATGTCCCCCCGGGGGTAGTTTTTATGTTAAGCTGGCCCCAGCCCCACCGCCGGCACGCCCCCACCCCCATCACCGATCACAGCAACCCGCCGTACGCCCCCCCGTCGAGCTGGATCATCGCGCCGTTGAGGTAGCTCGCCGCCGGCGACGCGAGGAAAGCGGCCACGCGCCCGAACTCCTCGGGCTCGGCCATGCGCCCGAGCGGGACGTTGGCCGCCACCTTCTGCGACTCCTCGTCCGGGGTCGTGCCGGCCGCCTCGGCGCGCTGCTGCAGGATGTAGCCCACGCGCTCGGTCGCCGTCCAGCCGGGGAGGATCGAGTTGGCGCGGATGCCGTGATCGCGGCCCAGCTCCTGGGCGATGGCCTTGGTCAGGCCGACGACGGCCGGGCGGATCACGTTGGAGAGGAAGAGCCCCGGCACCGGTTGCTTGACCGACACGCTGGTGATCGTCAGCACGCTGGCCGCATCGCTGGTCTTCAGGTGGGGCAGGGCCGAGCGCACCAGGTGCACCGCGCTCATCAGGGTCAGCTCGAGGCCGGCGCGCCAGGCGTCGATGTCGGTCGACTCGAGGCTGCCGGCCGGCGGTCCGCCGTTGTTGGTCACCAGGATGTCGAGTCCGCCGTGCTCGCGCGCGGTGGCCGCCACCAGACCGGCGACGGCCTCGGGGTCGGTGAGGTCGGCGGCGTGGGCGGTGACCGGGATGCCGGCGCCCAGCTCCTCGCGCAACGAGGCGAGCGCCGTCTCGAGGTTGGCCGGGTCGTGGCTGTTGATCATCACGCGGGCGCCCTCGCGTACGAGCTCGCGCGCGGTGGCCAGGCCGAGGCCCTTGCTGGCGGCCGATACCAGGGCGGTCTTACCTGTCAGTCCGAGGTCCACGGAATGCTCCTCTCGAGGCGTCAGGGGTCCGGATCATGGCGTACGCACAACCTAACACCGGAGCGTGCCGGCCGGCCGCCGCCACGCGGAGGTCGCCCCGATGAACCCCTGGCACCTCGTCCGCGGTCTCGCCCGCCTGGTGGCCGGACGGCCGCGCACCCCCCGCGCGCTCGCCGGCAACGAGACGCTGCGCACCGTGCTCGAGCGGCGCAGCATCCGCCGCTTCACCGATCGCGATCTGCCGGACGACGTCTGGCGGGCGATCCTCGAGGCCGGCCGCGTCGCCCCGTCGACGGTCAACCTGCAGACCTGGACGTTCCTCGTCTTCGACCGCGCCGGGTGGGAAGCGACCTTCGACCGGTCGCTGCCCATGGGCGCCCCGCGGGCGATCATGATCCTGGCCGACACGCACCGGGCGCGCCGGGTGGTCGAGGGGTTCCCGTCGGTTCCCATGTGCGACCACACCGTGGGCGTGATGAACGCCTCGCTGGCGGCGATGAACATGACGGTCGCGGCCGAGGCGCTGGGCGTGGCCTCGGTGATGCTCTCGGAGACCGGCAAGACGGGGTTCTACGACGTGGCCGAGCTCGCCACGGTGCTCGACCTGCCGCCCGGCGTGGTCCCCATCATGACCATGGTGCTAGGCTGGCCCGCGGCGGCGCCGCCGCCCATGCCGCCGCGGCTGCCGCTGGAGGCGATCGCCTTCGCCGGTGCCTACCGGGAGACCCCGCAGCGCGTGCTCGAGGACTGGTACGAGCAGATGCGCGCCGGCTACCGCGCCTCCACCGGCCAGGATTTCCAGCGTCAGATCGACCACTACAACCGGCGGCTGGAGGCGGCCGAGCGCGAGCTGCGCGAGCGGGTGCTTGGCCCCGACGATCCGGTGCGGTAACGTCCCCGGTAGACCCCTGCCAGGGAGACCGCCATGCGCCGCCGGCCCATCGTCGTCCTCGTGCCCATCGCCGTGCTCGTGTCCGTCCTCGCCGGCTGCACCCGGTTCATGGACTGGCACGCGGTCCACACCGGCGACCCCGGCCGCACCGACGACCACGTGGTCGTCCGCGACGGCGTGACCCTGCGCGCCCACCGGTTCGGCCTCTGGAACAGCCACCGGCCCGAGCTCGCGCTGGAGATCCGCAACGAGGGCGAGGCACCGGTGCGGTTCGACCCCGGCGCGTGCCGCCTCACCTGGGGCCGGACGCGACTCTCGCCGACCGACGCGCCGGAACCGGCGACCATCGCGCCGGGCGACCGCGCCCGCTGGAAACTGGACTTCCCCCGCGTCGAGCTGCCCACCGCGCCCGACACCTCGCGGATCTTCGGCGCCGGACGCCGGATCAGCGTCGAGGCGCTGCGGGTCGAGCTCCCGCCGCTCGTGATCGGCGACCGCGAGGAGCTGCTGCCCGGGCTGATGTACGCCAACCCCTGGCTCGACTGAGCCGCCCGGTTCCCACGACCCCGACGAACGGACATCCATGCGCCGGATCCCGCTGCTCCTGCTGACCCTGCTGACCCTGCTGGTCCTGTCGCCCTCGCCCGCGACCGCCGACGAGACCATCACCGTCACCGACGTGCTCCTGCGCGAGGTCGAGACCGCCGGCCTGCGCGCCCGCGCCATCGACCCCATCGAGCGGGCGATCTGCGCCGGCCGCTGGACGCCGCCGCGCGCCGGCGAGCCCGACCGCGACGGCGTGGTCTGGCAGCCGGCGTCGGCCGACCCGCCGGGCTGGATCCGCGACGACCGCCTGCGCCGCGCGTACGCCCACGCGACGGTGACGGTCGACGAGCCGGGCGTCTGGCTGCTCGAGGCCATGGGCTACCGCGGCGTCTACGTCGACGGCGAGCTGCGCACGGGCAACGTCTACGGCTACACCGACGACTGGCAGCCCTGGCAGCCGGCCTTCGACTGGGCGCGCATACCGGTGCGGCTCGCAGCCGGCGAGAACGAGCTCCTCTTCTTCGGCAGCCGCTACGGATTGATGCGGGCGCGGCTCGTGCCCGTGTCCGCGCCGCTCCTGCTGAACGCCGACGACGTGACGCGGCCCGATCTGGTCGTCGGCGAGACGGTCGACACGCAGGCCGCGATCGCGGTGATCAACGCGACCGACCGGGTGATCACCACGGCCACGCTCGTCGCGGCGCTCGACGGCGAGGAGCCCGTCCGCGTCGACGTGCCCGTGCTGCCGCCGTACGGGGTGCGCAAGGTCGGCTTCGCGATCGCCGGGACCGCGCGCGACACGGTCGGCACCTGCGAGGTGGCCCTCGACCTGCGCCTCGACGGGCAGGCCGTGGACCACGCCGCCGTCACCCTCGACGTGAAGCAGCCGCACGAGAACCGGCGCGTCACCTTCCGCAGCCGCATCGACGGCAGCGTGCAGTACTACGGGTACCTGCCGCCGCTCGCCGGCCCCCGGCCCCACGCCTACGAGCACGGCCTCGTCCTCAGCCTGCATGGCGCGGCGGTCGAGGCCATCAACCAGTCCGGCTCCCACGCCCCGCTGACCTGGGCCCACGTCGTCGCCCCGACCAACCGGCGGCCGTTCGGCTTCAACTGGGAAGACTGGGGCCGTCTCGACGCGCTGGAGGTGCTGGGCCTGGCCTGGAGCGAGTACGACACCGACCCGGACCGCACCTACCTCACCGGCCACTCCATGGGCGGTCACGGCAGCTGGCACCTGGCCACCCTGTACCCCGACCGCTTCGCCGCCGTCGGCCCCAGCGCGGGCTGGGTCAGCTTCTGGTCGTACCGACCCGATCGCGAGCCGGTCGATCCGTCCCCGCTGGCGACGATGCTCGAGCGCGCGACCCTGCCCAGCCGCACGCGGGAGTTCGCGCCCAACCTCGCGAGCATGGGCGTGTACGTGCTGCACGGCCTGGACGACGAGGTCGTCTCCGTGGAGGAGGCGCGCCTGATGCGCCGGACGCTGGCGCCGTTCCACCGCGACGTCGACTGGCACGAGCAGCCCGGAGCCGGCCACTGGTGGGACCTCTCCGACGCACCGGGCGCCGACTGCGTCGCCTGGGCGCCGATGTTCGACTTCTTCGCGCGCCACCGCCGGCCGTGGGGGCACGAGCGGCGGCACGCCGCCTTCCGGACCCCGAATCCCGCGATCAGCGCCGGCACCGGCGGCGTGTTCATCGCCCAGCAGCGCCGCCCGTTCGTGACGAGCTCGCTCGACGTGGCCGAGGACCCGGCCCGTCACCGGCTCGACGTCACGACCGGGAACGTGTCCGTCTTCCACCTGGACCGGCCGCACGTGGACCTGGTGGTGGTCGACGGCGATACGCTGCGGACCGGCGAGCATGCCGGCGGGACGATCTATTTCCATCGTGACGACGGGTGGAAGATCGGCCGTCCCGCGGGCCTGGCGGACCAGCGGCACGGTGCTCGCGGCGGGGGCTTCCGCGAGGCCTTCGGCCGGCACGTCCAGCTGGTCTACGGCACCCGGGGGACGCCCGCGGAGACCGCCTGGGCCCTCGCCCGCGCCCGTCACGACGCCGAGCATCTCTGGTACCAGGGCAACGCCTCCCTCGACGTCATCCCGGACACGGCGTTCGAGCCCGGGGCGGAGCCGGACCGCAACGTCATCCTCTACGGTAACGCCGACACCCACGAGGACTGGCCGGACCTGTGGACGGGCGACGATCTCCGGGTCGGCAGCGACGCGCTCGTGATCGGCGACCGCGAGCTGCGCGGCGAGGGACTCGGCCTGCTCGCGGTGCGGCCGCGGCCGGGCAGCCAGCTCGCGTCCGTCGGCATCGTCGCCGGCACCGGTCTGCCAGGTCTGCTCCTGACCGACCGCCGCCCCTTCCTCGCGCCCGGCGTCGCCTATCCCGACGTCACGGTCTTCGAGGACCTCGGCGACGGCACGGTCGTCCGGGCCGCCGGCTTCTTCTCGAACGCCTGGACCGTCGCGGGTGGCGAGTTCGTCTGGGTGGATCGCTAGTCCGGCGTCTGACCCGGCCTACCGGACCAGGACCAGCTTCTGCGTGCGGACCCCGTCGCCGGCCGACAGTCGCGCGACGTACGTCCCCGACGGCAGGGCGCGACCGGTGTCGTCCCGGCCGTCCCAGTCGAGCGAGCCCGCGCCGGCCGGCCGCTCGTCCGCCAGCAGTCGGCGCACGCAGCGTCCCCGTGCATCGAAGACCAAGAGCTCGACCGCGCCGGCGCGCGGCAGATTCCAGGCGAGGGTCACCCGCGGGTTGAACGGGTTCGGCCGGGCGGCGAGCGCGAGGCCGGCGTCGGGCACGACGTCGGTGAGGTCCTCGACCCACCCGCGGACCGCGATGTTGTCGAAGTACGGCGCCGGCGTGCCCTGGTCCACGTGCTCGCCCCAGCAATAGGGCCCCGCCTCGAGGGCCTCGAGCCTGACCTGGACCCAGCGGAACGGGGACATGTCCACATCCAGGCGCATGTCGACACGGTAGTACCCGGGCCCGGGCGGCATCTTGTCCGGCTCGTAGACCGACCAGTGGGTCGTCTGCCACTCGGCGGCGTCGAGCGCCTCGGGATCGTCGCTGGTGGTCGCCCGCCAGGTCCAGCCGTAGGTCGTCAATCCGCAGACGTAGGTCTGCATGTGGGCGTAGACGTCGAAGGCCACCGCCCCCGTGTCGGCGCCGTCGGGCCAGGCCAGCGCCGGCGAGATGATGCCGTTCCAGACGCCGCTGTTGAGGTAGAACGGTCCGAGCGGTCCGATCAGCGTCCCCAGGTGGAGTCCCGTCGTGACGTTGTAGACCCAGCCGTCCGGTCCGTAGCACCAGTCGACGCACGGGGTCCCGCCGGTGCCCGGCACGACGATCCCGTCGTCGATGAACGTGACCTGCCAGGACATGTTGTCGTGGTCGGGATCGAGGTCGCCCAGCTCCTTGCGCAGGGCGGTGAAGTCGCCGACGAGGTAGGGGATCCCGGGCTTCCAGGCGGTGAGGCCGTCCTCGAGGTCCTCCTGGTTCACGATCACGCCGTCGGCGCGGACGGTGATGTCGTCGACCCGCGAGTGGCCGTCCGTCAGGTAGAGCCCGTCCTCGTCCGACCACGCGGCGTCGCTCGTGGCGAGGTACCGCAGACGCCAGTGGCCGTCCGCGTAGTCCTCGGGTTCGACGGTCACCGTGAGATCGACGTTCAGGGTCCGGTCGCCGTCGTAGAGCATCAGATCCTGCCAGCCGCCCTCGCGGGCGACCTGCAGGCGGAGGTAGTCGTACCCCGGCTCGGTGTCGACCCGGACCACGCACTGCCAGCGCAGCGCCGTCGGCTGCTCCGGATCGGCCGCGGGCAACCTCAAGACCAGCGGGTCGGCCCAGTCGTTGCCGTAGCCGTCGTCGTCGCCGAACCAGGTGCCGCACCAGAGCGATCGCTCGCCGTGGATGGGCCGCAGGTCGCTCACCGTCCAGTGGTTCTGGTGGTCCGAGTGATAGAGGTCGGCATGCTGCCAGCCGTGCCAGGCGGGCTGGCCGTCGGCGTCCTCGAAGCGGCCGTCCCAGCGGTCGGGGCCGCCGAGGACGTAGGTCGTGTCGCGGGG
>WJIQ01000195.1 GCA_014730255.1 bacterium | reverse complement strand
GTGGTCGACGATCAGGTCTGGCTGTTCGGCGCGACGTATCTCAAGACGGCGGACGTCATGGTGTCGCTCCACCTGGTTCCGGCCGAGCCCGCGACGGTCGAGGACGAGATGGCGTTCCTGGCGTGGGACGACCTCGACCCGCGGATCATGCGCCCCAACAGCACGGACCTCTCGCACGCCAATCCGGCGTTCCTGATCGATCCGGAGGGGACCCCGACCGAGGCGACGAGCCTCTCGCAGATCAAGTCGCTGTTCCGCTGAACGGGCGCGTCCTTGCCCTGACCGCCTGATTCTGCTACATTTTGCGACCGCTCACCGGCCGGTGGTCGTCCACGACCATCCGGTCGCACTGGGCAAGTGTCGACGAGACAAGACGTTGGCGCGGTCGTGCACGAGCCGGCACCGTTCCGGAGGCCGGCGTGCAGCCGTGCATACCGGTGCGCTCAGCGCGTGCCACGGAGCGGTTCGACGTGTTCCAGGACCTCACCAAGCGTCTCGAAGGGGCCATGCGCAAGCTGGCCGGCGAGACGAAGCTGACCGAGGACAACATCAAGGAGGCCCTGCGCGAGGTGCGCATGGCCCTCCTCGAGGCGGACGTCAACTACCAGGTGGCCAAGACGCTGGTCGCCCGCGTCCGCGAGCAGGCGCTCGGGCAGGAGGTCCTCGAGGGGCTCGAGCCCGCGCAGCAGGTCGTCAAGATCGTGCACGAGGAGCTCAAGAACCTCCTCGGCGGCGAGACGGCCGAGCTCGAGCTGCCCGAGAAGGGCATGGCGACGGTCATGGTCATGGGCCTGCAGGGGTCGGGCAAGACCACCTTCTGCGGCAAGCTCGCCAAGCAGCTCAAGGACCAGGGACGCTCGCCGCTGCTGGTCGCGGCGGACATCTACCGTCCCGCCGCCATCGACCAGCTCGAGACCATCGCCGGTCAGGTGGGCGTGCCCGTGCACACCGACCGGGTCAAGAAGTCGGCGCCCCAGATCGTCAAGCTCGGCCAGCGCAAGGCCCGGGACAACAGGTGCGACGTCCTGATCGTCGACACCGCCGGCCGCCTGCACGTCGACGACACGCTCCTGCAGGAGCTCAACGACATCGAGAAGACCGTGTCCATGGACGAGAAGCTGCTCGTCCTCGACGCGATGACCGGTCAGGAAGCGGTCAACATCGCCGAGCAGTTCTCCGGCCGCGTGGGCTACGACGGCGTGGTCCTGACCAAGCTCGACGGCGACGCGCGCGGCGGCGCGGCCCTGTCGGTCAAGGAGATCACCGGCAAGCCGGTCAAGCTCGTGGGCGTGGGCGAGAAGCTCGACGATCTCGAGGTCTTCCACCCCGACCGCATGGCCAGCCGCATCCTCGGCATGGGCGACGTGCTGACCCTCATCGAGCAGGCCGAGAGCAAGATGGACCTCGACGAGGCGCAGGACCTCGCCGACCGCTTCACCCGCGGCGAGTTCACGCTCGAGGACTTCCAGCGGCAGATCAAGCAGATCAAGCGCATGGGCTCGTTCAAGGGCATGATGAAGCTGCTGCCGGGCATGGGCGGCGATGCCCTGGACAAGGTCGACGTCGACGACGACCAGTTCATGCGGGTCGAGGCCATCATCAACTCGATGACGCCCCAGGAGCGGCGCAAGCCCGACATCATCAACGGGTCGCGCCGCAAACGCATCGCGCGCGGCAGCGGGACCAACGTCTCGCAGGTCAACAAGCTGCTCAAGCAGTATCGCGACATGCGTCGCATGATGAAGCAGATCAACTCCGCCGGCGGCCTGCAGGAATTCGGGCAGAAGGTGCTCGGCGGCGGTCCGCACTAGATCCTCCGGCCGCGGCCGGACGGGGCCCCCGGGGGCCCACATGCACGCTCCTGGCATGGGGCCTGGAGCGAAACCACCCGATAGGGAGGCTGATACGTTGGCAACCACGATCCGTCTGACCCGGATGGGCAAGAAGAAGCGCCCATTCTACCGCCTCGTCGTGCTCGATAGCCGCAAGCGCCGCGATGGCGCCTACCTGGCCAACCTGGGCTACTACAATCCCTTCGTCGAACCTCACGAGGTGAGCCTCCACGTCGACGACTGCGTCGAGTGGCTGGGCAAGGGCGCCGAGGTCAGTGGCACCGCCCGTTCGCTGCTCAAGCGCGAGGGCATCCTCTACAAGTTCAGCCTGGTCAAGCAGGGCCTCGACACCGCCGAGATCGAATCCCGGATGGAGGCCTGGCGGCCCGCGCAGCAGGCGCGCCTCGAGCGCGACGCCGCGGCCGTGCGTGACCGCCAGCGTCAGCTCGCCGAGGCCGAGGATCATCGCCGGGAGGCGGCTGCGAAGGCCGCGGCCGCCGAGGCGGCCGGCGAGGAATCCGAGAGCGAGGCCGCGGCCGACGAGCCCGAGGCCACGACGGAAGGCGAGTAGCGTGAGCGACGGATCCCAGCTCAACCGGGCGCAGGAGCGCGCGCTCGATCTCATCTCGTACCTGGCCGTCAACCTGGTCGAGCATCCCGACGACGTCCGGGTCGACCTGGTCCGGGACGACGATCGGGAGGTCCTGCGCGTCAAGCTGCACCCCGAGGATCAGGGGCAGTTCATCGGCAAGAACGGACAGACGGCGCGGGCGATCCGCACGCTGCTCGCGGCGGTCAGCGCCCGGGCGGGCGAGCACTTCGCGCTCGAGATCGCCGACGACCGCAAGAACGAGGACGACTGAGAGCTCGCGGACGACCGACATGGAGCGTTTCGTGCCCATCGCCGACGTGGTCAAGGCCGTCGGGCTGCGGGGAGAGGTCAAGCTCTACCCGCTGCTCGATTTCCACGCGCCGATCCTCGCGTCGGCATTCCTGCGCTGGGACGACGGCGAGAAAGCGGCGATGGAATCGGCGCGACCGGCCGGCACCGGCGTGGCGGTCAAGCCGCGCGGCTGCACGTCCCGTGACGAGGCCGAGCGCCTGGTGGGCCGGCAGCTCGGATTCGACCGGGAGTCCTACCGCGACGCGGCGTTCCCGCGGCCGGACGATGGCCTGCCGTTCCGCTACCTCGACCGGGAGGTCCGGACACGGGATGGCGAGCTGCTCGGCCGGGTCCAGGAGGTGCGGCGGTACGCGGCGCAGGTCCTGCTGGTCATCGAACGCGAGGGCCGCGAGGCGCTGATCCCGGCGGTCGATCCGATCGTCGAGGTGGACGATGCGATGGAGGGGCCCGTGGTGGCGGACCCGCCGGAGGGTCTGCTGGATGCTTGAGATCAAGGTGCTGACGCTCTTTCCGGACATGGTCCGGACGGTGCTCGAGACCAGCATCCTCGGGCGCGCGGCCCGGCAGGGTCAGGTGAGCTACACGGTCACGGACATCCGCGACTTCGCCGTCGACAAGCACCGGACGGTCGACGACACGCCCTACGGTGGCGGGGCGGGGATGATCATGATGGCGCCGTGCGTCGTCGAGGGTGTCGAGGCGGTGCGGCGGGACGACCGCAGCCCAGTCGTGCTCACCTCGCCGCAGGGCGAGAGGCTGGACGAGTCGCTGGCGCTCGATCTGCTGGCCGGGGCCGAGGCCCACGGTGAGCTGATCCTCGTCTGCGGCCATTACAAGGGCGTGGACGAACGCGCCCGCGAGCTGCTGGCCATGCGCGAGGTCTCCATCGGGGACTACGTGCTCTCCGGCGGCGAGCTGCCGGCCCTGGTGATCATCGACGCGATCGTGCGGCGCGTCGATGGCGTGCTGCACGACGCGGCGTCGGCCGCGAGCGACAGCTTCACCGATGGACGCGACGGTGGGCTGGATTGCCCGCACTACACGAGGCCGCCGGTCTATCGCGGCCTGGAAGTACCCGAGGTCCTCCTGACCGGCCACCACGCGAAGATCGACGCGTGGCGCTGCGAGGAGGCCGCCCGCCGGACCCGCGAACGCCGCCCCGATCTCGTGGGCGAACGTGATCGCGGTCCGGAGACGGGGCACTGATCGGATCTCGAACCGGCCGCTCGATGGG
>WJIQ01000194.1 GCA_014730255.1 bacterium | reverse complement strand
TCATGGAGGGCGACGAGGGCGCCAGCGTCACCATCGACGAGGTCCTGATGCTGGCCGACGGCGAGGACGTCCAGGTCGGAAGTCCGAACGTCGAGGGCGCCACCGTGACCGCGGAGATCACGCGGCATGGTCGCAGCCGCAAGATCGTCGTGTTCAAGCGGAAGCGGCGCAAGAACTACCGCCGGAAGAAGGGCCATCGTCAGCCCTTCACCGAGCTGACCATCACCGGTATCAACGCCTGAACGCAGGAGCGCTAGGTATGGCTCACAAGAAAGCAGGCGGTTCGACTCGCAATGGTCGCGATTCCAATCCCCAGTATCTCGGCGTGAAGCGCTTCGGCGGCCAGTCCGTCAGCGCCGGCACCATCCTGGTGCGGCAGCGCGGCACGAAGATCCACCCCGGCCGCAACGTCGGCCGCGGTGGTGACGACACCCTGTTCGCCCTGATCGAGGGCACGGTGGTGTACGAGAGCTTCGGAAAGAACCGGAAGCGCGTCAGTGTGCAGCCGAACTGACAGGCTCGCGATCGTCCGATCGCCGCAGAACCCGCCCCTCGAGGGGGGCGGGTTTCTCTTTGTGCGACGGCGGCATCCGGGAGGTGAGCGTGGCTGAACGGGTCCTCGTGGTGATCCCCGCGCGGTATGCGTCGAGTCGTTTCCCGGGCAAGGCCCTGGCCGATCTGGCCGGCCGGCCGCTGGTGGTGCGCACGGTCGAGCGCGCCCTGGGCATGGCCGAGGCCGACCGGGTGGTCGTGGCGACCGACGACGCGCGCATCCGGGACGCGGTCGCAGCCGCGGGGCACGAGGCCATCCTCACCGGCGAGCATGCGACCGGGACCGACCGGATCGGCGAGGTCCTCGAGCGCTGTCCGGCCGATCTGATCGTCAACCTGCAGGGCGACGAGCCCCTGCTCGATCCGGAGGTCGGCGACCGGCTCGTGCGGGCGCTCCGCGCCGATCCGGACCTCGGACTCGCCACGTGCGCGCATCCGCTCACGGACGAGGTCGAATGGGGCGATCCGAACGTCGTCAAGGTCCTGGTGGACCGTCATGGCCGGGCCCTGTACTTTAGTCGCGCAGCGGTGCCCGGCCGGTTCCCGGGGCCAGCCGGGGGTTCGGCGCCGTTCGAGCTGGCCCGGCGCCACGTCGGGATCTACGCCTGGCGTGCCGACGCGCTGCGCCGGTACCTGTCCTGGCCGCGCGGCGAGCTGGAACGGTGCGAGCAGCTCGAGCAGCTGCGTGCCCTCGAGCAGGGTCTCTCGGTCGCGGTGGTCACGGTGGCGTCCGGGCCGGTCGGGGTCGACACCCCCGAGGACCTGCACCGGGTGCGCCAGCTGTGGCGGGAGTCGAGGCACGGAGGCGACCCGGACGACGGATCGCCGGGAAGGAATGGATGATGGCCAAGTACGTGTTCGTCACTGGCGGGGTGGTCTCGGCCCTCGGCAAGGGCATCGCCGCGGCCAGCCTGGGCAACCTGCTCACCGGCCGCGGCCTGAAGGTCGTCCTGCAGAAGTTCGACCCCTACCTCAACGTCGATCCGGGCACCATGAGCCCGTACCAGCACGGCGAGGTCTACGTGCTCGACGACGGCGCCGAGTGCGACCTCGACCTCGGCCATTACGAGCGCTTCACCGACGTGAGCCTGACCCAGGACAACAACCTGACCGCGGGCAAGGTCTACGAGACCATCCTGTACAACGAGCGCAAGGGCAAGTACCTCGGCCGGACCGTGCAGACCATTCCCCACGTGACCGACGAGATCAAGCGCCGCATCCAGCTGCCCGCCGAGAAGGACCGCGACCTCGACGTGGTGATCACCGAGATCGGCGGCACCGTCGGCGACATCGAGTCGTTGCCCTTCCTGGAGGCCATCCGTCAGCTGCGCCTCGAGCTGCCGCCGGAGGACACCTGCTCGGTGCACCTGACCCTGGTGCCCTACATCTCGACCGCCGGGGAGATCAAGACCAAGCCGACCCAGCACTCGGTGGCCGAGCTGCGATCGATCGGTATCCAGGCCGATTTCCTGATCTGCCGCGCCAACCAGCCCATCGGCGACGACGCGCGTCGCAAGATCGCCCTGTTCTGCAACCTGCCGCCGGAGTTCGTCTTCGACGGGCAGGATGTCGACTCGATCTACCAGGTGCCGCTCAACTACCACCAGCAGCACATGGACGAGCTGGTCTGCAAGCGCCTCGACCTCGATCCGCCGGAGGAGGCCGAACTGGCGGACTGGGAGCGCATGACGCGCATCATCCTCGATCCGCCCGACCGCGTGCGGATCGCCATCGTCGGCAAGTACACCGAGCTGAAGGATGCCTACAAGAGCATCTCCGAGAGCTTCGTGCACGCCGGGATCCCCAACCTCGTCGGGGTCGACCTGAAGTGGGTCGACTCCGAGAGCCTGGAGGGCAGGGAGGTCGGCGACCGCAAGCTGGCCGAGGTGTTCGAGGGCTGCCACGGGGTGCTCGTGCCGGGCGGATTCGGCGATCGCGGCATCCAGGGCAAGGTCAACGCCATCCGGTACGCGCGCGAGAAGAGGATCCCGTTCCTGGGCCTGTGCCTCGGCCTGCACTGCGCGATGATCGACATGGCGCGCGACCTGGCCGGCCTGGAGATGGCCAACAGCGCCGAGTTCGACCCCGCCTCGCCCCACAAGGTCATCCACCTGATGGAGGACCAGCAGTACATCGAGATGATGGGCGGGACCATGCGCCTGGGCGCCTGGCCGTGCGTGATCAAGCCCGACACGCTGGCTCACCGCTGCTACGGGATCGACGAGGTGCGCGAGCGGCACCGGCACCGCTACGAGGTCAACAACGCCTATCGCGAGCGCCTCGAGGCCGCCGGCGTGGTCTTCTCCGGGACCTCTCCCGACGGGTCGCTGGTGGAGATCCTCGAGCTGCCGTCGCATCCGTTCTTCCTGGCGGTGCAGTTCCACCCGGAACTGAAGTCGCGACCGCGGCGGCCGCATCCGCTGTTCCGGGGGTTCGTGCGCGCGGCGGTGGACCATCGCGAGGGCAGTTGCGGCGAGGCCGCCGAGGCCCGAGGTGATGCATGAAGTCTGAGATGAAACCCGTTGACATCGAAGGATTTGTCGCCGGAAAGGGCAGGCCGCTGGCCATCATCGCCGGCCCCTGCGTGCTCGAGGATCCGGACGAGATGCTGCGCACCGCCGAGCGGCTGGCCCGCGTCTGCGGCGACCTCGGCGTCGGCTACTGCTTCAAGTCGAGCTATCTGAAGGACAACCGGACCAGTGGCGCGTCGTACCGGGGGCCGGGCCTGACGGCCGGGCTGGATCTGCTGGCGCGCGTCCGCTCGGAGGCGGGTGTGCCCGTGCTGACCGACGTCCACGGCGCCGACGAGTGCGCGGCCGTGGCCGGCGTGGTCGACGTGCTGCAGATCCCGGCATTCCTCTGCCGGCAGTCGTCCCTGCTCGAGGCGGCCGGACGCTCGGGACGGGTGGTCAACGTCAAGAAGGGGCAGATGGTCGCCGCGGCGGACATGGCCCATGCCGTGGCCAAGGTCCGGGACGCGGGCGGCGAGCAGATCCTGCTGACCGAGCGGGGCAGCTTCTTCGGCTACCGCGACCTGGTGGTCGACTACCGCTCGATCAAGGTGATGCGCGATCTGGGGGTGCCGGTGGTGTTCGACGCGACGCACTCGGTGCAGACCCCGGGCAGCACGGGGACCGCGACCGGCGGCAAGCCGGAGCTGATCCCGCTGCTGGCTCGCTGCGGCGTCGTCGCCGGCGCCGACGCCGTCTTCCTCGAGGTCCATCCCGAGCCGGCGCGTGCGCTCTGCGATGCTGGCAGCCAGCTGCCGCTCGAGCGCTTCGAGCCCCTCGTGCGCGGCCTGGCCCACCTGCGGACGCTGGCCAACGAGGAGGCGTGGGCATGAGCGGACGGTGGCCGCTTCCGGACGCCGAGACGGCGCGCTGCGAGGTCATCGAGAAGGTCGGTGACGGCCTCTGCCGCCGCCTGGCCCGCATCGAGCTCTGCGTCTTCGACTGCGACGGCATCCTGACGCCGGCCAACCTGTTCTACGGGGCGGACGGGGAGGCGCTCAAGGAGTTCAACGCCCGCGACGGCCTCGGACTGATGATGCTCCGCGCGGCCCGGGTCGCCCGCGCGGTGTTGACCGGCCGGACGAGCGCGATGGTCGAGCGCCGCTGCCGCGACCTGCGCTTCGAGGCGATCCAGATGGGGCGTTTCGACAAGATCGAGGCGCTGGAGGAGATCTGGCGCGCGACCGGGACGACGGCCGACGTGACCCTGTACATGGGCGACGATCTGCTCGACCTGCCGGCTCTCGCCGCGGCCGCCCTGGCGATCACCGTGCCCGGTGCGCCGGACGAGGTGCAGGACGTCTGCGACTGGACGACCGGTGCCACCGGCGGCGAGGGGGCGGTGCGGGAGGTCTGCGACCTGGTGCTCAAGGCCCGGGGCGCCCACGCCGACGCGATCCGCGCCCTGGCCGCCGGCGGCAAGCCCGCCGACGATCCGGAGGTCACCCATTGAATCGCCCCGGACCGGTCGACGATGCCCGCATCCTCGAACTGGGGCGCCGCACGTTCGGTGACGAGATCGCCGCGCTCGAGCGCGTGGCCGGAGGGCTCGGCGATCCGTTCGTCGCCGCGGTGCGGGCCCTGCTCGACTGCGACGGCCGCGTGCTGGTGGCCGGCCTGGGCAAGAGCGGCAACGTGGCGCGCAAGCTGGCCGCCTCGCTGACCAGCACCGGCACGCCGAGCCACTTCATCCACCCCGTGGAGGCCGCGCACGGCGACCTGGGCATCGTCCGCGGCAGCGACGTGCTGATCACCATCAGTCGCAGCGGCAACAACCCCGAGGTGATCCAGCTCGTGCAGACCTGCCGCCACTTCGCGGTCACGGCGATCGCCATGACCGGGGCCCCCGACAGCGAACTGGCGCGGGTCTCGGACGTCGTCCTGCCCGTGCCGGTCGCGCGGGAGGCCGACCCGCTGAACCTGGCGCCGACCAGCAGCGCGACGGCGGCGATGGTCATGGGCGATGCGCTGGTGGTCACCCTGCTGACCCTGAAGGGGTTCACGCGCGACGACTTCGCCGCCTTCCATCCCAGCGGCGTCCTCGGGCGCAGCCTGATCCTGCGCGTCGAGGAGATCATGCACGGCGGCGACGAGCTGCCGGTGGTGGATCACCACATGACGCTGCGCCAGTCGCTGCCCGAGATCGTCGGCAAGCGGCTCGGCGGCACCTGCGTGGTCGACGACGCGGGCCGCCTGGCGGGGGTCTGCGTCGACGGTGACGTCAAGCGCGTCCTGCTCGAGCACGACGACGCCCTCGACCGGCCGATCACCGCGGCCATGAACCCGAGCCCGACCACCATCGGTCCGGACATGCTCGCTGTGCGGGCGCTGCGCCTGATGGAGGAGCGGCCGGAGGGGCCGATCACGCTGCTGATCGTCGTCGACGAGGACCAGCGACCGATCGGGCTCGTGCACATCCACGACGTGCTTCGGGCCGGGTTGTTGTAGCCTCTGAATCGATTCTATTAAAAAACTGTCATCAAGACACTTAGGCGTTCTGAGCGCGACTGGGCGTCGAGCCTCCATGGCCGCCGCGAGCTTCCTGGCATGGAAAGTGCTTGACGGGCGCCCCCCGAGTCGCGAATCTGCGGGAAGAACCGGTGATCCTGGACCGAGAGGGCGGCATGGCGGATCTGCCGTACTGGCGGCGCTGGCGGCGGGCCTTCTGGGCGCAGGTCGCGCGGATGGTGCTCGCGTCGGCGCAGCGCTGGCCGGCCCCGCTGCATCGGGTCGCCTGCCAGGCCCTGGCCTCGCTGGCGCCCCTGCTGCAGCCGGGCGCGGCGCGACGCGCCCGGCGGAACCTGGCGCTGGCCTTCGGCGATCGGTCGCCCGCGTGGCGACGACGAGTTTTGTGGCGCATGATGCCGGCGCTCGGGCGCAACCTCCACGCCGCGCTGACGAGCGAGCGCGAGGCCGCGCACGGGTTCCCCTCGGTCGCCGCGGATGCGGGGGGTGCGGAGGGCGACCTGGCCGGGGTGCTGGCGGCCGAGGCGAGCGGTGGCCGCGGGGCGTTCCTGCTGACCGGCCACCTCGGCTGCTGGGAACTGCTGGGAACGTGGCTGGCCCACCGCCTCGGCGGCCTGACGGTCGTCACGGCGACGGTCCACAACCCGGCGGTCGACCGGCTGCTGCAGGATCGGCGCCGGGCGCTCGGGATGACGCCGTTGCCGCGCGACGGCGGGGCGCGGCCGATCCTGCGCGCGCTGGACGAAGGACGCGTGGTCGGCGTCCTGCTCGATCAGGCGACGCGGGTGCAGAGCCGGCCGCTGCCGTTCTTCGGCCGGCCGGCGCCGACGCCGGTCGGGATCGCCCGCCTGGCGCGCCGACGCGACGTCGCGATCGTCCCGGCGGCGCTGGTCTGGGAGGATGGTCGCTGGCGGCCGCAGGTGCTCCCGCCGCTGCGACCGGCCGCGTTCGCGAGCGATGCCGACCTGGCGGCCGCCTGCAACGCGGCGCTGGAGACCCTGATCGCCAGGAACCCCGCGCAGTGGGTCTGGTTTCATCGACGGTGGCCCTGATCGTCTGGCGGCTGCCGGAGGCAAGGTGTGATGGACACGCGCTCGCGCAAGGATGACCGATGGACGCGTCGCCGTACCGGCCGGCCCGGTCGGTTCGCGGCGCCGGTGCGCCTGCTGGCGCTACTGGCGGCCCTCTCGCTGGTGTCGTCGTGCGGCGACACGTCCTCCACCGCGACGCACGAGGGCGACGAGGAGACCGCGCCGGATCGGGTCGTCCATCCCGAGCGCACCTTCTACGACTACCAGCTGATCGAGACCACCGACGGCGTCAAGGAATGGGTGCTCGACAGCGACATCATGAACAAGTACAAGGGGCGGCAGGACGTCGACCTCGTGCGCGTGGAGATGGACTTCTACCAGGACGGCGAGTACTACTCGACGCTGGTCGCCGACAGCGGCACCGCGCACACCCGCACCCACGACGTGCACGTCTGGGGCGACGTCGTGATCACCACCGACGACGGACGCCGCCTGCGCACCACCGACCTGCGCTACACGCGGAAGGACGGCCTGATCCGCAACGACGTCTACAACGTGTTCGACCGGGGCGAGGACGTCGTCACCGGCATCGGTCTGGAGGCCACCCCCGACCTCGACTACCTCGTCATCAAGCACCAGGTGGCCGGCGTCGTCGGCGACGAATCGGCCGACGAGGTGGGCGACGAGCCGGGAGCGACGCGATGACCGCCGGGCCCCCATCCGCTGCCCACCGTCTGACCGCCACCGGTCTGCGCAAGACCTACCGCGGTCGGGCCGTGGTGGACGGGGTGGACCTCGAGCTGCTCCAGGGCGAGGTCGTGGGCCTGCTCGGGCCCAACGGTGCGGGCAAGACGACGTCGTTCTACTGCATCGTGGGCTTCATCCGGCCGGACGCGGGCCGCATCTTCCTCGACGACCACGACATCTCGCGGCTGCCGATGTACAAGCGAGCCCGTGCCGGCATCGGCTACCTGCCGCAGGAGTCGAGCATCTTCCGCAAGCTGACCGTCGAGCAGAACATCCTGGCCATCGCCGAGACGCTCGACCTCGGTCGCGCCGAGCGTCGGGAGCGCTGCGACGCGCTGCTCGAGCTGATGGGCGTCACCCACATCCGCAAGAGCTTCGGCTACCAGCTCTCCGGGGGCGAGCGCCGGCGGGTGGAGATCGCCCGCGCGCTCACCACCGACCCGAAGTTCATCCTGCTGGACGAACCGTTCGCGGGCATCGATCCCATCGCCGTGGCCGACCTGCAGTCCTGCGTCGCGCAGCTCAGGGAGCAGGGGCTGGGCATCCTGATCACCGACCACAACGTGCGAGAGACGTTGACCATCACGGACCGGGCGTACATCCTCTTCGAGGGGCGCATCGAGCTGGCGGGCAGCGCCGACGAGATCGTGGCCTCGGACAAGGCGAAGGCCATCTATCTGGGCGAGAAGTTCCGGCTGTAGCGCGCAGTCGCGGGCAGGAGACCGCGGCAAGGAGCACCACGATGGTTGAAATCAAGATGGGCCTGCACCAGGGCCTGCACATGAAGCAGCAGATCGTCATGACGCAGCGCCTCCAGCAGGCGCTCAAGCTGCTCCAGGTGCCAACGCTGGAACTCGAGCAGATCCTGCGCACCGAGCTGCAGGGCAACCCCCTGCTCGAGGAGGTCGAGCGCGAGGACGAGGCCGACGAGGAGACCGGGCAGACCGAGGAGGAGGATGCGACCCCGAGCGAGGCCGAGACCACCGTCGAGGTCACCGGCGAGGACGTCGACTGGGACGAGTATTTCAAGGACGGGTTCCGTGGCGCGGCGACCGAGCAGGGGTTCGACGACGACGATCAGCTCGAACGCCCACCGGCGTACGTGCCGTCGGGTCAGGAGCACCTGCTCGAGCAGCTCCACCTCTCGGTGGCCGACGAGCGCGAGCGCGAGATCGGCGAGTACATCATCGGCTGCCTGAACGGCGACGGCTTCCTGGCCGCGCCGCTGAGCGAGATCGCCGCCTATTACGAGACCGACGAGGAGGAGGTCGAGCAGGTCCTGGCCCTCGTCCAGGGCTTCGATCCGCCGGGCGTCGCCGCGCGCGACCTGCCCGAGTGCCTGCTGCTGCAGCTGGCGGCGCGCGGTCTGGAGGATTCGCTCGAGGCCGACGTCGTGCGCGATCATTTCGACGCGCTGAAGAACCGGAAGTTCGCCGAGATCGCCCGGGCCTTGAAGATCACCACCGCCCAGGTCCAGGAGGTCGCCGCGTCCATCGGCGAGCTCGACCCCCGGCCGGGTTTGAGCGCGGAGGCCGATGGAGCCCGCGCCGTCGTGCCCGACCTGGTGGTCGAGAAGGTCGACGAGGACTCGGGCGACTACGTGGTCTACCTGAACGACGGCAACCTGCCCCGGCTGCGCGTCAGCCGGGCGTACGACGACGCGCTCAAGGCCCCGTCGGCCCGGCAGGACGACGCGGCGACGTTCATCGACGAGAAGCGCCGCTACGCCGAGTGGATCATCAAGACGATCGAGCAGCGCCGTCGTACCATGATCAAGGTCATGGAGGCCATCGTCGCCGAGCAGAAGGAATTCTTCGAGAAGGGCGCGATCGCGCTGCGGCCGCTCACCCTGCAGCAGGTCGCCACCACCATCGGCATGCACGAGTCGACGGTCTCGCGGGTGACCCGCCAGAAGTACGTCCAGACGCCGCGGGGCGTGTTCCCGCTGAAGTACTTCTTCTCCGCCGGTCTGGACACCGACGAGGGCGAGGAGGTGGCCGCCAAGGCGGTCAAGCTCATGATCCAGGAGATCGTCGACGAGGAGGACGGCCATCGACCGCTGTCGGACAAGAAGATCGCCGACATGCTGGGCGAGCGCGGGCTGAAGATCGCCCGCCGCACGGTGGCCAAGTACCGGGAGCAGCTGGGGATCCTGAACGCGCGCATGCGCAAGCAGTTCGATTGACCGGACGCGAAGAATGACCGAGGGCCGACGGCCCGGACCGAGGAGCGTGACCATGAACCTGGACATCAAGACCCGCCACTTCCAGCTCGGAGACGAATCCCGCGAGAAGATCGAGGGCGTGTTCGAGAAGCTGGAGCGGTTCAGCCCGCGGCCGGTGGGCGAGGTCAAGCTGCTGATCAACCACGAGAACAACGAGTTCCACTGCGACGGCGTGCTGTACCTGCGCAGCCAGGAGTTCCGGGCCGAGAACACCGGGGCCGAGCCCGAGCTCGCCGCCCAGGGCGTGGCCGAGCAGTTGCAGCGGCAGCTCGAGAAGTACAAGGGCAAGATCAGCGCCAAGCAGCGCGCCGAGCCCGGCGGCCTCGGCAAGGCGCTCGGCAGCGAAGAGCCCACCGTGCACTTCGCGACCGAGCACTTCGAGATCAAGAACCTCGACGCCGCGCGTGCTCGCCAGGAGTTCACCGACACGGAGGCCCCGTTCCTCGTCTACCGTGATGCCGACAACGGACGGATCAGCGTGGTCTATCGCAATCGCGAGGGCGACCTGACGGTGATGGAAGCCAGCAACGGCTGATCATGGCCGAATCGACCGTCCAGAGCCTGTTCCGCGAGCTCCAGGATCGCCTGGGGCTCGAGGCCCTCACCCCGCTGCCGGAGGAGCCGGTGCCGGTCTCCGCGCCGGACGTCCACCGGCCGGGCATGGCGGTCATGGGGTTCACCGAGGATTTCCTGCCGGACCGCATCCAGGTCATGGGCGGTTCGGAGATGTCCTACCTGGGGACGCTGGACGAGGCGGCGCAGCTCGCGGCCTTCGAGCGGGTGATGGCCCTCGAGCCGCCGACGATCATCGTCTCGCGATCGCACGACGTCCCGCCGCACATCGTCGAGCTCGCCAGGGGGCGCGAGTTCCCGCTGCTGCAGGCCTCGGTCTCGGCCGAGACGGTCCTGCGCGAGCTCACCCATCACCTCGAGCGCGCCTTCGCGCCGCACTGCGAGGTGCACGGCACCCTGGTCGACGTCTACGGCGTGGGGTTGCTGATCACCGGCCGCAGCGGCATCGGCAAGAGCGAATGCGCCCTGGACCTCGTCGAGCGGGGCCACCGGCTGGTCGCCGACGACATCGTCGAGGTCACCCGCACCAACGACGACGTCCTCATCGGCCGTTTCCGTCCCCTCCTGCGGCACAACATCGAGATCCGCGGCATCGGCGTGATCGACGTGCAGGCGATCTTCGGGATCCATGCGATCCGCATGCAGAAGCGCATCGAGGTGGCGGTCGAGCTCCAGGAGTGGGACGACACGGTCGACTACGAGCGCGTCGGCATGGAGCGGCGGACCACGTCCATCCTGGGCGTGGAGATCCCGCAGGTGGTCCTGCCGCTGAATCCGGGCAAGAACATCACGGTCATCTCCGAGGTGATCGCGCTGGACTTCATGCTCAAGGTCTACGGTTACGACGCGGCGCGGGTGCTCAACGAGCGGATCGTCAAGTCGATCCGCCACAGCCGCCGGTTGCGCCGGTACCTCGATCAGGATCAGGAGTAGACCCCGCTCCGGATCCACAAAGGACAGGACGATCATGATCCAGTCCCTGGTCTTGACCCATGGAGCGATCGGCGACGAGCTGGTCAAGGTGGTGGAGATGATCCTCGGACCGGTTCCGGGGCTGACCGCCCAGAGCAACCGCGGCCTGTCGGCCAAGCAGCTCTCGGCCCAGGTCGCCGACTGGGTCGCCGGTCTGGACGAATCCGGTGGGATCGTCTTCCTCGACGACTACGGCGGCAGCTGCGCCAGCGCCGCCATGCTCGGCGGCGCCGGCCCCGACCGCGTCACCCTGCTCGGTGGCGTGAACCTGGCCATGCTGCTGGCGTTCGTGACCTGGCGAGAGGACCTGGCGCGCGACGAGCTCGTCCAGCGCATCGTCGACAAGGGGCGCGAGGCGGTGACCGTTGTGGGAGCCGGTCGATGAACCTGGTGCTCGCGCGCATCGACGACCGCCTGATCCACGGCCAGGTCACCGTCGGCTGGGGCCGCCAGCTGCGGCCCGACCACATCCTGCTGGCCAGCGACGAGGTGGCCGCCGACGCCTGGCAGACCCGGGTCTATGCCATGTCCGTGCCGCCGGAGATGAAGGTGTCCGTGCTGCCGATCGAGGCGGCGGCCCGTGCGCTGCGCGAGCCGGACGGGGCGCTCGAAGACCAGCGTGTCCTCCTGCTGGTGGGCGCGGTGCTGGACATGGTCGCCCTGGTCGAGCTCGGCGCGCCGATCGAGGCGATCAATCTCGGCGGCATGCACTATGCCCGGGGCAAGCGGGAGCTGTTGCCCGAGGTGTACGTCGACCGCGAGGACGTGATGGCGCTGCGGGCGCTGCGGGACCGTGGTCATCAGCTGCTGGCCCAGGCCGTGCCCGGCGGCCGCGAGACCTGGCTGGAGCCGGAACTGCTCGCCGAGATGGAGTCGCAGCTATGACCGCGAGGCATCGATGAGCGGGCTGGAGCTCTGGCTGGCCTGGGGCGGGGTCGCCCTCGTCGGCGCCCTGCTGGCCCTGGACGAGACGAGCCTGGCCCAGACCTGGCTGTCGCAGCCGCTGCCCGCCGCCCTGCTGGCCGGCCTGGTGGTCGGCGAACCGGCGGCCGCGCTCGTGCCGGGGTTCTTCATGCAGCTGATCGTCCTGGGCAACCTGCCGGTCGGCGCGGCGTCGACGCTGGATGCGACCAGCGCGACGGTGGGGGTGGTCGCCGGGGCCCTGATCGGCGGCTGGAACCCGCCGGAGGGGGGCTCGCCACTGGTCGCGTTCTCGGGCGAGGCGGCGTGGCCGGTGGGCCTGCAGATGGTGCTGATGGCCCTGGCGAGCCTCGCCGGCGGCCGGCTGATCCAGTTGCAGCGTCAGGCGCACCTGGCGTGGAAGCTGGCCGCCTACCGGCGGATCCGTGACGGGGACTTCACCATGGTCGACCGGTTGCACCGCAAGGCGCTGGTCGTGGCGGCGGCTCGCGGCGGGGCGATGTCGCTGCTGATCGCCGCGGTGGTGGCCATCGGATGGTCGTGGTCCGGCGACGCCGTGCCGGCGGCCGGACGCGAGATCCTCGCCCGCCTGCCGCTCGTGGCGGTGCCCCTGGCCGTGGCCACGCTGAGCGAGCGCTTCGGCCACCCGCGGGCCGTGCCCGTGCTGGTCGTGACCGTCGGCCTCGGACTCGCGGCGGGATGGTGGCTCGCGTGAGCGGCGGTGGCGATCGCACGAGGACGCTGTCCCGGAGCACGCGTCGTCGGATCTGGTGGCGGTGCCTGGGCCTGCAGGCGACGTGGAACAACCAGCGGATGCAGAACCTGGGGCTGCTGGCGGTGCTCTCGCCCTGGGTCCGCGGCCGCGGCCTCGATGCCGACCGGCGCCGGCGGCTGGCGCGGCGCCACGTCGTGTACTTCAACACCAACCCCTACCTGGCCGGCTACGTGGTGGGGGGGCTGCTGCGGCTGGAGGACGATCGGCGCGAGGGCGACGACGTGCCCGAGGCGCTGGTCACCGGGTTCCGCGACTCGCTCTCGCGGGCGTGCGGGGCCATCGGGGACGAGCTGTTCTGGCTCGCGCTGAGGCCCATGGTCCTGACGCTGGCCCTGGTCGCGGGCTGGCTGGTGGCGTGGCCGCTGGCGCTGGTCGTGGTCGGTCTGTTCGCCGGCGCCGAGCTCTGGCTGCGCTGGCGGGGCCTGTGGCTGGCCTACCGCCTCGGACCGGACGTGGTCGACGTGCTCGCGCGTCCGGGCTGGTACCGGGCCGTGGCCTGGGCGCGGCGGCTGGCTTTGGGCTTGACGGGATTTCTGGCCGGGTATTACTTCGCCGGCGGTCTCGGCGGCGCGGGGGCGCCGCCGGTCGGCCAGCTGGTCGCGCTGGTCGTCATCGGGCTGGGGATACCCATCATCACGAGGCAACGTCGCGCGGGCGAGACCCAGTTCCTGGTGGGGGTCCTGATCGTGGCGGGATCGGTGCTCCTGTTCTAGTTTGCTTGCCTTCAAGGGCTTGCGCGATCGACAAGGAAGGGTGTTCGCGTTGAAGACTGCCACCACGACCGTCTCCGATCCCGTCGGGTTCCACCTGCGGGCGGCCGGCCGCATAGTGAAATTGACCAAGACGTTCCAGTCCGAGGTCACGATCCGCTACGATGGGCGGACGGCCAATGCCAAGAGCATCATGGGTCTGGCGAGCCTCGCGGCCGAGTTCGGCTCCGAGGTGGAGATCGAGTGCCAGGGACCCGACGAGGAGAACGCCCTCGCGCGCCTCGTCCTGCTGATCGGGACCGAGCTGGCCGAACCGGAGAATGGAGCCTGACATGCGGGAGCTCAGCGGCATCCCGGCGGCCCCCGGCTATGCGGTCGGTCCGGTGCGTCGCGTCCAGCGGGACGCCGTGCAGGTCTACCGGCGCTCCATCGCCAAGGACGAGGTGCCGGAGGAACGCGCCCGGTTCGAGGCGGCCGTCGGCACCGCGCGCGAGGAGCTCACCGTCCTGCGTGACAAGCTCACGCAGGAGCTCGGGGCGGGCGAGGCGGCGATCATCGACTCGCAGCTCCTGATGCTCGAGGACGAGCTGATCTGGGACTCCACGCTCTCGCGCATCCGGACGCAGCTCCAGAATGCCGAGGGCGCCTTCGCCCACTCCATCGGCGTGATCGTCTCCCAGCTGGACGGCCTGCAGGAGAAGACCCTTCGCGAGCGGATCGCCGACCTGCGCGATCTCGAGGAGCGGGTCCTGCGTGCCTTCGATCCCGAGAATCGCCGCGCGACCCTCGCCCTCGACCGGCCGTCGGTGGTCGTCGCCCGCGATCTCGCGCCGAGCGAGACGGCGGCCCTCGAGCTGGAGAACGTCCTGGCGTTCGTCATGGACGAGGGCGGGGCCACCGGGCACGTCGCGATCCTCGCCCGCAGCCTCGGGATCCCGGCCGTCTGCGGCCTCCGGGGCGCGGCCGAGCAGCTGCCCGAGGGCCTCGAGGTCGGGGTCGACGGCACGGTGGGCTGGATCTACACCGAGCCCGACGAGGCCATACGCGACCGCCTGGAGATCCTCGCCCAGCAGCAGCGCACGGTCAGCCGCAAGCTCGACTACCTGCGCGACCTGCCGGCCGAGACGCCCGATGGCCACCGCGTGCGCATGATGGCCAACATCGAGCTGCCGGTCGAGCTGACCGAGGCCGTCGACCGCGGTGCCGAGGGCGTGGGCCTGCTGCGGACCGAGTACCTCTACTTCCAGCACCGGGACATCCCCAGCGAGGAGGATCAGGTCGTGACGTACGGCCAGGTCCTGCGCCGGATGCCCGGCAAGCCCGTGATCTTCCGGACCCTCGACGTGGGCGGCGACAAGGTCTCCGACTACCTCGGCGCCAAGCGAGAGTACAATCCCTTCCTCGGCTGGCGCGGCATCCGGTTCTCGCTGTCCAACCGCAGCCTCTTCAAGGCCCAGATCCGCGCCATCTACCGTGCCGGAGCCCATGGCGACGCCCATCTGATGTTCCCGATGATCAGCGGCGTGGAGGAGCTGCGCGAGGCGCTGGCCGTCTGTGCCGAGGCCCGCGACGAGCTCACGGCCGAGGGGCGCGAGTTCCGGGCCGACATGCCCATCGGCGTGATGGTCGAGACGCCGTCGGCGGCGATGATCGCCGACCACCTGGCCGGCGAGTGCCAGTTCCTGAGCATCGGCTCGAACGACCTGATCCAGTACACCCTGGCCATGGATCGCGGCAACAGCCGGGTCTCGTACCTCTACCGGCCCTTGCATCCGGCGATCCTGCGCACGATCCGGTCCGTGGTCGACGCCGGCCACGCGGCCGGGGCCTGGGTCGGCCTCTGCGGCGAGATGGGCTCGGAGACGCGGCTGGCCGAGGTGCTGCTCGGACTCGGCCTCGACGAGATCAGCATGCACAGCGCGGCGTTGCCCAAGATCAAGCAGGTGATCCGCTGGACCGAGCTCGCCGAGGCCCGCCGGGTCGTCGATCACCTGATCTCGCTGCGGACCGCCGAGGAGGCGGACGCCTGGCTGGCCGATTACGTCGAGGGCCGCAAGCGCGCCCGCGAGGCGGCCGATTCCCCCGGCCCGGAGGATGCACCGGCATGACCGACCCCTCGCGTGAGGGCCAGGAGCGGATGGCCCGCTGGATCGACGGCCTGCCGGACCAGTTGCGGCGAAGCGGGGGTCTGCCCGGCCTCGCGGACGTCGCGCCGCTCGCGACCCCGCCGGCTCAGGTCCTGGTCTGCGGCATGGGAGGGTCGGCCATGGCCGGCAGCCTGCTCGCCGACGGCTGGCCTCCGCTGACCGTCCCGGTCCTCGTGCATCGCCGACCGGGCCTGCCGGAGTGGGTGGGCCCGCAGACCCTGGTGGTCGCCTGCAGCTACAGCGGGCAGACCGCCGAGACGCTCGACGCCGTCGAGGCGGCACGGGCGAGGGGCTGCCGGATCGCGGCCGTCACCAGCGGGGGGCGCCTGCTCGCGCTCGCCCGTGGCGAGGCGGGCGGCGGCGGTTTCCCGGCCGTGCAGATGCCCGGTGGCCAGCCGCCGCGCACGGCCCTGGGCTACAGCCTCGGTGCGCAGCTGCACCTGCTGGCCGCGCTCGGACTCCTGCCCGACCCGACTGGAGAGATCGAGGCGGCCTGCGCGCAGGTCGACGCCGGTCACCTGGTGCGCTTCGCGCCCGACGGCGCACCCGTCGGCGACGCCGCCGCGCGGGAGCTCGCCGTCACGCTCGAGGACCGGCTGACCGTGATCCACACCGCCGGCGCCGAGGCCCACGGGGCCGGCCGCCGGCTGCTCGCCCAGCTCAACGAGAACGCCAAGGCGCCCGGCCACCACGCCGAATACCCCGAGCTCAACCACAACGAGATCGTCGGCTGGGACCTCACCGCGCGCCAGGCGGCCGGCTTCGCGCTGATCGTCCTGCACGGCGGCGACGCCGACGCGGCGACCCTGGCCGGCGCCGAGGTCGCCACCGAGCTGCTCGGCGCGCAGTTCGCGGTCACCCATCGGATCTGGGCGTACGGCGAGTCCCGCCTCGCGCGCGTCCTGGGCCTGATCCTCTTCGGCGACCGGGTGAGCGCCCACCTCGCCGCCAGGCGCGGGGTCGACCCCGTGCCCATCGCCCGCATCGATACCCTGAAATCCCGTCTGGCGGGGCGCTGACGCGCGGCGCCGGCAGCAGCGGAGGACCATCCCGGATGAAGGCGGTCATTCCCGCGGCCGGTGTCGGCAAGCGACTGCGACCCCACACGCTGACCAGGCCCAAGGCGCTGCTCCCGGTGGCGGGCCGGCCGATCCTGGCCCACATCGTCGACGACTGCGCCGCCGCCGGGATCGACGGCTTCGTGCTCGTCGTCGGCCATCACGGCGAGGCGGTGCGAAGGTGGTTCGACCGCGAGCGGCCCGGTCTGGACATCACGTACGTCGAGCAGACCGAGCGGCTCGGCCTCGGGCACGCCGTGTGGACCGCCCGCGAAGCCATCGGCAACGCGTCGTTCTTCTGCATCCTCGGCGACACGATCGTCAAGGCCGATCACCGGGTGCTGCTCGCCTGCCCGGACAACCTGATCGGCGTGCGCGAGGTCGCCGATGCCCGCCGCTTCGGGGTCGTGGTCAAGGACGGCGATCGGGTGACCGGATTCGTCGAGAAGGCCGCGGAGCCGCCGAGCGACCTGGCCATCGTCGGCGTCTACCTGTTCCGCGACGGCGCCGCCCTGTTCGACGCCATGCAGACCGTGATCCAGGAGGGCCGACGGCGCCACGGCGAGTACCAGCTGTCCGACGGCCTGCAGGTCATGCTCGAGCGTGGCCACCGGTTCCGGACCGAGACGGTGGTCGACTGGTACGACTGCGGCGAGCGCGAGACCTGGCTGGCCACCAACCGCCTCCTGCTCGACCGCGACGGGACCGCGACCGGGCACGGGCCGGTCCGGATCCACCCGACGGCGCGGGTGGTCGAGTCCCGCCTCGGACCCCACGTGAGCGTCGGTCCGGACGTCGTGATCGAGCGCTGCGAGATCGCCGACGCGGTGATCGGCGCAGGTAGCGAGTTGCGGAACTGCCGGCTCCAGGCTAGCCTCGTCGGGGAGCATTGCCGGCTGGTCGGAGTCGCCGGCACCATCGATATCGGCGATCACTGCGAACTATCCCTCAAGGAGCAACCATGAGCGAGCGCTTCCTGTTCACCAGCGAATCGGTCACCGAGGGCCACCCCGACAAGGTGGCCGATCAGATCTCCGACGCCGTGGTCGATGCCATCATGGCCGAGGACCCCAGCGGTCGCGTCGCGTGCGAGACGCTGGTGACCACCGGCATGGCGCTCCTCGCCGGTGAGATCACGACCAAGACCTACGTCGACATCCCGCGCCTGGTGCGCGAGACGATCGACGGCATCGGCTACAACCACTGCGACTACGGGTTCGACAAGACGACCTGCGCGGTGATCACCGCCATCGACGAGCAGTCCCCCGACATCGCCATGGGCGTGGACACCGGCGGGGCGGGCGACCAGGGGCTGATGTTCGGCTACGCCACGCGCGAGACCGCCGTGCTCATGCCGCTGCCCATCACCCTCGCGCACCGCATGGCCCAGCGCCTGGCCACCGTCCGCAAGGACGGCACCCTGTCCTGGGTCCGCCCCGACGGCAAGACGCAGGTGACCGTGGAGTACGACGGGCACCGGCCGGTCCGCGTCGACACCGTCGTGGTCAGCACGCAGCACGACGACGGCTGGAGCCAGTCGGACATCGCCGCGGCCATGCGCCAGCACGTCATCGAGCCGGTGCTGGCCGACTTCGGCGTCGATTTCGATGGCTACAAGTCCCACGTCAACCCCACCGGAAAGTTCGTGATCGGCGGCCCGCAGGGGGACGCCGGCCTGACCGGCCGCAAGATCATCGTCGACACCTATGGCGGCATGGCCGCACACGGCGGCGGGGCGTTCAGCGGCAAGGACACCACGAAGGTCGATCGTTCGGCGTCGTACGCCGCGCGCTGGGTCGCCAAGAACCTGGTCGCCGCCGGCCTGGCCGAGCGTTGCCAGGTGCAGCTGGCCTACGCCATCGGCGTGGTCGAGCCGGTCTCGATCATGATCGACAGCTACGGCACCGGCCAGGTGCCCGACGCGCGCCTGACGGAGGCCGTGCGCGAGGTCTTCGACCTCACCCCCAAGGGCATCATCGACGCGCTGGACCTGCGCAAGCCGGTCTTCCAGCAGACGGCGGCCTACGGCCACTTCGGTCGCGAGGAGGTCGGGTTCACCTGGGAGGTCACCGACCGGGTGGAGGACCTGCGCCGGGCCGCCGGGTAGAGCCACGATCCGGGCATACCGTCGCCGGATACGAGCGAGCCCCCGCCGGTGGGTCGGCGGGGGCTCGCCGTGTCGTTGACGTCGTCGGCTCGCGGGTCAGGGCACGGTGACCAGCTCGAGGATCGGTTCGACCTCGAGGTCGTCGTCGTCCGGGTCGCAGTCGTACGGCGTGATGGCCGCCGGGAAGAAGTACCGGTTGCCGGCGTTGCCCTGCTCCAGGAAGATCGTCACGTCCAGGGTGGCGACGTCGCCGGCGGGCAGGGCCTCGACGAACCACGTCCACTGGTCGTCGTCCTCGACGAACACGAACGACCCGTGCGAGGCGTTCGCCTCGTGGAAGAAAAGGCGGTTGTTGTCGTCGACCTCGCCGACGACCTCGACCTGGTAGGCCTGGTCGGGCCCGTCGTTGGCCAGGCGGATCGTGTAGGTCAGGGTGTCGCTGAACGACGGCACGTCGCGCATCAGGACGACGTCCTCGGTGCCCTGCGGCGAGAGCAGCCAGTCGGCGTCGAGCGACAGGTCGGCGCCCTCGCTCTCGACCACGGACACGCTCACCGAGTCGCGGCGGGTGATCGAGCGGGCGGGGTCCTCCAGCAGCAGGCCCACTGTCTGCTCGCCGACGTCCTCGCTGCCGAAGAAGTGCCGGGAGAACGGCGCGGTGTAGACGGTGTCGGCCACCGACCAGCGGAAGGTGAAGCGCTCGTAGCTGTCGACCACGGGGTCGAAGTCGCAGGACTCGGCCGTCACGCCCATGTCCAGCGGCGCGCAGGTCGGCACCTCGGTCACCGGCTCGTCGTTGAGCAGGACGTACGCGTCGATGGTCAGGCTGTCGGCGCGGACCTCGATGGTCTCGCTCCGCGAGGCGCGGTCGCCGTTGTTGTCCTCGGCGGTCAGGGTCACGACGTACATGCCCGGCTCGAGGTACTCGTGGTACGCGACGGAGGTGCCGCCCTCGATGACCGTGCCGTCGCCGAAGTCCCACGTGAACTCCAGCCAGTTGTTGGCGCCGGTCGGGTCGTCGAGGGGTTCGCCGGCGGTCGCGTCGCCGCGGAAGTCGACCCGCAGGGGGGCGACGCCGCAGCTCTCGCTGGCGTGCAACTGCGTGATCTTCGGCTTGGCGGCGTCCTCGCCGCAGCCCGCGAACAGGCCGACGACCAGGGTGACCACGAACAGGATGCCGACTAATCTTCTCATTGGGTGACTCCGGCTCCGCGTGAGGTGACGACCGACCACGCCGGGGCGGGCGCGGGCGCTCGACCGTCGTTGCCATACGGACGGCTGAATCAATGTAAAAAGCTAGATCGCGCCGGGCAAGGAGTCCAGGGAAAAGCCCGCGCGCGGGGCCGGATCAGCGCCGCGCGTGGGCCCACAGCGCCCACGTCATCAGCGCGTAGAGGCCGTTGCCCGCCCAGCCGGCCACGACGGGCGGCAACAGGCCGCTGTGGCCCAGCGAACGCCCGAACATCATCAGCAGGTAGTAGCCGAACCCGATCAGCAGGGTCAGCCCGAAGCCGCTGGCGATGGTGGTCTTGCGCGGCCCGGAGGCCAGGACCAGCCCGAGGGCCACGACGATCAGATTCACCAGCGGGAAGGCCAGCTGGAACTGGATGTCCACGTCGATGCCGGTGGGATCGCCGCCGATCTGCCGGACGAGGTCCCGGTGCCGCAGGAGCTGGCGGATGTTCATGTTCTCCTGCCGGACGCGCGTGTGATAGAGGCCGTCGGGCGTGATCGACAGGTCGGACGCACGGCGCACGTCGAAACGGGTCAACCGCTCGCCCTGGTCGGTGAACGCCCGGTGCGTACCGTCGTGCAGGATCCAGCACGAGCCGTCCCACTCCGCGCGCGCGGCGTCGATCCGCTCCTGGACCTCGGCGTCCTGCCGCGACAGGACGCGCAGGCCGGAGATCTCCTGCCGGTTGGGGTCGTACTTCTCGGCGTAGTAGAGCCGCCCGTCGGGGCCGGTGACGGCGATCTTGCGCGTCGGTCGCAGGGTCTCGCTCTGGTCGTGGATCTCCACCTCCCAGACCCGCCACTTGCGCACGTTGGCCTCCGGCAGGACGTATTCGCGCCAGCCCAGCGCGAAGAGGGTGAGCACGAGGCCGGCCACCAGCAGGGGCCGACCGATGCGCGCGAGCGATAGCCCGCTCGCGAACAGGGCCCCGAGTTCCAGGTACCGTGCCATGGTGCCGACGGTGAAGAGGGTGGCCATCAACGTGGCGATGGGCAGGACCTGATCGATGATCCACGGCCCCTTGTAGACGTAGTAGCGGACCGTCTGCATCAGGGTCGCGTGGTTGTCCAGGAGGTTGCCGAGATGGTCGAAGAGGTCGACCAGGGTGAACAGGACGATGGCGCCGACGAGCGTCTGCATCAGGTAACGCAGGAACGTGCCGAGGATCAGACGCTCGTGGATCCTCATGCGGGGGCCATCCGCAGCAGCCGCCGCACCGGCCGCGGCCAGCGCAGGGACAGGTAGGACGTCTCGCGGATGCTGCGCAGGAACAGGGGGATGCCGATCACCAGCAGCAGCAGGTTGCCCGACCACATGGAGATCCAGGGGGCGAGCAGGCCCCGGTCGGACATCTTCTCCCCGCCGACCAGGCACAGGTAGTAGAGCAGGAAGACCCCCAGCGCGAGGGAGATCGACACGCTCTTGCCGCTGCGGCTGGTGGTCACGGCCATGGGCACGCCGATGAGGGTGAAGACCAGGCAGGCGAAGGGGATCGCCAGCTTCTTGTGGTACTCGACCAGGTACTTGTTGGCCCGCCGCAGGTGCGATTCGACCACCGTCGCCTGCGCCCGGGACTGGTTCGCGGCGTGGTCGATCTTGCGCCGGGTGGCGGTCAGGCGCGAGCGGCGCTCGGCGGCGTTGCCCGGCTCGTCGCGCAGCTGGGCGCGGCGCTGCTCCGGATCCAGCAGGTCGGTCTGCCAGTGGATCACGCCGGCGTGGAGGTTCTCCACGTGCTGGTGGGTCTCGACCCGCCGGTCGAGCTGCCGCCGGGCCGCCTGCCGCAGGTCGTGGAGGTTCATCTCCCGGTCGCCGCGGGTCTTGCGGTCGGTCTTGCCCATCTCCCGGCCCATGTCCTCCATGCGCAGGTCGTGCCGCCGGAAGCGGGTGACCTGGTACTTCTCGGGCTGCTCGGGATCGGGCATGTCGTGGATCTCGCCGTCGTGCAGCTCCAGCAGCATGGTGTTCGAGCGCTCGTCGGTGACGATCCGGCCCCATTCGGCGGTCGTCATCCGCGGCCCCAGGCCGTCGTCGCGGTCCTTCTCGATGATCGAGACGTCGGCGATGCGCCCGGTCTGATCGTCCTTGGTGGCGACGTAGATGGTGGTGCCGTTGCCCAGGTCGGTGAACATCTGTTCGCGGATGTCGAGCATCGGCCGCGAGCGCCGGATGTCGTAGAGCAGGTTGACGAGCGTGTGGTTGCTCTCGGGGTAGACGTAGTGATTGAACGCCACCAGCCCGCCGCCGATCAGGGTGGCGCCCAGCAGCAGCGGCCGCAGCACCGACCAGAGGCTCACCCCGCTCGCTTTCATCGCTGTAATTTCATTGTCGCCAGCGAGTTGGCCCACGGCCATGAGCACCGCGATGAGCACCGACATTGGAACGGATAATGCAAGCGTGAAGCCCAGGCTCAGGATCAGGACCTTGGTGGCCACCAGGAACGGCACGCCCTTGCTGACGAACATGTCGACGTACCGGTACAGGACATCGATCATGAGCAGAAAGGTGATGGTGAACAGGCCGAAGAAGAAGGGCCCCACCGCCGCTCGCAGCAAGTGCCTGTCCAGCAACCGCATCCGCGAATCCATCCTGGTTGGCCCGAACGTGTCGGGCTACATTCCTCCGGGCGAGACGAACGACCCGGACGGCTCCGGCCGGCTGCTCCGCGCCGGGGTGGCCGGACGACGTGGCGGCGTGGAACGCGCCGGACCACCGCGTCCTGTCCCGGAGCCAGGTCGACCTCTACCGAGGACGGAGCGGGACCGTGGCTCCGCCACGAGCGGAGCCAATGTTAATGAATCGACGGGGAGTGTCGAGGGTTGACCACGCGCGCGATCGCCAGACGCCCGGCCCGGCGCCGGGGCCGACCCGGTGGGCCGCCGGCCGCCGCGTCGGTGGCGGTCTGCCTCGCGCTCGTTGTCCTGGCCGCGCCCGACCCGGTCGCCGTGGCCGTGGCCCAGCCGGCGGTCGACCAGCTCGTCGGCGCCGCCGACGACACGAACGACGACACGCCGATCCTCTACGGGCTCGATCCTTTCGTGCGTACCACGCGGGACCCCCGGCTGCTGGGGGTCGAGCGGATGATCCTGCGGGAACGGTTGCTGCGTCAGGGGGTCGATCCTCATCGCCGCGCGCAGCGGCCCACGTTCGCGACCGCCGCGCGTCACCTGATCGAGTCGCGGATGAACGTCGAGCTCGACGACGAGACCGAGGTCGTCGAGGCCAACGGCTTCTCCGGACTCTACACCCGATTCCGATACCCCGAGTGGTTCTTCTTGTTCCCGTCCTCGCGCACCTTGCCGGACGGGTTCACCTATTACCCGCCGCGGCCGGTCGACGCCCCGGAGGTCGAGGTCTTCGTCGACGACGTCGACGCGGCCCTGGCGCGCAACTGGCAGGTCCAGAGCCGGCTGAAGGTCGAGGATCAGCTGGACGTCGCCGGTGGCGGCCGCAGCATGGACGACGAGGGGCTCATCAACTTCACCATCCCGATCAAGCTGCCCCGCACGCTCGAGTCGATCATCGGCCGCGGCGAGAAGACGCAGATCCGCATCTCCGGCCGCGAGCGCATCGCCATCCGCGGCGAGACCACGCGGTCGAACAACTTCGTCGCCAGCGAGCAGGTGCAGAGCCAGAGCTGGTTCCCCGACCTGACCATGGAGCAGCAGCTGCAGGTCAAGCTCGACGGCCAGATCGGCGAGAAGATCTTCCTGGAGGTCGAGCACGACAGCGAGGCCATCGGGCCGGAGGCGACCAAGATCCGCCTGGCCTACCGCGGCGACGAGGACGAGATCATCCAGAGCATCGAGACCGGCGACGTGGGCCTGACCCTGCCGGGCGGCCAGCTCCTTGGCTACAACTCCAACCAGTCGGGCCTGTTCGGCATCAAGGTCACCGGCCAGCTCGGCCCGGCCGCGTTCACGGTCGTGGCCTCGAAGCAGAAGGCCGAGTCGGACAGCAAGTCGTTCAACTCCAGCGGCGGCCAGCAGACCGACCATCCCGTGCTGGCGTCCGATTACCTGAACAACCGCTTCTTCCGCCTCGATCTGCCCCAGAACTTTTACGGCCTGGACCATACCGAGGTCGGTTACGAGTTCCCGGACGTCCCCGGCCGCAGCACCGCCAGCGCGATCATCGATCGCAACAGCATCCGCGTGTACCAGAACATGGGCGGCATCACGCCGCAGACCGGCGACATCCAGTACGTCGCCGCCGCCATCGACACCACCGGCATCTGGGACCCGGCGCACGTCGCCGACCTCTCGGCCGACCTCACCAACTGGAACCACGCCTGGGTGTGGCGCCCGCTGGACTTCACCAGCCTCGAGCTGGTGGGCGGCGACCTGGTGGCCATCGACCTCGGCCGGGAGATGCTCGACAGCGACATCCTGGCCGTCACCTACGACGTGATCGATCCGGTGTCCCGCGAGGTCCTCTACGAGGTCGGCGATCAGCCCGAGGACGACGCCGAGCCCGGTCTGGTGATCGACGGTCAGCCCTACTACCGGATGAAGCTGCTCAAGCCCGAACGGACCGAGCGCTTCACGTTCCAGTACGTGCTGCGCAACATCTATCCGCTCGGCGGCTCGAACATCGATCCCCAGAGCTTCGAGATGGTGATCGAGACGACCGCGCCGGTGGACCAGCCCGGCCAGCACGACGATTCCGGCTACACGTACATGAACGTGTTCGGCCTCGACGTCGAGAACGAGCAGGGCCTCGAGGGGGCCGACGGACTGGTCGACAAGCACCGCACGGTGCTGTTCGACACGGCCAACGGCCTGCTGAAGTTCCCCATCGACGTGCCCTTTCCCTTCGCCGAGGCCGAGGACTGGTACCAGCAGAACGCCCTGCGCGCGAGCCCCGAGGGCGGGGGCTACCAGTGGGAGTGGGACGGCACGCGCCTGGAGGAGAACCTGGCGCCGGAGATCTACGACTGGCAGACGCTGCCGCAGAACTACAGCCAGTACGGCAAGTTCCGCCTGATCCCGAGCCACGCGGCGGTCAGCGGCACGATCAACCTCGGCGCCAGCAACATCGAGGAGGGCTCGGAGACGGTCACCCTCGACGGCAAGACCCTCGAGCGCGGCGTCGACTACGACATCGACTACCTCTTCGGCGAGATCTCCATCAAGGGCGAGCGTGCGGCCGAGCTCACCGCCGACAGCAACATCCAGGTGACCTACCAGTACGCGCCCTTCTTCGGGGGCGGCCAGAGCAGCCTGCTGGGCTTCAACGTGGCCTACGATCTCGGGCCGGAGAGCAAGCTGTCCACGACGTGGCTGTACGAGAGCAACAAGATCGTCGGCGACAAGGCCAAGCTCGGCGAGGAGCCGAGCAAGACCCTGGTCGGCAACGTGAACCTGAGCCACACGCTGCGCTCGCAGATGCTGACCGACATCGCCAACGTCTTCACCCTCGGCCGCCGCGAGCGCGAGAGCACCTTGCAGTTCCGGGGCGAGGCGGCTGTCTCGGTGCCCGATCCCAACACCAAGGACAAGGTCTACGTCGAGGACTTCGAGGGTGCCGAGAGCAGCGACCTGATCACGCTGTCGCGGCTCGGCTGGTACCCGGCCAGCCGGCCGGTGCACGGCGCCGAGGGGGTCTTCCCGGGCGATCCGAGGCTGTTCGACGTCACCCGGCGGGTCGACGACATCCGCTGGTTCCTGCCCGAGAACCGGGTCCAGCGGCGGTACCTCAATCCCGAACTCGAGGGCCAGGAGCGCGGCGAGACCCAGCCGACGCTGAACCTCTTCATGCGCCATACCGAGGTCGGCGGCTGGGAGTCCGGCAACTGGGGCGGCATCATGCGCGGCCTGAGCGCCACGGGCATCGACCTGAGCAAGTCGCAGTTCCTCGAGCTCTGGATCAACGACGACGAGCCGAATCCCCAGGCGCGACGCGGCGTCCTGCACATCGATTTCGGCATCATCGACGAGGATTTCGCCTGGCCCGACACCACCGGCGCCGGCGATCGGATCTACGACACCTGGCAGCTCGAGGACCTCAATCGCGACCAGGTCTTCAACCAGTCGACCGAGGACGTCGGCCTAGACGCCTGGGTGCGCGGGCAGGACGTCGTGCGGGAGGGCGTCGAGTACAGCGCCGACGAGGGCTCGCTCTCCGATCCGCGCGACCCCTATCCGGGGATCAACAACACCCGCGGCAACAACAACGAGGATTCCGAGGACATCGACGGCAACACGCGCTTCGACCAGGAGAATCGGTTCTTCTCGATCACCATCGATCTGAAGGACACCGAGCCGCTGGTCGACGTGGCGCGCGATTACCCCGACGAGGACCTCGGCGGCACGTCCTGGCGCAAGTACCGCATCCGCCTGACCGACGCCCTCGAGGTGACCGATACGTCCGCGCCGCCGGACCTGAGCACGATCCGTCACGTGCGCATCTGGTACGAGGACGACGCGCCCGAGGCGGACACCGTCGAGCTGCAGCTGTCGGAGCTGTCGTTCCTCGGCTCGCGCTGGGAACGGGAGGGCATCCGCAAGGTCGGCTCCGAGCAGATCCTCTCGCAGATCGAGGCGCCGCCGCCGGAGTCGTTCTTCATCGGCGAGGTCAACAACAAGGACAACCCCCTCTACCACCCGCCGTTCCCGGTGCGCGAGGAGAACGGGATCCCGGAGAAGGAGACCTCGCTGGTGCTCGACGTCAACCAGCTGCGGCCCGAGCACCTGGTGCGCATCACCAAGCAGGTCTCGGCCCAGGGTGACGACTACACCCGCTACAACCGCATGTCCTGGTACTGGAAGGCCAGCAACAGCGATGCGGCCGACCTCGACGTGTTCATGCGCGTGGGCGCCGACTCGCTCAACTACTACGAGATCAGCACCCGCTTCATCGACATGCCCAACCGCATCGACTGGCGGAAGGTGGACATCGAACTCTCGGAGCTGACGAGCATCAAGAACAACGAGCCGGACGAGGACGGGGTGATCCACGGCGAGATCGCCGACCTCAAGGACGGCCTGACCTACGACGTGCGCATCGTCGGCCGCCCGGATCTGAGGCGCGTGCTGCGCTACTACCTGGGAGTGGCCAACCGCACGCGGCGTGACATCACGGGCCAGGTCTGGCTCAACGACATCGTGCTCGAGGGGGCCAAGCGCGACATCGGCGTGGCCGAGAGCATCGGCCTGAGCCTGAACCTGGCCGACGCCTTGAAGGTCGACTTCGACTGGGATCGCCGCGACGCGGAGTTCCATGGCCTCAACCAGGAGACCGGCCAGGGGGCGGTGACCGAGGACTGGGGGGTGTCGACCAACTTCCGCCTCGACGACTACATTCCCCTCTTCGGTTTCAACCTGCCGCTCAGCTTCAGCCGGCGGATGTCCTCGAGCCGGCCCAAGTACGAGATCAACAGCGACGTGGAGATCTTCGACGAGGACCGCCGCAACCAGCTCTCGAGCATCGAGGACCGCAACACCTACTCGCTCCGCCTCAGCCACCGGCCGAGCCGCAACCCGATCTCGCGGTTCCTGATCGATCCGTGGAACCTGTCCGTCAACGGCAGCACCACCAGCCGCGACTCGCCGACCGAGACCAGCGACGCGAGCACCCTGCAGGGTTCGCTGTCGTACAACGTGAACATCCGCGGCGACCACCGCCTCGGCGACATCCCCGTGCTCGGGTCGATCCCGCTGGTGAGCGGCCTGGCCTACCTGCCGAGCCACATCGAGGGCTCGGCGAGCTTCACGAGCAATTACCGCAAGTCGCGGCGGCGCGACACCCAGGGCAACGAGTTCCCGGCGACCGAGACCGAGACGCGCCCGGGCACGCTCTCGAGCCGCGTCGAGTTCCGGCCGCTGACCTTCCTGTCGACCGACTTCTCCAACCGCAGCTCCCGGGACCTCCTGCGCCGCAAGGAGGTCGCCGGCATCAACATCGGCGAGGAGAACGAGTACCAGCAGTCGCTGCGGGTCAACATCACGCTGCCCAAGGCCACCGAGATGCCCGAGGCGAAGATCTACGCCCCGCTGCGCTGGCTGGTGCGCACGGCGAACCAGAAGCTCCGGCCGGACATCCAGTTCGACGGCAGCTTCACCGACCAGCACGACCCCGGACGGCTGCAGCCCGGCGATCCGCCCGACCTCAAGAGCGTGGGCAACTCGGCATCCTGGCGCGTCGGCGGCAGTCTTCCGCTGGGTGATGTCTTCGACGCGGTCATCCCCGAGCGGCGCCGCACCGGCGACGAGCAGGCGGCGCTCATCGCCGAGCAGGAGCGGCTCATGCAGCAGGCCCGGGGCGATGTCGAGGGCCAGTTCGACCCCGGCCAGATTCCCGGCTGGGAAGACATGACGCCCGACCAGCAGCAGGAGGCCAAGGAGGAGTGGCTGCTCGAGCAGGCCGAACTGCGGCTGGAGGAGGAGCGGCGGCGCAGCGGCGAGGACGGGCCGTCGGCCGGCGGCGGGTTCTCCGCGCGCGACCTCGTCGAGCCGCTGTTCGAGATGCTGCGCGAACTCGATCCGGTGAAGATCAACTACTCCGATCAGCGCAGCAGCGGCTACGGCCGGCTCGTGGGGCAGGAGGTGCCGCTGGCCTACCGCTTCGGATTCGACATGACACCGGATTTCCCGGACACCTCGTACGACGTCCTGCGTCGCGAGGCGAGCCAGGACCTGTCGATCTCCACGGCGACGCGGGTCTCGCGCGACATCAAGCTCGACGTGAAGTACGCCCTGCGCGAGAGCCATCGCATCGCCAACGAGCAGGAGACCTGGTCCTACAGCCAGACCTGGCCGGACGCCAAGCTCAACGTCGCCGGCATCGAGGACTGGGGCCTGTTCGGCGGCGATCCCGACGACCGCGACGCCGGCTGGTTCCAGACCTCGACGCTGACCCTCTCATACAAGTACACCAAGGACGTCCTGAACTTCACGCGCTCGACGCACGACCCGCGCCGGTCGACCAACATCAGTCCGCAGTGGAACATGACCTTCCACAGCGGCATGTCGCTGAACCTGAACGGCAACTGGTCCAAGGAGACGCAGAGCGCGAGCGGCGTGCTCACCACGTCGGACCGCTTCCGCGTCGGCGTCCAGCTCAAGCACCAGATCAGCGCCCAGCGGTTCCTGGCCCAGCTGGGGCTGTACCGCCCCGGCAACCAGCCGAGCATCGACATGACCGTCGACCTGAGCTACTCCGAGAGCTCTCAGCTGCGCGAATCGCCGAACTCGCAGTTCGAGCCGGAGCCCACCGGGACGAACACCATCTCGTTCCAGCCGCGCTTCAGCTACAATATCTCCCGCAACCTGAGCGGGGCGTTCAGCGTGAACTTCTCGCGGAACAAGAACATCGGCACCGACGTCGTCACCACGACCATCGGGCTGGGACTGGAGGCCGAGTTTGTCTTCTGATCGCCGTGGCGGCCGCCGGGCCGCGACGATCCTGATGCTCGCGCTCGTGCCCACCGTGGCCGCCGCCGAGATGGCGCCGGAGAGGTTCTCCGGCGAGCGTGCGATGGAGTGGCTGCACGCGCAGTGCGATCTGGGGCCGCGTCCGCCCGGCTCGGCCGCGCTGGAGGAGCTGCGGCAGATGATCGAGCGGCATGCGGCCGATCTCGGGCTGAGGTGCCAGCGCGTGTGCTTCGAGGCCAGCGATCCCCTGTCGGGCCAGCCGCTGGAGATCTGCAACCTGATCGTCTCGACGGTCCCGACCGATGGGGCGCGGCTGTGGCTCGGCGCGCACTACGACACGCGCCCGATCGCGGACAGGGACCCCGACCCGGCCAACCGCGACCAGCCGATCCTCGGGGCGAACGACGGCGCGAGCGGCGTGGCCGTCCTGCTGCACCTCATGGAACTGCTGGCCGAGTCTCCGCCCGAGCGTGGCGTCGACCTGCTGTTCTTCGATGGCGAGGATTCCGGCCCGGCGGGCGATCCGGACGGATTCTGCCTGGGCAGCCGCCACCTCGCGTCGACCTGGCAGGATTTCTCCAGTCCCCTGGCCGCTGGCGATCCGCGCGCGCTGGTCCTGCTGGACATGGTCGGCAAACGCGGCCTCTCCATCGGCATGGAGGCCTACTCCAGCCGGTTCGCGCCGGAACTCACGCTGGCGGTCTTCGATCGCGCCATGCAGCTCGGGCTGTCGGCGTTCGAGGCGCGCCCCGCCACGCCGGTCTACGACGACCACGTGCCGTTCCTGGAGGCCGGGTTGCCGGCGGTCAACCTGATCGACTTCGACTACCCGCAGTGGCACACCGTCGAGGACACGCCCGAGCAGTGCGACCCGGCCGCGCTCGAGCAGGTCGGCCGGCTCGTGGTCTCGCTGGTCTACGACCGGATGCCCGGATTCTGACCCCGGCGGGCCTTCGGGGCCGGCCGGACACCTCCCGAATTCACCTTGCCCCCTGTCGGGGCGTGGTCTATATTGCCATTGCATCCTAGACCCGAATCCGGGGTGAACCGGAAGTGGGCGCAAGTCCACTTCTTTTCGTGCTGTGAGGAGCCGCTCGTGACGCCGGAGAATGTGGACCGATACGCGCTCGCCGCGCGCGTCCACGCCCTCTTGGCGCCCGAACTGGCCGCCGAGGGCTGGGACCTCATCGACGTGCGCCTGTTCCGTGGCGGAGGACGCCTGCAGGTGCGGTTGTACGTGGACTTGCCCGGGGATCGAAGGATCGATCTCGACGGCTGCGCCGAGGCCTCACGCACGGCGAGCATGCACCTGGAGGAGGCCGACCTCTTTCCGGGGGCCTGGGTGCTCGAGGTGTCGTCGCCCGGGATCCGCCGCCCGCTGCGCACCGAGGCTCACTTCGCGGCCGTCGTCGGCCGGGACGTGGAACTGAAGTGGCGCGGCGAGAGCGACGCGGGTCGTCCGGTGAACCTGAGGGGCCGCCTGGAGACCGTCGAGGACGGGTTGTTGACCATCGCGCCGGTCGCCCCGCGCGATGCCGACCCCGACGACCGTCCGGCACCGGTGACGTTGCCGGTCGCCGACGTGCTCGAGGCCAACCTCGACCATGATTTCGATGCGCAGGCCGTGATCCGGGAGGACCGCCGCCGGCGCAAGGAGGATCGCCGCGCCAGGCGCGCCGAGCGCCGCGGCGGCAAGCGCTCGCGTCCGAAGAAGAAGGACGCCGGGCCAGCGAAGACCGACGAGAGGGACGGGTAACCGAATCATGGACCACAACGTGATCCAGGCGCTGCAGGCCATCACCCGCGAGAAGCACCTCGACCAGTCGATCATCATCGAGTCGCTGGAGGCCGGCCTGCAGTCGGCCGCCAAGAAGAAGCTCGGAGCCGAGACCAACATCGCCGCGACGGTCAACCCCGAGACCGGCGAGATGCTGGTCGAGCAGGTCAAGACCGTGGTCGAGAGCATCGACGACGAGGACCTCGAGATCAGCCTCGAGGAGGCCCAGATCGAGTTCGGCGACGAGGTCGAGGTGGGCGACGAGGTGCGCTGGGAGCTGCCGTTGCAGGACTTCGGCCGCAACGCCATCCTGGTGGCCAAGCAGATCCTGGTGCAGAAGGTCCGCGAGGCCGAGCGCTCGCAGATCTTCGAGGAGTACAAGGACCGGGTCAACACGATCATCGAGGGCAAGGTGCAGCAGCTCGAGCGGGGCAACGCCCTGGTCAACCTCGGCCGGGTCGAGGCGCTGCTGCCGCTGCGCGAGCAGATCCGCACCGAGCCGCTGCGACAGGGTAGCGCCGTGCGCGCCTTCATCATCGAGGTGCTCGACAACGCCAAGGGCCCGCAGATCATCCTCTCGCGCAGCCATCCCGAGTTCCTCAAGGCGCTGTTCGCCCAGGAGGTGCCCGAGATCCAGGAGGGCATCGTCGAGATCAAGGCCGTCGCGCGCGAGCCCGGTACGCGCTCGAAGATCGCCGTGGTCAGCCGCGACGAGCGTGTCGACCCCATCGGATCCTGCGTCGGCATGAAGGGTAGCCGCGTGCAGGCGGTCACCCACGAGCTCAAGGGCGAGCGCGTGGACATCGTGCTCTGGAGCCCGGACCCGATCCAGCTGATCAGTCGCGCCCTGAGCCCGGCCGAGGTCAGCCAGGTGCTGCTCGACGAGGACCGGGGCGAGGCCACGGTGGTCGTGACCGAGGACCAGCTCTCCAAGGCCATCGGCAAGGAGGGCAAGAACGTCCGCCTGGCCGCCAAGCTGACCAGCTGGAAGATCGACCTCATCTCCGCGCGCGAATACGGCATCCGCCAGCGCGTGGCCGAGGAGGTCTCGATGACGCTCTCGGAGATGTCCGGCATGGACGAGGCGCTGGTCGCCACCCTGCAGGATGTCGGGATCGAGTCCATCAGCGCCCTGGCGCGGGTCGACATGGAGGCCCTCGCCGGCCTCGAGGGCGTGGGCGCGGAGAAGGCCGCCGAGCTGCAGTCCACCGCGCAGGCCACGCTCGAGGAGCTCGAGCGCGTCGTCGAGGAGACGGTGCAGGCCGAGCTCAACCGGGACCTCGGCGAGGGCCTGCTGGACGAGAGTCTGCTCGACGGCGAGACCGCCGGCGACGAGGCGAAGACCGCCGCGGCCGCCGCGGTGGCCGACCCGTTCAGCAACTTCGACCGCGCCGTGTCGGACGAGGGTGGCGAGGACGCCGGGTCGACCGACGACGAGGACGCGAGCCCGGAGGGCGAGGCGGTCGCGGATCAGGACGAGGCCGCGGAGGCTCCCCAGGTCGAGGTCGAGGTCGAGGACGAGGACGAGGACGAGGATGAGGATGCGGCCGCGGACGCGGACGAGCCGGACCCCGAGACCAGCGAGGATCGGAAAGGCTAGATGGACGACCGACGCCGCGACCAGGAGTCGCCGGACGAGGCGACGTACGAGAAGGTCCTGGCCCTGATCGGCCTCGCCCGGCGCGCCGGGCGGCTGGCGGTCGGGGCGACGGCGGTCGAGAAGATGGTGCGCGGCGGCGAGCGCCCGGTGGTGCTCGTGGCCGAGGGCACGAGCGAGCAGCAGCGCCGAAAGTGGCTGGCGCTGAGCCCGGTGCGCGGATTCATCGCGCAGGGCATCGGTCGCGACGCGCTTGCGCGGCGACTCGGACGAGGTGACCTGACCGTCGTCGCGGTCGCCGATCGAGGATTTGTCAGCGGTCTCGTGGATCTCGGCGTGGTGACCGACCCCCGGGAGGATTCCGCCGCGTCGCGTTAGACGCCAGGCGGAGGGAGGTGCGACCTTGGTGAGGAAGTTGCGAGTCTACGAGCTGGCGCGCCACTACGGTGTCGACAGCAAGCAGATCATGCATCTGCTGCAGAAGATGAAGGCCGAGGCCAAGAGCCACATGAGCGTGGTCGAGGACGACGTCGTCGACAAGGTGCACGCGGTCTTCCAGCGCAAGCGCGAGATCGCCCGGCAGAACTACGCCAAGGCGCACAGCATCGATCCTTCCAAGCTCGAGTCGATCGCCAGCCTCAAGCCGCTGCCGCGACCACAGCCTCCCCAGGAAGAAGAGGAGGCGAAGAAGAAGGCCAAGAAGAAGACCACCCGCAAGAAGGCCAAGAAGAAGGCGCCGGCCAAGAGCAAGGTCGTCGTCATCAAGAAGGCCGGGCAGCAGACGAAGGTCGCCAAGGAGCTCGCGGCGAGGAAGGCCGAGGAGGAGGAGGCGCGCCGCCGGGAGGAAGAGGCCGAGCGTGCCGAGCAGGAACGCCTCGAGGCCGAGCGCGAGGCCGTCCGCGAGGAGCATCGCGCCGCCCGTGTCCTCAAGCGCCCGAAGCTGGTCAAGAAGGCCGACCTTCCCGAGACCGAGGACCACGCCGAAGGTGACGTGACCACCGAGGTCGTCGACGCCGACGTGGTCGAGGCGACCACCGAGGCCCCGGCCGCGGACGAGGTCGCGGCCGACGCGAGCGAGACGACCGATGCCGCGGCCACGGCCGATGCCGCCGACGACGCCGTGTCCGAAGACGAGGCCGCCGGGTCGACCACGGCCGAGGCGCCTGCCGCCGAGACGGCGGACGAGGGGCGCGAGGGTGCGGACGAGGCGCCGAGGGCCCAGGAGGCCGCGGCGTCCGAGGCGGAGTCCGACGATCGGCGCCCCAAGGTCAAGGACGACGGGTTCAAGGTCGGCGACATCGTCAAGCCGGCGCCGAGTCCCTCACCGGACGCGGAGACCCCCATCGCCGAGGCGGAGGCGGTCACCATCGACGGCGACGCGGGCGGTCACAGCGCACAGAGCGTCAAGGAGTCCATCCAGGCGGCCATCCGTCGCCGCCAGGAGGAGAAGGAAGCCCAGGAGTCCGGTGGCGGCCGCCGGAAGCGGTCGCGCGCCAAGCGCAAGAAAGTGGACGAAGCCGAGGTGCAACGGAACCTCAAGGCCACCATGGCCCAGATGGACGCGGCCACCGGCGGTGGCAAGCGCAAGCGGCGCAAGGGCGGGCAGCAGGAGGAGGTCGTCGACCAGGAGATCCTGCGGGTGACCGAGTACATCACGGCACAGGAGTTCGCCGAGAAGCTCGAGGTCCCGCCGCGCGAGATCATCGGCAAGCTGTTCGGCCTCGGCGTCATGGTCACCATGAACCAGCGCCTGGAGAAGGACCACATCGAGCTGCTGGCCGACGAGTACGATCGCGAGATCGAGTTCCTCGACGAGTACGCCGAGGAGCGTCTCGAGCAGCAGGACGAGGAGGTCGCCGAGGAGGACCTGACCGACCGGCCGCCGGTGGTCACGGTCATGGGCCACGTCGATCACGGCAAGACCTCGCTGCTCGACTCGATCCGTGCCACCAACGTGATCGCCGGCGAGGCCGGCGGCATCACTCAGCACATCGGCGCCTACATGGTCGAGACCGAGGGCGGACCGATCACGTTCCTCGACACGCCGGGCCACGCGGCGTTCACCGCCATGCGTGCGCGCGGCGCCTCGGTCACGGACATCGTGATCCTGATCGTCGCGGCCAACGACGGCGTCATGCCACAGACGGTCGAGGCGATCAATCATGCCAAGGCCGCCGGCGTGCCGATCATCGTGGCGGTCAACAAGATCGACCTGCCCGACGCCCGGGCCGACCGGGTCAAGCAGGAGCTGATGCAGCACGAGATCCTCATCGAGGAGTTCGGCGGCGACGTGCTCTGCGCCGAGATCTCGGCCAAGAAGAAGCTGGGCATCGAGCGGCTGCTCGAGCAGGTGCACCTGCAGGCCGAGGTCCTCGAGCTGAAGGCCTCGGCCAAGGGCGGCGCCCGTGGCACCGTCGTCGAGGCGCGCAAGGAGCCGGGGCGAGGCGTCGTCTTCTCGGTGCTGGTCGAGAAGGGCACCCTGCACCGGGGCGACATCTTCGTGGTCGGCCAGTGCGACGGACGCGTCCGCGCGCTGCTGAACGAGCGTGGCGAGCCCATGGAGCAGGCCGGGCCCGGCCAGCCCGCCGAGATCCTCGGCGCCAACGACGTGCCCGAGGCCGGCGACCGCCTCTACGTGATGGAGAGCGAACGCGAGGCGCGCGAGATCGCGCAGCGGCGCCAGCAGGAGCTGCGCGTGCAGCAGCTGACCGCGCCGCGGAAGAAGCTCAGCCTCGACTCGCTGGCCGACCTCATCTCGACCGACGACCTCAAGGAGCTGCCCATCATCATCAAGGGTGACGTGGCCGGCTCGGTCGAGGCGCTCGCCGACCAGTTCATGGATCTGGGCACGAGCGAGGTCCAGGTCCGCGTGGTGCACAAGGCGGTCGGCTCGATCTCCGAGTCGGACGTGCTGCTGGCCGCGAACACCGGCGCCCTGATCGTGGGCTTCCACATGCGGCCTGGTTCGGCGATCAAGGAGCTGGCCAAGCAGCATCACGTCGACATCGAGGTCTTCGACATCATCTACGAGGCCGTCGACACCCTGAAGAAGTCCATGGCTGGCCTCCTGGGCTCGATCGAGCGCGAGGTCTCCACGGGCAAGGCCGAGGTGCGGCAGGTGTTCCGGATCCCGAAGGTGGGCCAGATCGCCGGCTGCATGGTCATCGAGGGCAAGATCACCCGCAACAGCCGCGGCCGACTGGTGCGCGACGAGATGGTGATCTTCACGGGCAAGATCTCCTCCCTGAAGCGCTTCAAGGAGGACGCCCGCGAGGTCCAGCAGGGCTACGAGTGTGGTATCGGCCTCGAGAATTTCAACGAGATCCAGGAGGGCGACATCGTCGAGACGTACGAGATCGAGGAGATTGTTCGCACCGAGCTGTAGTCGCGGGGAATGGCGATGGCGATGGTGGCCCTGCTCACGGGGGCGGCGGGCGGCACGTCCTGTGCCGCCCGCCTTGCGCTACGCCCCTCCGGGCATCCGTGCCCTCCGGGGCTCCGCGACACCCCGTGAGCAGGGTCTCCATCGATACCCCCATCCCTGCCACCTCATCGGTGCGAGCGTTTCCGGACAGCCTCTCTTTTGGGGGGTGGGGGCTCGTCGGCTTTGGGCGCGGGGGGT
>WJIQ01000027.1 GCA_014730255.1 bacterium | reverse complement strand
GCCGTGCGACTGACGCGGCTGGCGTTGCGACGTCCGGTGACCCTGATGATGGTCCTGGTCAGCGTCCTCGTCCTGGGCGCGGTCTCGGTCAACCAGCTCAAGCTGGCCTTCCTGCCGCGGGTCGACTTTCCGTTCGTCGCGGTCTTCGTCCCGTACCAGAACGGACTGCCCGAGGAGAACGAGCGGCGCATCGTCCGGCCCATCGAGGAGGTCCTGGCCACCCTCGGCGGCGTGCGTGCCATCCACAGCTACAGCGACGCGGACGCCGTGCAGATCGGCGTGGAGTTCGACTGGGGGCGAGACGTCAACCTGGTGCGCCTGGAGATCAAGGAGAAGCTCGACCAGATCCGGGGCGAGCTGCCCGACGACATCCGACAGATTCTGCTGCTGACCTTCGACTCCAACGACATCCCGGTGATCGAGGGGCGCATCGCCGCCTCCGGACGCGACCTGTCGGCCAGCTGGGACCTCCTCGAGCAGCACGTCATCGCCCCCCTGCAGCGGATCCCGGGCGTCGGCCGGGTGAACATCGACGGTGTCGCGCCGACGCAGTGCTCGGTGTACCTGCGCTTCGACCGCATCCTCGCGTACGACGTCGACGTCTCGCGGCTGTTCGCGCGGCTCGAGGCGGCCAGCGTCGAGCTCACCGTCGGGCGGGTGACCGACCGCGGCCTGCGCTACGATCTGCGCTCGGTGAGCGACCTGCATTCGGTCGAGGACCTCGCCGAGCTGCCCATCGACGACCGCGGCCTGCGGCTGAAGGACGTCGCCGAGGTCGTCTACGGGGTGCCCGCCCTGACCTACGGCCGGCGCCTGAACGGCGAGCCCGCCGTCGCGTTCTGGATCCAGAAGGGCTCGGGCGCGAACACCGTCGAGGTCTGCCGGGCGGTCGAGGCCGAACTGGAGCGGATCAACGGCAACCCCGCCCTGGCCGGGATCCACAGCTTCGCCTTCTTCAACCAGGCCGACGACATCACCGACTCGTTGCGGGGCCTGCTGCAGGCCGGCGCCGTGGGATCGGTGCTGGCCCTCGTGATCCTGCTGCTGTTCCTGCGGCGGGTCGGTCTGACGCTGGTGACGATCACGGCGATCCCGCTGTCGATCCTCGGTGCCTGCATCTTCATGGACCTCTCGGGCCGCAACCTGAACATCCTGTCGATGATGGGACTCATGCTGGGTGTGGGCATGCTCGTGGACAACGCCGTCGTGGTGCTCGAATCGATCCACCGCCACCTGCACCGGGGCCGGCGACCGCTCATGGCCGTGATGCGGGGCACGCAGGAGGTCGGTACGGCGGTCATCGCCTCGACGTTGACCACCATCATCGTCTTCGCGCCCGTGGTGGTCGCCGGCGACGACGAGCTGTCGGTGTGGCTGGGCGAGGTGGGCGTGGTGATCAGCGTCACGCTCCTGATCTCCTTGCTCGTCAGCCTGACGGTGATGCCGCTGCTGGCCGCACGGGTCGCCGGCCGCCGCGCGCCGACCGAACCCCGGTGGCTCGTCTGGCTGCGGACGCAGTACCTTCGCGTGCTGCGCTGGACCGCGCTGCGGCACCCGCTGCTCGTGACGCTGGTGATCGTGCCGGCGCTGATCGGCGGGACGGTCGCGTTGCTGCAGGCCGGGGGGCTGAACACCGACATGTTCGGCGACGAGGGGGTGCGCCGGTCGAGCTTCTACATCGGCTTCGAGTACGCCGACGGGGTCGACCACCGGCTCAGCGACGGCTACGTCGCCGCCTGCGAGCGCTACCTCGAATCGCGTCGCGACGAGCTCGGGCTGCGCGACCTGTATTCCTATTTCGCCAGCGACGCTGGCGGCATCACGCTCTTCTTCGAGGACGGCGTGCTCGACGACGAGTTCCTGCGCGATCTGCGCCGGGACCTGCGCGAGAATCTGCCGACGCAACCCGGGCTCCGCTACCGTTTCGGACGCGACGACGGCGGGGAGTCGGGCGCGCGCACCTTCGCGGTCACGCTCTACGGACGCGAGACCGAGGTCCTGCGGGACCTCGCGCAGACCGTCGAGCATCACCTCGCGGGCCTCGAGGACGTGACCGACGTGCGCAGCGAGGCCGACACCGGCCACCCCGAGGTCCGGATCCGCATGCGCCCGGACGAGGCGGTGCGACATGGTGTCGAACCAGCGTCCGTGGCCGAGGTCCTGGGGCTGACCTACCGGGGCGTCCCGCTGCCGCGCCTGAGGACCGGCGAGCGCGAGGTCGACGTGATCGTCTCGCTGCTGCCGGACGACCGCGAATCGCTCGAGAACCTCGCCCTGCTGACCGTCGGCGTCCACGACCAGCAGCCGGTGCAGCTCGGACAGGTGGCGGATTTCGCGTTCGGCACGGGCCCGCAGCGCATCTTCCGCCGCGACCAGCGCTCCGGTCTGACCCTGCGCGCGACGAGCGAGGCGGAGAACTTCGACCGCCTCCTCGGCACGGTGCGGCGGGTCTTGGACGGCGTGGACATGCCCCTGGGGTACGGGTGGTCGTTCGGATCGGAGATCCAGCGCAACCAGGAGCAGCAGTCGCAGATGGGCATGAACATGCTGCTCGCCCTGGCCTGCGTCTTCTTCGTCATGGCCAGCCTGTTCGAGTCGCTCTCGCTGCCGCTGGTGGTGATGGCCTGCGTGCCGCTGTCGTCGCTGGGGGTGCTCTGGACCCTGATGGCCACCGGTACGCCGCTGAACCTGATGGCCATGATCGGCATCGTGATCCTGATCGGGATCGTGGTGAACAACGGGATCGTGCTCGTCGATCACATCGGCCAGCGACGGCGGCGCGGCCTTGATCCCGCCGAGGCGCTGCTGACCGCGTGCGGGGAGCGCCTGCGGCCCATCCTGATGACCGCCGGGACGACCATCCTCGGCCTGCTGCCGCTGGCCACGATCCCCGGGACCCACCTCTCGGGGATGGAATACTACCCCATGGCGCGGGCGATCTGCGGCGGCCTGGCCGTCGGTACGGGCTTGACCTTACTGGTCTTGCCCGCATATTATTGGTTGACGACGCGCTGGCTGGCGCGCCTGGTCGGAACCGGACGGGGGGCAATGCCAAACCGGATCCGGGCCGGGGCGCCGGACGCGGCCGTCGCCGATACCTGATCATCCGTCGTGCGAGTATCGGACTCCACCTCGCAGTCATAGGGTCCCATGCCGCCTGTTCGCTGCGCCCGCGCGCACGCGGCGGCTATCATCGTTTGCTGGCGTAGCTCGGGGGATGTGGCGCCGGTTCAGGCCGTGAACCCGGATCTCG
>WJIQ01000193.1 GCA_014730255.1 bacterium | reverse complement strand
GCGATCACCGACGCGCCGTCCTCGACCAGGTCGCGCAGCTTGGCCTCGGCCTTCGCGGCCGACGTCGAGCGGATCACGTCCTGGGCGATGCCCAGGCGCGAGCAGACCGCATCCCAGCCGTACTCGTGGAAGGTGTTGCGCGTGATGAGGTTGACCTGGGGGTCGTGGCCCTCGTAGTGGAAGAAGAACGCGCCGAACACGGCGCCGCCGGCGATCCCGTACAGCAGGGCCTCCAGCGCGTCGACCGTCGGTCCGGCCGGGTCGTCGGGTATCGGGTGCCAGCCCGCGTGGTGCAGCACCGTGGCGATGCTGGCGGTATGGGGCGCGTGGCCGCCGTACGCGGCGGTGTCGGGACGCTCGACCATCGATCGGTCCTCCAGGGTGGGCGAATGCCGGCCTCGGCGATCCGGACAGACTAAGCGAGGATCCCGGCGACCGCGGAAAAGTGCGACCTCCACGGCCGATGTCGCGTCTTGGAGTGGGCCCGGCGACCGGCTACAGTCCGCACGACCGCCCGGACGGCCGCGTCCGCAGACCCCGTATCGACAGGGAGCCCGCACGATGGAGGTCGTCATCCTCGCCGCCGGCGCCGGCCGCCGTTTCGGCGAGCTGAAGCAGTTCGTACCCGTGGCGCCCGATGGGGCCACGCTGCTCGAGGTGACCCTGCGTGACGCCCGCCGGGCGGGCTGCGAGCGGGCGGTGATCCTCGTCTCGCCCGGCCACGAGCCCGACGTGCGGGCGCTCCTCCACGCGCGGCCCATCGCCGGCCTCGAGATCGCGGTCCTGGCCCAGCGCGTCGACGATCTGCCGGCCGCGGTCCCGGTCCGGCGCGACCGCCCCTGGGGCACCGCGCACGCGGCCTGGTCGGTGCGCGCGGACGTGCGCGGGCCGTTCCTGCTCTTCAACGCCGACGACCACTACGGACCCGGTGCGCCGACCGCGCTGATCGACGCCCTGGCGGCCGCCGGCGGCGAGGGGCCGGGCTTCGCCCTGCTCGGCTACCCGCTCGCCGCGACCCTCTCGGACCAGGGCACCGTCTCCCGCGCGCTCTGCGAGGTGGACGACCACCGCTGGCTGCGCTCGCTGCGCGAGGTCCTGGCCATCGACGCCGACGGGCGCATCGCCGCCGGCGACGGGCGCGGCCGGATCCTGTCCCCGGACGGCACCTACGAGTCGGGTCCGCCGGCGCACCTGGCCGTCGACGAGAACGTCGCCTACACCGAGCAGATCATCCTGACCTGCCCCGGGTACACCGTCGACGAGGACGTCACCGGCAACCTGAACGGCGGCCTGGCCTTCGACATCGACGAGGCGGTGGTCGATGGCGCGGTCGTGGGCGTGACGACCGAGACGGGCGACGCCATCGTCTGGACGCTCCACCTGACGCCGCAGTTGCCGGTCGAGGGCGCGAGCTGGTCGCGGATCAAGGCGCGGTATCACGACTGACGGCCGCCCCGTCGGATCGACTCGACGCGATCAGTCCACACCTCCGTCTGCCCTCCCATGGACGGTGATGATCTCCGGGGATGATCCATGGCGCGCTTCCGGGTCCCGGGTTGGCGTGTGTCTCACAGGTCGCGACGCGCTCGATACGGCCCTGACCGTCGGTCGCCGCATCGCCGTTCGCGGTAGCCAGGAGGAGGCCGCCATGAGACGCTCGCCGACGTTCGCCCTGATTCTCGTCGCCTCGATCATCATCGTCTCCTGTGGCGATGACGATCCCACCGGACCCGACGCCGAACCCCAGAGCGTCGACGAGTTTCTGTCGAGCCTGCCCGCGGTGAGGGCCACGGGCCGCGGTCGCTCCGGACGCCTGAAAACCATGAGTGTTTCCATCCTGTTTGAAGACACCTGTAACCCGCTCTCTTGGTAGTATCTGGCGAATCGATTCCGTCCGGCCCCTCGCGATCGTCGAGCCGGCCGGGCGGATCCGTTTCCCGCAGCTCCGGAAGGAGGACCTCGCCCATGACGCGCATCCTCGCCATCTTCGCCCTGCTCGCCGTCGCCCCGGCCACGTCCGCGCTCGCCGACGGCTGGCACTGGTTCAATCCCCTCGGCGGCCAGGCCGGGAACGACGCGATCACCGTCGGCGCCGGCGCGCCCTCGTCGGCGATCCGCATCTCGAGCTCGCAGTCCGGCGACCTCCAGTGGTACTACATCGGCCTGCCTGGACTGCCGGCCGGCGCGGAGATCGATTCGGTGACGGTCTGCTACGAGGTCGAGACCCCGGACTCGTACATCTCCCAGGTGCGCATCACGCGGATGACGACGCCCGACGCGCAGCTGGTCGTCTTCGACGATCCGACCGACCTGGTGAGCACCGATCCGGAATGCGTCTCGTACGCGGTGCCCAACCCTCCGGAGGTCGCCGGCGCGATGACCATCGCCTTCCGCTGCGACTTCGCCTCGGCCGGCGACTGGATCGAGATCGGAGCCATCGGGATCCGCCTGGCCATGAGCCCGACCCCGGTGTCGGACGACGAGATCGCCAGCCGGCATGGTGCGCGGC
>WJIQ01000192.1 GCA_014730255.1 bacterium | reverse complement strand
CGTTCACCCCGGCCATGCCGATGGAGTAGATCACGAACGCGGCGTACGCGGTCTGTGCGGCCGAGAGCCCCAGCAACGGCCCGGCCATCAGGGCCAGCGGGAACAGCGCGACCCAGGTGAACGCCATGGCGCAGAGCCGCGCCGGGTGCAGCCGGTCCATGAGCCGGCCCGCCAGCGGACCGAGCAGGGCGATCCCCAGCGAGCCGATCATCACGCGCGACTGGGCGATGTCCTGGTAGGCGAGCTGCAGCTCGTTGGCGAAGTAGAGGGGGACGACCGGCACCAGCATGATGAACGCGATGCCGTACGTGGTGAAGTTGAGCTGGTACCAGAGGTATGCCCGGTCGCGACGGAACGTCGCGTGCGCCTCGCGGAACGGCTGCCAGACCGCGGCGGTGAGCGCCCGCATGGTCGGCAGCGCGAACGCGCCGCGCGGGGCCGCGTCCGGGCTCGTGGTCGCGGTCGCGGCGTCGGACAGGGGCCCGGACGGGCGCGGCAACGACGCCAGCAGCAGCGGGAACCCGTACCCGAGCAGCCCGAGCACCGGGTAGACGTAGCGGTACGCCATGGGGTCGCGCTCGAGCAGCAGCCCGACGATCAGGCTGCAGACCGCCGACGTCGAGTGCTGGACCATCGCGCCGCGGCCGAACACCTCGCCGCGTCGCTCGCGCGGGATGTTCTCCTGCAGGATGCTGTTCTGGGCCGGGAAGACCAGCGCCCCGAAGAAGTAGACCACCGCCAGCATGACCACGAAGGGCCCGGCCGAGTGGATGAAAAGCGCCGCCAGCAGGACGCCGCGCCCGACCAGCCCGCCCCAGAACAGCGCGCGCCGGCGCCCTCCGGTGCGCATGACGCCCCCCCAGTGCAGGCCGACCACCATGCCGCTGGTCTCCATGAGCACCGACAGGGTCACCAGCCAGCCGGGCGCCGCCAGCGACTTGGCGAGCACGAACGGGAACAGGAGCTGGCCCGTGAACCAGATCCCCTGGAAGAACATTCCCAGCCAGTAGCGGCGGGTCGTGGTGCGTTCGATGGCCGGCGTCATGACGCCAAGATGGGCCGCGGCCGTGGATGCGCAAACGCCACCCTGCCGTGGAATGGTGGACAGTCCGCGCGATCGCGCCCACATTGACGGCTCACCGCTCGACCTCAGCCAGGAGTCCGCCATGCCGTTCGTGCCGCCGTTGCCACCCGATCACGACCCCGCCACGCGCGAGCTCGCCGCCTTCTTCGACGCGACCCTGGGGTTCTGCCCCAACAGCGTGCTGACCATGCAGCGCCGACCGGCCATCGCCCGCGCGTTCATCCAGCTCAACATGGCCGTGATGGACAACCAGGGTCGGGTCACCAGCGCCCTGAAGCGGCTCGTGGGGTACGTGGCCAGCCACGCGGCCGGCTGCCGCTACTGCCAGGCGCACACCATCCGCGCGGCCGAGCGGTATGGCGCCGAACAGGAGAAGCTCGCCCACGTCTGGGAGTACCGGACCCACCCGGCGTTCGACGACGCCGAGCGCGCCGCCCTCGACCTCGCCGTCGCGGCCTCCTCGATCCCCAACGCGGTGACCGCCGAGCTGCAGGAGCGCGTGCGTGCCCACTGGGACGAGGGCGAGATCGTCGAGCTGATGGGCGTGATCGCCCTCTTCGGCTATCTCAACCGCTGGAACGACAGCATGGCGACCACCCTCGAGGAAGGTGCCGAGGCGTCGGGTCGCCAGTGGTTGCTCCCCGACGGCTGGGAGCGCGGCAAGCACCGCTAGCCGGGGTCGCCCACCAGGCGCGGCAGCGCCGCCAGCAGCACGTCGGCCACCCGTTCGCGCACCCGGGCGCCGGTCTCGACCACGTCCTGGTGCGAGAGTTCGGGCTGGCCCGTCTCGCGCGACGGGTTCGTGATGCAGCTCAGACCCACCACCCGCACGCCGAGGGCGTGCAGCAGCATGGCCTCCGGCGCGGTCGACATGCCGACCGCGTCGCAATGCAGGCGCCGCAGCACCGTGATCTCGACCTTCGGCTCGTAGCTCGGCCCCCAGACGCTCGCGTACACGCCCTGGCGCACCGGCACGCCCGCCGCGGCCGCCGCCTCGACCAGGGCCTGCGTCTGCCCGGGATCGTACACGCGGAGCGGTCCGGGGACCCGACCCACCGCCGCGCCGGCGCCGAGCGGGTCGGCGAGCAGGCCGCGCAGCGGGTCGCGCCAGTGGAAGTCGATCTGGTCGCGGATGACCATCAGGTCGCCGGGCAGGAAGTGCGGATCGAGCCCGCCGGCGGCGTTGGTCAGGATCACCGTCTCCACGCCGAGGGCGGCCAGGACGGCGACGGGCAGGAGGGTCTCCTCCGGCGCGAGCCCCTCGTAGGGGTGCAATCGCCCCTGCAGGGCGATGACGGGCACGCCGGCGGCGAGGCCGGCGACGAGCTGGCCGTGGTGCTCGGCGACGGACGGCGTGTGGAAGCCGGGGATCTCGCCGTAGGGCACGGCGGTCGGTCGCTCGATGCGGTCGACGACGTTGCCCAGGCCGCTGCCCAGCACCAAACCCACGCGGCCGCCGATCCCCCGCGCGCGGAGATCGGCGGCGGCGGCGGCGACACGATCGCGCCAGGTCGACGAGAGCAGCAGCGAACGATCGGTCACGGGGATCTCCTGCTCGAACGGGGTGAGGTGGCCCGGTCCACAGTATCCCGGCGCGGGCGTCCGGGCAACCGGTCACCACGCCGCTGGTCCTCTCCACGATGGGAGCGGAGCCGTCCCGCAGAGGAGGCCGTCGGCGTCGAATCCGGCCGAACGCCGTCTGAATTCACATTCAGCAGCGAATCCGGATCGAGGCCTGACACGCTGGCCACCGGCTCGTAGCTTGGATGCTGGAGAAATGAACCCCCACATCGTCGGAGTGGACCCATGCCCCGCCAACGCTCGCGCCGCACGCGCGTCACGACCCGGATGCTCGCGCCCGTCCTGCTCGGCCTCCTGCCCCTTCTCCCGATGCTGCTGCTGACGAGCTGCGGCGGCGGCCCGGACCGGCCCAACGTGGTCCTGATCGTCATGGACACCCTGCGCGCCGACCACCTCGGCTGCTACGGCTACGAGCGCGACGTCTCCCCGGAGATCGACGCCTTCGCCGCGGGGTCGACCGTGTACGACCGCGCGTACGCCACCGCCCCGTGGACCGTCCCCACCCACGGGTCGCTGTTCACCGGCAAGCTCCCCTTCCGGCATGGCGCCCACACCTACAGGTCCGAGGAACGGGGCATCATGGTCGCCCCCCTGCCCGAGGTCCACGTCACGCTGGCCGAGGTGTTCGCCGCCGAGGGCTACCGCACCGGCGCCTTCGTGGCCAACGACGCCTTCCTCGGCGAGCGGTTCCAGTTCGATCAGGGCTTCGCCACCTACCACGTCGAGCCGGTCCACGCCGACCAGCTGAATCGCCGCGCGGCCCGGTGGCTGCGCGAGGACCGCGGCGCACCGTTCTTCATGTTCATGAACTTCATGGACACCCACCGGGT
>WJIQ01000026.1 GCA_014730255.1 bacterium | reverse complement strand
CGGCGTCGCTCATCGGGCCTGCGGGAAATACAGCCGCATGAGGAACGGGTACTCCTCGTTCTCGGGGTTGACCCGTGCAGCCTGCTGCAGGGCGGCCAGGCTCGGGCGCCGGTTGCCGGCCAGCCTGTGATAGAGGGCGACGGTGAGCTGGCGGTTGCCCGCGACGAAGCGATCCATGCGGGCGGGGTCGTCGATGCCCGAGAACAGCGCGTCCGGCTCGACCTGACGGCGCGCCAGGGCGCGCAGGTTGCGCGGCAGGTTGCCGGGGTCGAGGCAGTCGGGGTCGAAGAAGTCGGTGTAGGAGCGGTCGTCGGTGTTGGCGGGGTATTCCCGGGCCAGCTCCTGCATCGCGGGCGGGTCGAGCACCAGCGTGGCCGCCAGATGGTACGGCTCGAGGTAGAAGTGCTCGTCCTCGCCGAGGGCCGCGGCCCGCGCCTGCCAGGTGGCGAAGTCCGCGTCCAGCGGCTCGGTGCTGCCCAGCAGCACGGCATGGAAATGGCCGAGCCAGAGCGTGCTGTGCGGGAAGACCCCGGCGAAGGTGCCGATCAGGCCGAGCAGCTCGTCGGTGCCCAGCTTGTGCAGGGGCAGGTACTGCGAGACCATGCCGCCGGGATTCAGGTGCTCGCGGCACAGCTCGAAGTAGTCGGTGGTGTACAGGCCGCCCGAGCCGAGGATCGGGTGCGTGGGGTCGCAGCTGATGAGGTCATAGCGATCGGTGGTGCGCGCGAGGTGGTGCCGGCCATCGCCGCCGATGAGGTCCAGGCGCGGATCGTCGGCGATGCCGTCGTTGAGGTACTCGTAGAACTCCGCCGCCTCGCGCAGGCCCGGCACCAGCTCGACGCAGTCGATGCGCTCGACCGACGGGTGCTCGGCGATGGCCGCGGTCGTCACGCCGATCCCGAAACCGACGACGAGCACGTCGCGGGCATCGAGGCCGAGCAGGAAGGGGAAGTGGCCCACCATCTTGACGACCTTGATGGCGTCGTAGGACGAGCCGATCACCGCGCTGTTGTTGACGAAGGTGTAGAGGTTGCCGCCGCCTCGGTCCTGCCCCACCGACAGGGTGCCCTCGACCGACTCGCGGTAGAAGAGAAGGTCGCGGTCGAAGGCCGCGAACGAGGGCGGCAGGAACCGGAACCGGGGCGCCGTCAGTGCGGTCGCCACGAGGGCGGCCGCGACCAGGAGCAGGGCGAGACGCTGCCGTCCGGCGGCCCGGCCCTCGACCGCCCGCGCGGCGGCCGCGAGCATCAGGGCCGCGATCACGATCACCCCGGCCGCCACCCCCACCGCGGGCAAGAGCAGGAACGCCGCCACGACCGGTCCGACGGCGCCTCCGGCGGTGTTGACGAGCATCACCACGCCGACGTCCGCCCCGAGCGTGGAGCGGCGGCGCGCGGCGAGGCGGCAGGCCAGCGGGAGCACGTAGCCCGAGCAGATCGCCGGCGGCAGCACGACCAGCAGCGCGGCCAGGGCCGGGACGCCGAGCACACGCAGCACGGGGTCGCGCAGGGACTCCTCGAAGGGGAACATCAGGGTCTGCGGCAGGCGCAGGAGGAGGGCGAGGCCGAGCAGGACGAGCACCGCGAGGGAGCCCAGCGCGCGCACGAGCGCGACCCGCGGGGCGGTCAGGCGCTCACCGTGGCGGGCGTAGAGGGCGCTGCCCAGGAACACGCCGAGGATCACCAGCGAGGCGACCATGGCGAACCCGTAGCTCGTGTTGGTCAGGTAGATGCGCAGGGCGCGCATCCAGAGCACCTGCAGGGCCAGCATGCCCAGACCGGTGGCCGCGGCGGCCATCAGCGCGGTCGCACGGTCGCCCGGCTGGCCGGCCAGCTCGTCCGCCGGTGCGCTCCGGGGCGTGGTCACGGCATCGGCGTCGGTGTCGGCGGCGGCGGCGGTCGCCCCACCGAGCCGCGCGAATCCGGCGGCCGTCACCAGGTTGAGCGCGACCGCCACGAGCATGGTCCCTTGCTGCCCCAGCGTTCCCAGCAGCAGAAAACCGGCCGTGAGCCCCCCGAGCGTCGAGCCGAGGGTCTCCGCGGCGTAGAGCCGCCCGAGCAGGCCGGCCACCGGACCGCCGCGGCGCGCGGCGAGCTGGCTGGCGAGGGGGAAGACGCCGCCCATGAGCAGCGTGGGCCCGAGCAGGGACACCGCGGCCAGGAGCTGGATCACCGCCGCGGGCGCCGCGGCGAAGCCCGGGCGGGCGTGCAGGCCGGGGATCACGCTCGCCATCATGACGTGGCTGGCGAGGCCGCCGGCGGCGATGGCCACGAGCAGGATCGCGAGCCAGCGGTCGAGCCGCTGGCGACCGCGCGCCAGGCGGCCCCACAGCCAGGCCCCGCCGCCGAGGCCGATCATGAACACCGCGAGCACGATGGTCGACGCGCTCACCGTCGCGCCGAGCGCGAGCGAGAGCATGCGGAACCAGCTCACCTCGTAGACCAGGAAGGTGAACCCCGCGACCGCCACCAGCGGCAGCAGCCAGCGCGCGGCGTCACGGCGTGCGGCCACGACCGGCCTCCTCTCGCATCTGCCGCAGCTGGGCCGGCGAGAAGGGCACCAGCTCGGGCTCGGCGGACGGATCCTCGGGGTCGAAGGCGAGCACGAAGACGCGCCGGTCGGGCATCGCGTCGAGCAGCGCGACCACGTTGTCCAGGCCGGTGAGCTTGACGTAGACGACGTCGTTGTCCTCGAGTCGCGGGTGGTTGTTGCGCAGGCCGAAGACCCAGCCCGACGGCGGCTTGGCGCGCACGAGGACGATGGCGTCGTCGAGGTCGCGCGACTCGACGAACCGGTACGGCCGCGCCACGGCCCCGGTCACCGTGCGCAGATGGACCGCCTGCTCGCGCGTGAACGTCCCCAGCGCGAGCACCACCGACACCAAGACGAAGGCCGGCACCAGCGTGCGCGGCCGCCCGTGTGCGACCAGCCAGTCGTGCGCGATCACGAGGCCGCGCGCCGACCAGATCGCCACCGGGACCAGGAGCGGGAACAGGTAGCGCGGCCCCAGCTCGAGCACGCCCGGCGACGGGAAGCCGGCGTGGATCGCGACCGTGACCGCGGCCACGCCCAGCCACGTGCGGTCGTGCGCCGAGAGCGGGCCGCGCAGCAGCGCGACCACCGCCGGCAGGAGCGATGCCCCCCAGCCGAACAGGTAGCCGTTCAGCCGCCAGACGTTGAGCAGGCCGTAGAACAGCCCCTTCCAGAGGGTATGGCCCGGGTCGCCCTGGTCGGTGAACGCCAGGAAGGCGCCGGCCGCCGGCGCGTCGCCCTCCAGCAGCAGGAACGGGAACCGGTACCAGGCGCCGGCGACCACGTGGTTGTAGTACCCGGCGTAGACCACCGGGGCGAGGGCGCCGGCCACGAGGCCCAGCAAGGTCGCGATCGCCGCCGGGCG
>WJIQ01000191.1 GCA_014730255.1 bacterium | reverse complement strand
CTGGCGCGTGCCGGCGACCGGATCGATCCGCAGCACTCCGCCGCCGTTGGTCCCCAGCCAGATGATCCCGTCCGGGCCGATCTCGATGCACTTGGTCGCCAGGCCGCCGACGTCGTACACCGAACCGCGCTCGGCGAAGTGGGCGGTGAAGGTCCCGGTCCGCGGGTCGTAGCTCTGCAAGCCGTCGTACGTCGCCTGCCAGATCACGCCGTCGGGGTCCTCCGCCTGGTCGTAGACGCGCAGGCTCGGGGCGCCGTCCTGGCCGCTCGGGTCGCGCGCGAAGTGCCGGAAGCGGCCCGTCCGCGGGTCGTAGAGGTCGAGCGCCCCGAACGCGTTGCCGATCCAGATGCGGCCACGGGAGTCCTCCCGGACCATCGTGTTCAGGCTGGACGACGGCCGGTCGTCGCGCGAGGGGTCGCCGTGATAGACACGGAACTCGCCCGTCCGCGGATCGAGCACGTTCAGGCCGTCCTGCGTCGCGACCCAGACCTGGCCGCGGCGATCCTCGCAGATCCCCCAGACGGTGTTGTGGCTGAGGGTGCCGGAGCGATCGACCTCGCGATGGAAGTGGTAGAAGCGCTTGGCCCGGGTGTCGAGCAGGCTGGTGCCGAGATCGTGACCGACCCACAGCACGCCCGAGGCATCGACCAGCAGCGACTGGATCTCGGTGGTCTGCAGGCTGAGCGGATCGTGCAGGTCGGCGGTCAGGGTGAGCGTCTCGCCGGTCCGCGGATCGAGGCAGATCACCGCGTCGCCCCCGAGCCAGAGATGCCCGTCCGGCCCCTCGGCGATCGCGACCACGCCCTCGTCGCCCATGTCGTCTCGTGCCAGCACCTCGACCCAGCGCCGCGAATCGGTCTCCAGCCGGGCCAGGCCGCGCCTGGTTCCCAGCCAGACGGTGCCGTCGCGGGCGGTGACGATGGTGTTGATGCCGACCGTGGCCACCGCGGTGGCCGTCGAGGTCGGGACATCGAGCCGGTAGAGGGCCCGCTCGCTGCCCACGAGCACCGTGCGAGCGTCGATCACGTGAAGGGCCGACAGCTCGACATCGACGAACTCGGCGGCCTCCAGGGATCGGAGCGAGCGGCTCACCGGGTCGTAGCAGAGGACGCCGTGGTCGAGGGTGGCCACCCAGACCTGGCCCCGCGGCCCGATCTCGAGGTCGCTGACCTCGTACTTCGAGGTCGGCTCGCCGACCGTGCCCACGGGCCCGGAGCAGACGTGATCGAACCGCCAGGTATCGGGATCGAAGCGGCCGAAACCTGAAGTCTCCGATCCCAGCCAGAGGTTGCCCAGCGAGTCCTCGGCCATGCAGGTGATGTAGGGGTCGTTGAGGGTCTCGACCGCGTCGGGATCGGTCTTCCAGATCCGGAAGTGCCGGCCGTCGAAGCGGTTGATCCCGTCCTGGGTGGCGATCCAGACGAACCCGCTGCGGTCCTGCAGCAGCGCGTGGACCGAGCTCTGGGACATCCCGTCCTCGATGGACAGGTGCCGGAAACGGTGCTTGAGCTGGAACGGGCCGTCCGCGCCGACGGACGCCAGGGCGGTGGCGGTCACGACCACGAGGAACACGCCGGTGAGCCAGAGCCTGAGTTGCTTCATCCTCGCCTCATCCCTGCGGATACACGCGCTGCGGTCCGGACCGGCGCGCGGCTGCCGGACTGCCTGGTTATCGGCAGGCGCGCGAGGAACTTTCGCGAGGAATTCGGGAAAACATCAAAACGCCGCTCAGAGGTCCCAGACCGTCCCGTCAGGGCCGTCCTTGACGCTGACCCCCATGGCGGCGAGCTCGTCCCGCAGCCGATCGGCCTCGGCCCAGTCGCGGTTCGCGCGGGCGGCGTTGCGGGCATCGATCAGCTCGTTGACGCGGGCGGTGTCCAGACCGATGCGATCGGCCTTCAGGTCGCGCCTGGCGGCGAGGTAACGCGCCGGGTCGTCCCCGAAGCAGCCCAGGGCATCCGCGACGGCCTCCATGTCGTCGACGAAGCGGGCGATGGTGCGGCGCCGGACGTCCTTCGGCACGCCCTTGCCCGAGGCCAGCAGGGCGTTGACCTCGTGCAGCGGCTTGCTGAGCACGCCGAGCGCGGCAGGGGTGTTGAAGTCGTTGCGCAGCGCGTCGAGGAAGCTCTCGCGCATGCCGGCCACGGCCTCGGCGACCTCGCCGTCGCGGTCGACGGGCTTGCCGGTCGCCAGCAGCTCGCGCGCGCCCTGCAAGGTCGTGTAGACGTAGGCCACGCGCTCGTCGGCCTCCTCCAGTCCCGGGAAACGGGCCTGGCGGCGGGCCTCCTCGTCGGAGAGGTCGTCCTCGGGCAGCTCGACCTCGAAGTTCAGGCCGCTGCGGTAGTGGACGCTCATCAGGAAGTACCGCAGCGCCTCGGGCGTGTAGAGCTTGAGGATCTCGCGGATGGTCCAGAAGTTGCCCAGGCTCTTGGACATCTTCTCGCCCGCGAAGTTGATGAAGCCGTTGTGCACCCAGTAGCGGGCGAACGTGTGGTCGCCGTGCGCACCCTCGCTCTGGGCGATCTCGTTCTCGTGGTGCGGGAAGATCAGGTCGCGCCCGCCGGTGTGGATGTCGAAGGTGTCGCCCAGATGGGTCGAGCTCATGGCCGAGCACTCGATGTGCCAGCCCGGGCGGCCCTGGCCCCAGGGGCTGTCCCAGGCCGGCTCGCCCGGCTTGGCCGCCTTCCAGAGCGCGAAGTCCAGGGGCGATTCCTTGCGATCGTCGACCTCGATGCGGATGCCCGCCGACTCGAGCATCTCCTCGCGCGACCGGCCGCTGAGCTTGCCGTAGCCATCGAACCGGGTGACACGGAAGTAGACCGAACCGTCGTCCGCGGCGTAGGCCAGGTCCTGATCCACCAGCTCCTGGACCATATCGATGATCTGCGGCAGATGGTCGCTCACCCGGGGCTCGACGTCCGGCGGCAGCATGTTCAGGCGCTGCATGTCCGCGTGGTACTCGTCGGTGTAGCGCGCGGCGATGACGCCGGCCTCGAGCCCCTGCTCGGCCGCGCGGGCGATGATCTTGTCGTCGATGTCGGTGACGTTGCGGACGTACTTCACCCGGTAGCCGAGCTGCCGCAGGACGCGCACCATGACGTCGGGCGCCAGGGCGGCGCGCGCGTGGCCGATGTGGCTCATGTCGTAGACCGTCGGCCCGCAGCAGTAGATCCCGACCGCGCCGGGCTCGAGCGTCTCGAGCCGGACCTTCTCGCCGGTGAGGGTGTCGGTCAGATGGATCTCGGGTAGCTTGTGCGCGGTCTCGGTCATGACGGCCGTCCTCGACGTTCGCGTTTCAGGATCTCGATCCGACCAATCTAGGGGAGAAAAGGATGCGTTACAAGCTGTTCGGCGCCAGTGGACTGAGGGTCTCCGAGCTCTGCCTCGGCTGCATGACGTTCGGCGAGGAGTGGGGCTCGGGCGTCGACAAGGCCGAGAGCCGCAAGGTCTTCGACACGTTCGCCGAGGCCGGCGGCAATTTCCTCGACACCGCCAACCTCTACACCGAGGGCACGAGCGAGACGTACGTGGGCGAGTTCATCGCCGCCGAACGCGAGCGGTTCGTCGTGGCGACCAAGTACTCGCTCTCCACGCGCCACGACGACCCCAACGCCGCGGGCATGCACCGCAAGAACCTCGTGCAGTCGCTGGAATCGAGCCTGCGGCGCCTGGACACCGAGTACGTGGACATCCTCTACGTGCATGCCTGGGACGGTCTGGCCCGCGTGCACGAGGTGATGCGCGCCCTGGACGACCAGGTCCGGCTGGGCAAGGTCCTGCACGTGGCGGTCAGCGACACGCCCGCCTGGCTGGTGGCCCGCGCCAACACCATGGCTCAGGACCGCGGCTGGACCCCGTTCACCGGACTGCAGCTCAAGTACAGCCTGCTCGAGCGCACGCCCGAGCGCGATCTCCTGCCCATGGCCCGGTACATGGACCTGGCGGTGACCACCTGGGGGTCGCTGGGCGGCGGGCAGCTCTCGGGCAAGTACCTGGGCCGCGACGCCGGACAGCGGCGGCGCGCCGACGAGGTCGACACCCGGCGCCGTGGCATCGACGCCCAGGTCGACGACCGCAGCGAGTGCATCACGCGCGAGCTGATCGACGTGGCCGAGCAGATCGGCTGCACCCCGAACCAGGCCGCGCTGGCCTGGGTCAAGGCCCGCTCCGCGCCGCTGATGATCCCGATCGTGGGCGCGCGCACGGCCGATCAGCTGCGGGAGAACCTGGGCTGCCTCGAGGTGACCTTCACCACGGAGCAGCTCGAGGGGCTGTCCGAGGTCAGCGCCATCGACCTGGGCTTCCCCCACGAATTCCTGCGCAAGGACTCGACCCGGACCGTCCTGCACGGGGAGTTCGCCGACCGGATCGACGCCGAGCGCCGCGGCGACTAGTCGCCGGTGAACGCGTCGAGCAACCGGCGGGCCGCGGTCACCGCCGGCACCTCGCCGTCGGCGACGGCCTGCTCGAGGTGCGGCCGGAGGGCCTGCACGCGGGGATTCTCCAGGAACCGCGCCTCCAGCTGCTCGCGCACCAGCTGGCGCATCCAGTGCTGCTCCTGCTCGCGTCGGCGCCGCTCCAGGATCCCGCGCTCGCGGGCCCGGTCCATGAACGTCTCGACCACGTGCCAGAGGTCGTCGATGCCCTCGCCGGTGAGCGCGGAGCAGGTGTGGGCCCGCGTCTGCCAGCCCTCGGTGGCCGGCCGCAGGTAATGCAGGGCGTGCTCGTACTCGCCGCGAGCCCGGTCGGCGGCGGGTCTGTTCTCGCCGTCGGCCTTGTTGATCACGATGGCGTCGGCGAGCTCGATCACGCCCTTCTTGATGCCCTGCAGCTCGTCGCCCGCGCCGGCGATCAGCACGAGCAGGAAGAAGTCGACCATCTCGCGGACCACGGTCTCG
>WJIQ01000190.1 GCA_014730255.1 bacterium | reverse complement strand
GCCGTGGCGTCCGCCCGCGCGCCGGTCACGGGCATTGTAACGCAGATCGCGCGCCGTGTGTTGCACGCGTGCCGCGCTAGCTGATCGTGCCGTCCTCCAGGTCCACCGTCCAGGTCTCGCCGCCGGAGGTGACGGTGACCATGTTGTCGCCGTCGAAGGTGACGGTCGCGGTCACGCCCTCGTTGGTGAACTCGATCACGCCGGCCGCCGGATAGTCGCCGTCGCTCTCGACGACCACGCCGATGATGGTGAACTCGGCCATGTAGTCGCCGACGACGAGCGAGCCGCCGCCGTTGGCGGTGGCAGTGCCGCCGCCCTGGTCGATGTCGGCGGTGATGTCGAAGCCGAGCAGCCAGGGGATGCCGCCGTCGACGAGGGTGATCGCCAGGGGCGCGCCGTCCTCGGTGTAGACGCGACCCCAGGCGGCCTGGTCGTAGTCGACGAGGTCGCCGCCCTCGGCGGTGCGGAACTCGCTGTAGACCGAGCCGATGACCGGTCCGGTCACCCAGGTGAACTCGTACTCGCCGTTGTCCTTGCCCGAGGACTGAGGGTTCCAGATGCGCGGGAACACCTCGGTCATGGCGCTGGCCATGGCGCCGCTCTGCGTGGCGACGTCCTCGTTGTTCAGCCCGGGCAGATCCTCGTCGGGCGCGGTGGAGTCGCTCTCGCAGCCGGCGAGCAGGACGCCCAGGGCCAGGAGGGCGATGAGAGTGAGAAGATGCTTGTGCATGGCGATGCCTCCAGGTTTAGAAGCCGAACATGAGGCCGGCGGAGTAGACGACCATCGTGCCGACGTTCATCTCGGCGTTGAGCTTCACGGGGGTGTCGAGGGTGGCGCCCAGCGTGAAGCGCGACTCCATGTCGCCGTCGGTCTCGAAGCTCACCTCGGCCTCGCCGACGACGTCGTCCTCGTAGGTGTAGCTGACGTCCATGGTCGAGGACTCCGACGCGAAACCGCCGTAGACCACGAACGCGGAGAACTTCCTCGACGCCGCGAGGTAGAGGCTGCTGGCGTCGGTCTCGACGATGGTGCCGACGTCGATCTGCTGGTTGAAGAACCCGACCATCACGTCGACGGGGAGATCCTTCAGCAGGAAGTTGGGGCTCCAGGACAGGCCGTAGCCCATGTACTTGGTCTTGCCGTAGTCGCCGAGGTCGATCTCCGGCAGCCAGCGCAGCGATCCGCGCACGCCGAAGTAGCCACCGACCTCGAGCTGCGGCGCGAACAGCGGCACCCAGCGGGTGTCGATCAGGCCCTCGATGGCCTCCTCCTGGGCCACGGGCAGGCCGCCGACGTAGCCGGTGAGCGTACCCGCGGTCTCGGTGTCGCCGAAGATGGTCGGGCCTTCCATGACCACGTCGCCGGTGCCGCTGACGCCGTCGAAGTAGTCGCCCACCTCGACGTCCTCGAGCACGGTGCGGAAGGTCTGATCATCCTCGTTGATGTTGGTGCCCATGACCTTGATCCCGAAGGACACGGTCAGGCGGGACTCGGGGATCTCGGCCGTGTGATACAGGGCGCTGTTCTGGTTGGCGCCCCAGGAGTGGATGAGGGGGGCGGTGTACGCCCTGGCGTACTGCTCGCCCACCTGGGTGAGCAGATCCTCGAGATCGGCGTCGTCGTCCTGGCTTGCAGCGGGCAACGCCATGGCCGCCAGGGCGAGCAGGACGAGGAACGACCGGAACGTTCGGGACATGGCAGACCTTCCTCTCGGTTGGCACGGTGCTTGGGCCGATACGGGGGTGCAAGGGGAATACCACTCCCTGGCCGTGTCGTTTGTCAATAGCCGGAGATCCTTACCGATCGGCTCAGGAAATGTCGCCAAGGGCGTCTTCGTATTCGGTGAGGTCGCTGGCCGAGAAGCAGACCATGCGGACCTCCTCGATCCCGGTCTCCTCCCGTAGACCCTCGCGGATCGCGTTCAATGCGACGCGCGCGGCCCTGTCTATGGGAAATCCGTAGGTCCCGGTGCTGATGGAGGGGAAGGCGATGGTGCGGGCGCCGAGCCCGGCGGCGAGCGCCAGGCTCTCGAGGTAGCAGGAGGCGAGGAGCTCGTCGTCGTCGTCGCCCGAGCCGGCCCCCCACACCGGACCCACGGTATGGATGACGTGGTCGGCGGGCAGATCGTACCCACCGGTGGCCACGGCCTCGCCGGTGGCGCAGTGGCCGATGTCCCGGCACTCGCGCTCCAGATCGGGGCCGGCGGCGGCGTGGATGGCGCCGCAGACGCCGCCCCCGCGGCGCAGCTCCTCGTTGGCCGCGTTGACGATCACGTCGACGTCCTGGACGGTGATGTCGTCCTGGATCAGGGTCAGGCGGTCGCGCCAGGTGGTCATGGGGTCACCTCCTCGAACTCCCCGATGTCACGGTTCTTGCGCACGTTGTCCCAGTCGAACACCCGCCCGTTCATGGCCACGTACACGCCGGCCGGCAGCGACTGCGCGAACGCCAGCGCGGCGCCGAGGTTGAACAGCCCGTCGCTCGAGCCGAAGGCGAAGGGGATCATCGCGCCGGTGAGCACGATGGTCTTGCTCGCGAGACCGGCCTCGCCGAGGGCGCGCGCGGTCACCTCCATCGTGTCGGTTCCGTGGGTGACGACGATGCGGTCCTGCTCGCACTTGCGGCACTGGGCGAGGATCAGCTCGCGGTCGTGGTCGTCCATCTCCAGGCTGTCGACCATCATCAGGGTGCGCACCTCCACGGGCACCCGGCAGCGCGCGAGCTCGAGCATGTCGCGCAGGTGCGTGTCCTTGAAGAACAGGTTGCCGGTGCGCTCGTCGTATTCCTTGTCGAAGGTGCCGCCGGTGACGAAGAGGCGGACGGGAGCGGTCATGGCGGGTCCTCCGGGCCGGGGGTGCGGGCGGTCGCGACGCCGCGCAATCTAGCAGGACCGCCGACGGCGCGCAAAGGGGCCGCCGCAGGTGGTCGGACGTGCCGTTTCGCCCGTTGGCGATAGCTTGAGAGGATCCGCAGACGTCGACCCGAGGCCAAGGAGTCCGCCATGCCCCGTCCGCCCATCCTGCCCGCCATCGACTGGCCCACCATCTGGACCTTCGCCCAGGGGTTCGAGGACTGGCTCGACGCGGCCGACAGCGAGGACCAGGCCGAGGCCATCAACGCCGGGCTGATCGACGTGGCGCTCGAGCCGCAGGAGACGGCCACCATCCAGAACCTGGCCCGCATGGTGCGCGTCGTGGCCTTCGCCGAGGACTGGTGCGGCGACGTGGTGCGCCACGTGCCGGTGCTGCAGGGCCTGGCCGACGTCAGCGGCATGCTGCACGTCCGCTACCTCACCCGCGAGCAGCAGCCCGACGTCTTCGCGCGCTTCCTGACCAACGGCGGCGAGGCCGTGCCGAAGTTCGTCTTCCTGAGCGAGGACTACGTCGAGTGCGGCCACTGGGGCCCGATGCCCGAGCGGTGCAAGCAGATCATCGCGCGCGGCAAGGCCTGTGGCGACGTGCCCGCCGCGCGCAAGAAGGTGGCGGCGCTGTACGAGGCCGACCCCGACCGCCGCGAGGTGATCCGCGAGCTGATCGCGCTGGCCGAGACGGCGGCGGCGGTCACGCCCTGATCCTCGCGGGCTAGGCGTCGATCGTCTCGAACTCGTCCAGCGGGACGACGGCCGGCTCGGCCGAAGAAGCGTCGGACGCACGGACCTTCGGCGCCGGCGGCGCCGCGGCCGCCATCGCGGTCCCGGCGATGCTCGACACCGCGGCGACCCCGCCGACCATCGCCGCGAGATCCTGGACGAAGCCCAGCAGCACGGACGACTGCGAGGAGAGCTCCTCGCCGGCGGCCGCGGTCTCCTCGCTGTTGGATGCGTTGCACTGGGTGACGCGCTCCATCTCGACCATCGCGTTCTGGATCTCGGCGACGCCGGCCGACTGCTCCTCCGCGGTGCGCAGGACGTCGGCATTGAGCTGGTTGAGCTCGTCGATCGACGACTCGATCTGACCGAGCTGCTCGCCGACGCGATGGCTGTTCTTCGCGCCGAGGCCGGTGTTCGCCACCGAGGACTCGATGAGTCGCGATGTCTCCCGCGCCGCCTCGGCCGATCGCTGCGCGAGGTTGCGCACCTCCTCGGCCACCACGGCGAACCCCTTACCCGCCTCGCCCGCACGCGCGGCCTCCACCGCGGCGTTCAGCGCCAGCAGGTTCGTCTGGAAGGCGATCTCGTCGATCACCTTGATGATGTTGGCCGTCTCGTCCGACGACCGCTTGATCTCGTCCATCGAGGCGACCATGTCGCTCATGGTCCGTCGGCCGTCGCGGGTCGCGGTCAGCGCCTGCTCGGTCACGGCGTACGCCCGACGCGCCTTGTCCGCCGATGCCCGGCTCACCGACGAGATCTGCTCGAGCGAGGCCGACGTCTCCTCGAGGCTCGCCGCCTGCTCGGTGGCGCCGCTGGCGAGGGTCTGGCTCGAGTCCGACAGCTCGGAGGCCGCGGCGTCGATCTGGTCGGCGCCGGACTGCAACCCGGCGATCACGCGGCGCAGCGGGCCGGTGGTCGAGCGGACCAGCCACACCGAGACCACGATGGCCAGGACCAGCGAGAGCGAGGAGACGACCAGGACGATCGTGTTGATGCGGCGCGCGCTGGCCCGGCTCGCGGCGTCCGCCTCGTGGGCGGCCTCGAAGGCGAGCTCGCGGGACTCCTCGAGCAGCATGCGGACCTCGGCGAGATGCTCCAGCGATTCGCGCTGGTAGACGTCGCGGGCGCGGTCGATGGCGGCCTGGTCGCCGGCACGGTAGATCCGGGAGATCTCCAGGCCCGAGGCGTGCAGGCGACGGTGCGGCTCCTCCAGACGCGCCAGGACCGGCGCCATGGCCGGCACCGCGGCCTCGGCACGGCGCCGCTCGTCGCCGTCGTACCAGGCGCCGAGCGCGCAGCGATGGGGGTCGGTCTCGACGCTGACCGACCGCACGTCCTCGTCGAGGAAGAGCCGGGCGAGGTCCGCGGACCAGTTGAGATGATCGGTCTCGCGGCGGGTCAGCTCGTCGACGATCGCGTGGGCATGCAGGGCCGCGTCCGTGTTCCGGTCCACGGTCCGCAGGCCGAGGATCGTGCTGACGGCGATGACGAGCAGAAGGATGACGAGGGTCGTGAAGCCGGCGCCGATGCGCCAGGCGAGGGTGCGCTGGGAACGATGGGTGACCATGGTGCGTGCCTCCGACGGGGAACGGATCTATCAGGAACGTTACCGGATAGATCGGGAGGCCCGGAGACGCCTGAAGCGCGATCACGCGCCGAGCGGCGAATTAACAATCCAATAAACCCCAATGAACATTGAACTTCGCTAATAATGTAGATCCCGCTCGCCGTCCTCGATCTTCACCAGCCGGTCGCAGACGTCGCACCGCAGCCCGATGCGCTCGATCTTCTGGACGGTGTCCTCGATGGCCTGCTCGCCGACCTCCCGGGTCTCCGGCGAGGCGTAGTCCTCGAGGTACTCCTTGACGGTGAGGATCGCGTTGGGCTGGCAGTACTCCTTGATCAGACCCGGCTTGGCGAGGTCCATGAAGTCGCGGCCGGTGCGGCCGCGCCGGTAGCACGCGGTGCAGAACGACGGGATGAAGCCCATCTCCAGGCAGTCGGCCACGACCTCGTCGAGGCTGCGATGGTCGCCGAGGGAGAACTGGCTGCCCGCGTGCAGGTCCGTCTGGCTGTCGGCGTACCCGCCGGGGTTGGTGCGGCTGCTGGCGGAGATCTGCGAGATGCCCAGGTCGTAGCACTGGCGCCGGATGTTGGCGTTCTCGCGGGTCGAGAGGATGATCCCGGTGTACGGGACGGCCAGGCGCAGGATGGCGATCAGGCGCAGGAAGTCGTGATCGCGCACCGGGGCGGGCGGATGCAGGGCCACCGCGCTGCCCTCGGCCGGCTCGATGCGCGGCACGGAGATGGTGTGCGGGCCGCAGCCGAAGCGCTCCTCGAGATGGCGGGCGTGGTGCATCATCGCCAGCACCTCGAAGCGGTAGTCGTACAGTCCGAAGAGCACGCCGATGCCCACGTCGTCGATGCCCGCCGTCATGGCGCGGTCCATGGCGCCGATGTGCCAGTCGTAGTCGCTCTTGGGACCGGCCAGGTGCATCTGCTCGTACGTCGGGCGGTGGTAGGTCTCCTGGAAGAGCTGGTAGGTGCCGATGTCGCAGGCCTTCAGGCGCCGGTAGTGCTCGACGTCGAGGGCGGCGACGTTGACGTTCAGGCGGCGGATCTCGCCGTTGCGCGACTTCACGCCGTAGATGGTCTCGATGGCCTCGTAGACGTAGTCGAGACCCTGTCCGGACGGGTAGCTCTCGCCGGCGACGAGCAGGATGCGCTTGTGCCCCTCGTCGATGATGATCTCGGTCTCGCGCGCGATCTCCTCCCGGGTGAGATCGCGGCGGGCGATGGCCTTGTTGCTGGCGCGGAACGCGCAGTAGCGGCACTCGTTGCGGCACTTGTTGGTGATGTAGAGGGGCGCGAAGAGCACCAGCCGGTTGCCGTAGATGGCGGTCTTGACCGCGCTGGCCGCGGCGAAGATCTCCCGGTCGAGATCGGGATCCTCGCAGGAGAGGAGAACGGCGACGTCGGCGTCGTCCAGTCCCTTCAGCTCGCGCGCCCGCGCGAGGATCTCGCGCACGGCGGCGGGCGTGGGATCGGCGTGGCGATCGAGGGCGGCGTGGATCTGGCCGGCGTCGATGCGCGGGCCCTTCCATCCGGTGCTCACGAGTGGCCCCCAGGGTCCCCGGCTGGGATCGCGCGCGCGGTCGGCCGAGATCTCGGCCGCGCGTGGTGGTGGTCGTGGCGGCGTCCATTCGTCCGCGCGATGTCCACCTCGACCCCAAGGAAATTGATCGCCCTTGACCCGGTCAAGCTAAATGTCGAAAAAATAACGGCGGCGAATATCAATATCGTTTTCGGTCGATAAATCATTGTCAGCCCATAATTTACTCAACTTCTGCATCAATGTGGCGTATGATTGGGACGGAAGGATCCGGACATCGTCTCACCCCCGAGGGAGCCCCCCCGGGACTCGACGTCCGCGAGACCGGGCTCACACCCGGCGACACCTGGAAGGTCGACCGCATGAATCCGTATCGGGACGACATCCAGCGGGCCATCGCGTTGCTCGGAGACCACATGGCGCGCGTGCAGCTCCTCGCGCGGAACCTGGCCGAGAGCCGGGACCTCGAGGATCTGGACCCGGAGACCGAGCTGGCGGTCGTCTGCTGGCTCGAGGAGGCCGGCGACGCGCTCCACCGGCCGGATCTCTGGCGGCATCACGTCCGGCCCCAGCGGTAGGCGTCAGGCCGCGACCACCACCACGGGGCGCCGCGCCCTGGTGGACTTCTGCCACCAGCCGAGGCGGCAGTCCGACCCCGACAGGCACACCGAGAGGACCGACGGGTCCAGGGGCCCGGGCTCGCCCGTCGTCGCGACGCCGCCGGCGCGCTCGAGCGTCGCCGCGAACCCGGTCAGGTACCCCTCCACGTGCTGCAGGCCCCCGACCACCTCGCGCACCCTCTGGACCGGCACCTGCGCGGTCTCGTGCCGGAGGATCACGCTCACCACCCGCTCGGTGTCGCCGGCGGTGTCGGAGACCGGGTTGTCGCCGATGGCGAGGCACTGCTCCGGCGCGGCCCCGAGCACCCGGGCGAGCTGGCCGAACGGCTTGCCGCCACCGGGCAGGCCGGCGTGGACGCCGGTGAAGTACTCGGTGACCTCCAGCTCCTCGAGCGCGGCGCGCGCGCTCGCGTCGTCGTCGCCCGTGGTCAGGTGGAGGTCATGACCCTGCGCCAGGCCGTGCAGCAGGCCGGCCACGCCGGTCCAGGCAACCCACTGCCGCGACTGCGGATCGCGCAGCACGAGCGTGCCGGCGAGATCGACGAAGAGCAGGGAGTGGGCCATCGCGGCGCGCCTCGGGGTCGGGGTTGCGGTGCGG
>WJIQ01000189.1 GCA_014730255.1 bacterium | reverse complement strand
CTTCGGCGATCTCGTGCCCACGATGGAGAACGTGGCGCGCCAGCTGCTCGACGACGCGATGCCCCTGTTCGGCGACCTCGGGGCCGAGCTCGTCGCCTGCCACCTGACCGAGAGCCCGGACCGCGAGGCCACGGCGTATCGCGACGGGTCCGTCGAGGCGCATCACTGGCTGGCTTGGTCGGCGGTGCGCCGGACCATGGCGCCCGACCTGACCACGTCCGAGAACGCGGCCTATTTCGGCGAGGCGGCCACCCACGACCGGGGCCATCGGTACCGGCTGCGCGTGACCCTCGGTGGCGATCGCGATCCCGACACGGGGCTCCTGGCGCCGCTCGCGGTGGTCGAGGGCGCGACGGCGACCCTTCGCGACGACCTCGCGCACAGGCACCTCACCCACGAGGTGCCCGCGCTGAAGGGGCGGCCGACGACGAACGAGAGCCTGGTCCGCTGGCTCGACGTGCGCCTCGGCGACACGCTGCCGATCGCGCGGCTGCGCCTGTTCGAGGGGCCCGATCGGTTCGCCGAGCATCATCCGGACGGCGGGACCCGCATCGGACTCGAGCGCTGGTTCGACGCGGCCCATCGCCTGCACAGCCCGCACCTGGACGACGCCGAGAATCACCGCGTCTACGGCAAGTGCAACAACCCGTCCGGCCACGGCCACACGTACCGCATCGAGGCGACGCTGGCCGCGCCGTACGACGAGCGCAGCGGCACCGTGGGCGACTTCACGGCCCTCCGCCAGGGCATGGACGCCGCCGTCGAGCCGTGGCACGACCATCATCTCGACCTGGAGACCGACGACTTCCGGGATCGCCCCTCGACCAGCGAGAACATCCTGCAGGTCCTCTGGCCGCGGCTGGGGGGCAGTCTGCGCGGACAGCTGTCCCGGGTCCGGCTGTGGGAGACGGAGAACAATCGCTTCGCGCTGCGGCGCAAGGTCGAGAGCGGGGCGCTGGCCGCCGGTTGAGCCTCACCTCTCGAGCGCGCAGCCGTGGCCGGGATCGTCGACCTCGATCTGCAGCGTCGCGTGATCGATGCCGAACCGGTCGTGCAGGCCGGCGGTGAGTTCCTGGAGGACCCCCGTCCCCGGATAGCCGGCCGGCGTCACGAGGTGCGCGGTGAGGGCGACCTCGGTGGTGCTCAGGCCCCAGATGTGAAGGTCGTGGACGGAGGCGACGTCCGGGTGCGCGAGCAGCCACTCCTGCACGGCCCGGGGATCGAGGCCCGCGGGGACCCCGTCGAGCAGCAGGTGCGTGCTCTCGCGCAGCAGGCCCCAGGTCCCGATCAGGATCACGACGACGATCAGGAGCGAGAGCACCGGGTCGACCCATCCCCAGCCCGTCGCGCCGATCACGATGCCACCCACGACCACGCCGAGGGAGACGGCCGCGTCGGCCGCCATGTGCAGGTAGGCGCCGCGGATGTTGAGGTCGTCCTTGCGGCCGGCGAAGAAGAGCAGGGCGGTGGCCACGTTGATGACCACGCCGATGGCCGCGACCAGGATGATCTGGGTGCTGCCCACCGCGGTCGGTTCCTGCAACCGGCCGACGGCCTCCCAGGTGATCACGCCGAGGGCGATCAGCAACAGGCACGCGCTGGCCAGCGAGGCGAGCACGGTGGCCTTGCGCAGACCGTAGGTGGTGCGCATGGTGGGGCGCCGGCCGGCGAGCCAGACCGCGCCCCAGGCCAGGAGGAGGCTGGCGACGTCGCTCAGGTTGTGGCCGGCGTCGGCCACGAGGGCCAGCGAGCCGGTGACCAGGCCGACGCTCGCCTCGACGATCACGAAGGCCAGGTTGAGGACGACGCCGATGGCGAAGCGGGGGCCGTAGTCCGGCGCGCCGCCGTGATGATGGCCTCCGTGGTCGTGCGAGTGGACGGGCATGCTCATGGTGGTAGCATAGTCCGGGCGAGTCCGATGTCCAGCACCCGGAGGGACCCTGACGCATGAGCTTCGTCGAGCTACTCGGATACCTGGCCTCGGCCCTGATCGTGATCAGCCTGATGATGGCCCGCCTGCTGTGGCTGCGGGTCGTCAACCTCGTCGGCGCGCTCGCGTTCACCGCCTACGGCGTGATGATCGACGCCTGGCCGGTGGTCGCGACCAACGGGATCATCACCGTGGTCAACATCGTCTACCTGTGGCGCATGACGCGCACCGCGAGCTGCTTCGAGCTGCTCGAGGTGGCGTTCGATGACGCCTACCTGCGCCGCTTCCTCGACTTCCATGGCGACGACATCCGGCGCTATGCCCCGCACGCGCCGCTGGATCCGCGGCCCGACCACCGGCACGTGTTCATCCTGCGCGACATGGTGGCCGCCGGCCTGGTGATCCTCGAGGACCGTAGCGGCGGGCAGGCGTGGGTCCACCTCGATTACGCGATCCGGGGGTACCGGGACTACCGGCTCGGGCGCTACCTGTATCACGACCGTCGTCGGTGGCTGAGGTCGCTGGGTATCGACGTGCTGCTGGCCGACCCGGCCGATGGTCCGCACACGCGCTACCACCGGCGCATGGGGTACGAGCCGCAGGAATCGGGCGTGCTGGCCAGGAAGGTCTAGCCGCCGCCGCGGTCAGCTCCGGTGGAAGTCCACCAGCGTGAAGCCCCAGTCGATCAGGGTCTTCAGCTCGGCGTCGTCGCCGCGTCGCTGTTCCAGGAAGGCGCGGATCTCGTCGCGGAGCCCGGTGTCGGCCTGCTCGTCGGCGGCGTCGAGCATCTCGTACATCTCCATCGCCAGCAGCCAGTCGTCGGGATGCTCCTCGCGCAGCGTGCGCCAGATCCCGGCCAGCTCGCCGAGGTCGCCGTCCTGCTCGCGCAGCTCGCGCACCCGCTGGTAGAGCTGCTGCAGCCGGCGGCCCTGCTCGTCGTGCTCGACCTTGATCGTCCGCTCGCGCGGCACGAGGGAGATGTCCTCGTAGGCCGACTTGTCGGCCGCGCCCTGGAAGACCGACACCACGCGGGCGCCCACGGCCAGGGCCAGCGGGCCGTCGCCCGCCGTGCGCAGGACCCGCTGACGCCAGGTGATGGAGGCCTCGTTCCAGTGCAGGAGGATGAGCTTGCCGTGCTCGCGCTGGGCCCGGTCGAGGCGCCCGGCCACCCGGACGCCATTGGCCAGGACCAGTTCGACTGTACCATCGCCGGACAGGCCGAGGTTGGCCAGGGCCTGATCGTCGAGGTCCTCGGGGGCGGTGTCGGTGCCCTGGAACGGACCCACGGTGGTGAGGTAGCCCTCGGGATGGTCGGCCGGGCCGTGGCCGGGCAGCTCGGCGTCGCCCACCGCGAGCTGGGTCGGGCCCTCGGTGCGCATGAGGACCGGCTCGCCGGCGTCGTCGTGCACCTCGGTGAAGGTGCCGGAGATCTGCAGGCCGGACGAGAGCTCGGCCGTGGCCACGCGGCCGCACTGCACGGCCTTGTTCAGGCCCTCGAGACCGCCCACGCGGAAGGCCATGCCGTCGGCGAACTGCTCGAGCACGTCCATCAGGTGGGCGAAGTCCGGCGTGACGAACAGCTGCGGCTGCTGGGTGGTGATGTCGAAGGCGTACTCCTGGGCCTCGAGCGTGTAGGGCAGCTTCCTCACGTGGTCCTCGAGGCAGCTCGCCGCCTCGCCGATGGACGACAGGAGCCCCGCGCCGTAGATCTTCGGTGCCTCGAGCGAACCGATCAGGCCGTACTCCACCGTCCACCAGTGCAGGCGTGACAGCAGCGCCATCTCCGACGGCTCGCCCAGGTTCTCCTGCCGGTACTCGACGTCGCGCTCGGCCCGGTCGATCTCGTCCTGCGGCGTGCCCGGCGACTCCTTGAGGATCGACAGGTGCCGGATGGCCTCGTACAGCTCGAAGTCCTGGCGCGAGGACATGGCCCGGGCGCCGATCTCGCCGAAGCGCTGCAGGTACCGCGCGTACTCCTCGTCGACGATGATCGGGGCATGGCCGGCGGCCTCGTGCACGATGTCCGGCGCCGGCGTGTACTCGATGTGTCCCACCTGACGCATGTCGACCGCGATGACGAGGACCTTGTAGGCCTGGAACTCCATGAACGCCGCCGGCGGGATGAACCCGTCGACGGCGACGGCGCCCCAGCCGATGCGGCCGAGGATCTCGTTCATCTCCTCGATGCGCGGGATACGCTCGAAGCTGATGCCCGTGTTCAGCAGGCCGTCGAAGTACACCTTGTGGGCGTGCTCCTTCAGGAAATACACGTTCTGCCGCATGATGTAGCGCCAG
>WJIQ01000188.1 GCA_014730255.1 bacterium | reverse complement strand
GGCGGCGACGCGGGCGAGTACGAGCTGACCATCGACGAGCACGAACCGTGCGACCTCGAGTGTCCGGCCGGTGGCGAGCCGGAGGGCGAGCCGCCGCTCGTCGACGGGTACGAGGACTGGTACAACGGCGGCTGCGACAGCCCCCAGGCCGGCAGTCCGTTCGGGACGATCACCAGCGAGCTGTTCTGCGGCCGCAGCGGCTGGTACATCGACCCGTACGGCCTCGTGACGCCGGACTCGGACTGGCTCGAGGTCACGATCCCCGACCTCGGCTACCTCGACATCGTCGGCGACGCCGAGTACGAGACCCACCTGCAACACATGGGACCCCGGGACTGCGCGGAGGTCGACGTGATCGACACCGCGGTTTTCGGACCCTGCCAGGAGGGCGGCCTGGTCATCGACGGCCCCGCCGGCGAGACGGTCTGGCTCCGGGTGGGCCCGACCACGACCGATGGACCGCTCATGGAGTACGACTACGTGCTGCTCATCTCCATGCCCATCGACCCCGTCGCCACCGAGCCGCGCAGCTGGTCGGCGGTGAAGGGGCTGTTCCACTGACCGTCGCCGCTCCCCGGGGGCGGATCCGGGTGACCGGCGGAGGCGAGGGCGATTCGCATCGGGCGGCGGCCGGCGGGGGCCGGCGACCGGGGGGACTGAGGCGCTGGGGGGACACCGGACCACGGAACCTTGTAAGATGTTTTTCAACAGTTGATTACGAAGATGTGTCCCCCCGGGGGTAGACTCGCTCGAGCCAGCCCTCGGCCCTGATGACAGGGGGCCCTCGCCACGGACCCCGACCCGGGAGGCCGAGCCATGAAGACCTCGATCCAGATCCTGATCGCGACCGTGGCGCTCGCCGCGCTGGCCGTCGGTTCGTCGGCCCAGCCCGCCAAGCCACCGGTCCAGCACACCCCGCCGCCGCCCGATCCGGACGTGATCCGCCAGGGCGGCGACACCATGCTCGACGCGCCGCACATCCAGTGGCCGGTCGACATCGAGGGCACCACGGTCGGCTACACCGACGATTACGACGAGGCGTGCCCCTACACGCAGAGCACCTCGCCCGACGTGGTCTACCGGTTCACCGTCGACTACGAATCGATCATGGACATCGACCTCTACGGCTCGAGCTACGACACCAAGGTCTACGTCTACCGCGAGGACATGACCGTGGTCGCCTGCAACGACGACTACTACTCCGACTACACCTCGCGCCTGCCGTTCGTGCCCATGCAGGCGGACGTGAAGTACTTCATCGTCATCGATGGCTATGGCGGCGACTTCGGGGACTACGTGCTGTCGATCTTCTACCCGCCGCCGGGGGAGCCGCCGGTGCGGGCGGAGGCGAGGCGGTGGGCGGCGATCAAGGGGTTGTTCGACTGAGTCACACCTCCACCACCGCCCCGCTGAGCGCCCGCCCCGCCGCCGCGCGGCCGAGCTCGGTCAGGCGCAGCCGTTCGCCGGCGGGCTCGACCAGGCCGCGGCGGGTGGCCAGGGCGACGGTGCGGCGGGTGAACTCCGGGGTCCAGCCGACGTGCTTGCCGTGCAGGTGCTCGACGCGCGACTCCTCGGCCTCGTCGGGCTCGCCCTCGTGCTGCCAGAGGTGGATGGCGAGCATCACGGCGGCGAACTCCCAGCGCTGCCGACGACGGCGGCGCATCACGGCGATCAGGCCGCGGCCCGGCGCGGCGAGGAACACGACGGCGAAGACCACGCCCACGGCGACGGCCATGGCGCCGGCGATGGAGCCGTCGACGGCCGTGGCGAGCCAGAAGCCGAGGGCGGCGGCGACCGCGCCGAGCGAGGCCGAGAGGACGAGCATCACGGTCAGCCGGTCGGTGAGCAGGTAGGCCGCGGCCGGCGGGCCGATCATCAGGGCGACCACCAGGATCAGGCCCACCGCGTCGAAGGCGCCCACGGCGGTGAGCGAGACCAGCGACATCAGTCCGTAGTGGATCGCCACGGGCGCGAAGCCGAGCGCGGCGGCCAGGCCGGCGTCGAAGGTGGCCAGCTTCAGCTCCTTGAAGAACAGGCCCACCGCCAGCGCGTTGATCAGCATGATCCCGCCCATGAGCCACAGCCCGCGCGGGCCCACGTCGGTGCCGGCGATCTCCAGGCGGTTGAACGGCGCGTAGGCCAGCTCGCCCAGCAGGACGGCGTCCACGTCCAGATGCACGTTGCCGGCGTAGCGGGTGATCAGCACCACCCCCAGGGAGAAGAGCGCGGGGAAGACCAGGCCCATGGCCGCGTCCTCCTTGAGGCGACGCGAGCGCGTGAGCGCCTCGACGAGGGCGACGGTCAGGACGCCGGTCGCCGCCGCGCCGACCACCAGCCACGGCGAGCTGAGATCGCGGGTCACGAAGAACGCGACGACGATGCCCGGCAGGATCGAGTGGCTGATGGCGTCCGAGACCATGGCCAGCCGGCGCAGCACCAGGAACGTACCCACCAGCGCGCATGCGACCGCGGTGCAGACGGCGATGGCCAGGATCTCGATCTGCGCCGGGCTCATCGCGCGCCTCCCGGATCGGGGCGATGGTCACCGTCGGAGTCGCCGCCGTCGGAGTCGCCGCGGTCGCGGCCGGCGGGGTCACGGCCGTCGGGTCCGCCGCGGTCGACGACCTCGCGGCCGGCGCCCACGCCCTGCCGGGTCAGGCGCCACTGCCCGTCGTCCTGCTCGACGGCCAGGCCGCGGCCGGCGAGCTGGGCGAGGCTGCGGCGCACGCCCGCGCGCGGGCTCATGGTCTGCAGCACGTCGACCTGGTGGGCGGCCCGGGCCGGCTCGTCGTGCTGGGCGGCCAGACGGTAGAGGTCGGCCAGGACGCGGTCGGTCTGCAGCTCGCGCCGCTGCTGCCAGCGTCGCCACCAGGCGGCCAGGACACCCCGGCGCGGGGCGGCCAGCAGCGAGAGGACCGTGATGGCGGTGATCACCAGGATGATGGTCGGGCCGGTGGGCAGGCGCGGCACGCTGCTCGAGATCACCGCGCCCACCAGGCCGCTCAGCGCCCCGAACCCGCCCGCGAGCAGCACGAGGCGGCCCAGCTTGTCGGTCCACTGGCGCGCGGCGGCCGCGGGCGCGACGATCAGGGCGCTCATGAGCACCACGCCGACGGTCTGCAGGCCGATCACGATGGCGATCACGAGCAGGGTGGTGAGCGCGACGTCGAGCACGCGCACCGGCAGGCCGAGCGCGCCGGCGAACGCGGCGTCGAAGCTCAGCAGCTTGAACTCCTTCCACAGGCCGGCGAGCACCACGAGGACCACGCCGCCCAGGACGGCCATGGTCACCAGGTCGTCGCCCACGAGCGCGGCGGCCTGCCCGAAGAGGAAGGTCTCCAGGCCGGCCTGGCCGGCGCCGGCCGAGCGCTGGATCACCGACATGAGCAGCATGCCCAGGCCGAAGAACACCGAGAGCATGAGGCCCAGCGCGGTGTCGGTCTTCAGGCGGGTGGTGCGCACCACGAGCATGATCAGCAGCGAGGCCACCCAGCCGGCGATGGCCGCACCGAGGACGAGCACCAGCGGCGCCTTGGTGCCGGTGATCATGAAGGCGAGCACGATGCCCGGCAGGGCGGCGTGGCTGACCGCGTCGCCCAGCAGGCTCTGCTGGCGCAGCACGGCGAACGCACCGAGCGCGCCCGCCACCAGGCCGAGGGCGGCCGAGCCCAGGGCCACCGTGCGCAGGGTGTAGTCGGCCACCAGGTCGTGCAGCAGCTCGGGCATCATGGGCGGATCTTCCCGTAGCCGCCCAGGCCATGGTCGCGGTCCTCGGGCGTGGGCGGCGGGTCGGCCGGCGCCTGGCGCTGCAGGAACTCCACGCGGCCGCCGTAGGCCAGGCGCAGGTTCTCCTCGGTGAAGGTCTCCTCGACCGGACCGCTGGCGATGCGGCGCACGTTCAGGAGCGTCACCCAGTCGAAGTACTCGGTCACCGTCTGCAGGTCGTGGTGCACGACCACCACGGTGCGGTCCTGCGCGCGCAGCTCCTTCAAGAGCTCGATGATCGCGCGCTCGGTGCGGGCGTCGACCCCCTGGAAGGGCTCGTCCATGAAGTAGACCTGCGCTTCCTGGACCAGGGCGCGCGCGAGGAACACCCGCTGCTGCTGGCCGCCCGAGAGCTCGCTGATCTGGCGGTCGGCGAACACGTCCATGCCGACCTTCTCGAGGGCGACGTGGGCCTGGTCGCGCTCGCGGCGGCCGGGCCGGCGCAGCCAGCCCAGGGTGCCGTAGCGGCCCATCATCACCACGTCGAGCACCGTCGTGGGGAAGTCCCAGTCGACCGAGCCCCGCTGCGGCACGTAGCCCACGAGGTGGCGGTTCGCGGTGTACGGCTCGCCGTGCACGAGCACGCGGCCCGCGGCGGTGGGCACCAGGCCCAGGATGGCCTTGATCAGCGTGGTCTTGCCCGCGCCGTTGGGGCCCATGATCGCCAGGAGCTTGCCGCGCGGGACGGAGAGGTCGACGTCCCAGAGCACGGGTCGCTCGCGGTAGGCCACGGTCAGGTCGGTCACCTCGACGGCGCAGGTCGTGGTCGGATCGGTCACGGGGACACCTCGCCTCCCAGGCTGGTCACGATGGTCGCGATGTTGTGGCGCACCATGCCGACGTACGTGCCCTCCGGCGTGCCCGCATCGCCCATGGCGTCGCTGAAGACCTCGCCGCCGACGGCGACCTCGTGGCCGCGCGAGCGCACCGCCTCCTGCACGGCCTCGATGGCGCGCGGGGAGACGGAGGTCTCGACGAAGATCGCCGGGATCCGGCGCTCGGCGATCAGCTCGGCCAGGGCCTGCACGTCGGCGGTCCCGGCCTCGGTGGCGGTGCTGATGCCCTGCAGGCCGCGCACCTGGAGGCCGTAGGCGCGGCCGAGGTAGTTGAAGGCATCGTGCGCGGTGATCAGCAGGCGCTGCCGCGGGGGGATGCGCGAGACCATGGTGCGGCACCACTGGTGCAGCTCGGTGAGCTCGGCGCGGTGGGCCTCGGCGTTCGTACGGTACGCGTCGGCGTGGTCGGGGTCGAGCTCGGCGAGCCGGGCGGCCACGGCATCGAGGGCCAGGCGCCAGCGCGCGACGTCGAACCAGACGTGCGGGTCGTGGGCGCCGTCGGTGGCGATCAGCTCGTCCTCGGGCACGGCCTCGGCGGCGGCGAGCGTCGGCTTGCGCGAGCCCAGCCGCTCGAGCACCTCGCCCATCTTGGCCTCCAGGTGCAGGCCGTTGTAGACGACGAGGTCGGCCCCGGTCAGGCGCTCGACGTCGCCGGCGGAGGCCTTGTACTGGTGCGGATCGAGGCCCGGGCTCATGAGCACGGCGAGGTCGACGTGGTCGCCTCCGACCACGCGCACCAGGTCGCCGACCTGCATGGTGGTGGCGACGACGGCGAGCTTGCCGCCGGCGTCGCCGGCCTCGTCGGAGCCGCCGCCGCCGCAGCCGGTCAGGGCCAGCAGCAGGGCTGCGAGCAGGAGGGTCATCGATCGCATCGCACGCGTCGGTATCATCACGTCTCCTCGCGCACCGAGACGTACTCGGTGACTTCGGGTCCGACGATCCACGAGTGGTCGCCGATGGTCAAGGTCACGGGGCCCTGGAACGGACGGCGCTCGGTGACGGTCACCACGGCGCCCGGTGCCAGGCCCAGGGATCGGAGGTACGCGGCGTGGTCGGGCCCCTGGCTCGCGACCATGGTCACGGTGGCCCGGACGCCCGCCGCGAGGGTCGCCAGGCGTCGCTGGCCGCGGCTCGGCGGGGCCGCCGGGATGGGCGTGCCGTGCGGGTCGGCCTCGGGCCGGCCCAGCCAGCGGTCGAGCCGGTCGACCGCGTCGTCGCTCAGGGCATGCTCCCAGCGGTGGGCCTCGTCGTGCACACGGTCGGCGGGCATGCCGAGCGCACGCACGAGGAAGGTCTCCACCAGGCGGTGGCGGCGCAGCATCTGGCGGGCGGTGCGGCGGCCGCGACGGGTCAGGCGCACGCCGCGGTAGGGCGCGTAGCGGACCAGGTCGTCGTCGGCCAGGCGCTGCAGCATGCCGGTGACCGAGGGCCGGGCGACCGCCAGGCGATCGGCCAGGGCGCTGGGCGAGACGGCGCCACGGCCGGCGTGCTCCTCGAGCCGCAGGATCTCGGTCAGGTAGTTCTCCACCGCCTCGCTGAACATGGCCCGTCCCGTCCTAGAACCGGGTCACCAGACCGGCGCCGAAGAAGGTCTCGTCGTCGACGTCGCCCAGGCCCTGGCCGACGCGCGCGTCGACCTGCCAGTCGGGGGCGATCAGGTAGGTGAGGCCGGCGTCGACGTAGCTGGAGAAGTCGTCGAACCCGTCGGTGAAGGTGTAGCCCTCGACGAAGGCGCCGAAGCCCGCGCCGAGATCGAGGCCGAGGGCGGCCGAGGCCCACTGCCGGGTCTCGGTGTCGTCGGCGAAGACGGCCTCGCCGCCCACGTTCATGCCCAGGCCGACGCGGGGGCTCAGCTCCCACTCGAGCGCCAGGGCGAGGTCGACCGCGGTGTCGTCGCTGGCCACGTCCTCGTCGCCGACGGGCAGGGTGACGTGGCCGACCATGGCGACCTGCGGGCGCGATCCGTCGCCACGGGCCAGCTCCTGCTTGAGGCCGATGGCGGCGTTTCCGAGGCCGCTCACGTCGTCGATCTGGTCGCCGTCGTGGCTCACGTCCACGAAGCTCGGCAGGACCAGGCGCAGCTCGGTGCCGGGCTTCAGGCCATGGCGCACGAGGACCTCGCCGATCTCCGTGGTGTCCAGGGCGTCGAGGGTGGTGATCGTGGCGCCGGCCTCGATCTGCCAGCCGCCCGCCGGGACGGCGAGCGCGCTCTCGGTGAAGTCGGGGCGGTCGCCCACGAGGTCCTGGGCCGGGGCATGGGTCGCCGGCAGCGTGGTCGTGGCGATCACGAGGGCGGCGAGGATGGTGGCGTGGCGCATGGGCATCTCCTCGGTCAGGGTCCGGGGTCGTTCGTTCGCACGGGCACAGAATTAGTCCAGGCTAACTTTTTGTCAAGGCCAACTTGCCCGTCGATCGTGGTACCCTTTTCGTGGACTGGTCGTCGCAACGTCCCGGGAGGCTCGACCGTGATCCCGTCTCGCACCCCCGCGATCGTCGCCCTGGCGCTGGCGCTCGCCGCCGCATCCGCCACCGCCACGGTCCTCGACCCGCCGCGCCCCGCCGGCCTGGTCGACACCGACGGGCTGGCCTTCGGCGTCGACGTCGACGGTTCCCTCGCCGTGGTCTGCGACCACACCGCGGGCCTCGTGGTGCTCGACCTCGCCGACCCGGCCGACCCGCAGCCGCGCGGCACCCTCGACACCCCCGGCGCCGCGCGCAACGTCGTGGTGCGCGACGGCCTGGCGTACGTGGCCGACCGCGCGGGCGACCTGCGGCTGGTCGACGTCACCGATCCCGACCAGCCCGTCGAGGTGGGCGCGGTCGCGTTGCCGGGCATCGCGCTCGGCGTCGACGTGGCCGGCGCGGTGGCCTACGTGGCGGCCAAGGGCTTCGGCCTGCAGATCGTCGACGTGAGCGATCCGGCCCAGCCGACGGTGATCGGCGCGGTCGACACGCCGGGGTTCGCCAGCGACGTCGCGGTGGTGGGCACCGTGGCCTACGTGGCCGACTTCGCCGCCGGCCTGCGGGTGATCGACGTGAGCGACCCGACGGCGCCGGTGGAGATCGGCAGCTACGACACGGCGGGCGACGCCAACGGCGTGGCGGTATCGGGCCCGCTCGCCGTGGTGGCCGACTTCTCGGGCGGGGTCGTGGTGCTGGACGTGACCACGCCCGCGGCACCGGCGCTGCGCGGCGTGCTGCCGACCGGCGGCCTGGCCAGCGAGGTCGTGCTCGCCGATCCGGACCTCGCGCTGGTGGCCGACGGGTCGGGCGGCCTGCTGGTGGTCTCGCTCGCCGACCCCGACCAGCCGGCGCTCGTGACCAGCTACCAGACGGTCGACGCTACGGTGCAGCTCGCCCTGGTCGGACGGTACGTGGCCCTGGCCTGTGGCGAGGGCGGCCTCGAGACGGTCGAGGTGTTCGAGGGGTCGGTGACCGCGCCGGCACCGGTTGCCACGCTCGCGCTCACCGCCGCGCCCAACCCGTTCAACCCGCGCACGGTGCTGCGTCTGCGCTCGCCGGGCGGGATGGCGCGGCTGGCCCTGTACGACGTCGTGGGCCGCGAGGTGCGGGTGCTGCGCGAGGGCGTGCTGCCGGCGGGCGAGGTCCGCGTGCCGGTGAGTGCGGACGGACTCGCGAGCGGGGTCTACCTGGCTCGGCTGGAGCTGGGAGGGCGGAGCGGGACGACGCGGCTGGTGCTCGTGCGGTGATCGGCGGCTAGCCCATCTGGCTCGAGACCATCACCACGCCCCCGAGGATCAGCGCCACGCCCCCGAGCTGGATCAGCGTGATCCGCTCGCCCATGAGCTGCCAGGCCAGCAGCAGCACGATCAACAGGCCGCAGCTGGTCATGATCGGGTAGGCGATGCCGACGCGGATCTTGCTCAGCGCGAAGGCGTAGGCCAGCACGTTGGCGGCGAACAGGACGATGCCCGCCATCACCGGGCCGTTCAGCAGGATGGTCTTGATCGTCTCGGCCGGCCGCGCGAGGGACAGCTCGAGATCGCGCATGCCCATGCGGATGAGCACGTTGGCGGTGGCGTTTGCCACGAGGGCGAAGACGAGGGCGATGGCGGCGTTGCGCATCCGGGCCGGCCTTTCGGGTCGGGGTCAGAGCTGCCAGTCGACGTCCACGACCTCGCCGAGGTCCGCGATGGCCGGGGGCGTGGCGTCCTTCCTGTCGGGGGTCCCAGGATACCAGCTCCCCCCCTCCGAGGCGAATCCCATCGGTTGTGCCGAAAAGAATGTTGGTGGGCCTAAACCTTGCCTGCACCCGCATATGCGTGCTCATACGCCAGATCGCTGCTCCGCGACATCCGCCTTCCGCGCCCTGGATCGGCCGGATCCTTCCGTCCAATGGCCCGGGAGCCGATCGTACGCGGACTCAGGGACCTCCGGACGCCTGGTGGCCCGC
>WJIQ01000025.1 GCA_014730255.1 bacterium | reverse complement strand
TCGTCGGAACAACTCGATGTACCGGATGGCGATCTTCCTGGTGTGGCGGAACTACATCAAGTTGCGTCGTGAGAAGCGGTGTCGGTCGACGCCTGCGATGCTGAAGGGCTTGACGGATCATCCGTTGACGGAGGAGGAGGTTCTGTCGACGCGGCTGTTCGTGTGGCACTTCGAGTTGCCTGGGTTATGGGCTGACTACTACTGGCGACGGGTGGAGACCCGGGCGCTGAAGGTGAACAGGAGGCACGAGCTGAAGTACGCGATGTAGAGGAAGGGCCGTCACGGACGTGACGGCCCAGGGGGAACAACAATTTCCCGGGCACAAGTCATGGGCCGGGATCCGGCCCCCGCTCTTGATCGTGGTCGCGGACGGACGTACCATCGACGCCTCCTCTGGACGTCTCCCCTGCGAGGTGCAGCATGCCACGTCTCACGGTCCTGATCCTGCTGATCGCGCTGGCGGCGGCGTCCGCGCCGGCCGACCCCATCGCCGCTTTCGACGCCCGGTTCCACGACGAGACCCTGCGCATCGATCTGCACCACGGCGGCCATGCCTCCGCCGATCGGTTCTCCATCGACCAGGTCTACCGGCAGGGCGTCTGGGCGGGCAGCCGGGTGCACCTGATCGACGACCTCGATCTCGGTCGCTACTACGCCTACCTGCACGACGCCGAGACCGGCGAGCTGCTCTTCTCGCGGGGGTTCGACAGCTACTTCGCCGAGTACCGGACCACCGCTCCGGCGGCCGACGGCGTCTGGCGCACGTACCACGAGACCGTGCTCGCCCCGTGCCCCCGACGCCCCGGCGAGTTCTCGATCGCCGTCCGCGAGGACGACCAGTCGCTGCGCGAGATCTACCGCACGACCATCGACCCCGACGACGTCACGGTGCGCCACGAGCCCCTGGACGAGGACGTGATCGTGGTGACCGTCCACGAGGGGGGCGACGCGCACGGCTGCGTCGACGTGGCGATCCTGGGCGAGGGGTACACGCGCGGGGAGGTCGGCCGGTTCCTCGCTGACGTCGAGCACTTCGCGGCGGTGATGCTCGGGCACGAGCCGTACGCCAGCCGCGCCGATCGGTTCAACGTCCGGGGCGTCCTGAAGGTGAGCCAGGATTCCGGTTGCGACGAGCCGACGCGCGGCGTCTTCGCGCGCACGCCGCTCGGCTGCACGTTCAACAGCCTGGGCAGCGAACGTTATCTCCTGACCGAGGACAACCGGGCCGTCCGCGACGTGGCCGCCCACGTGCCCTACGACGCGCTCTACGTCATGGTCAACTCCGATCGGTATGGCGGCGGGGGGATCTACAACGCGTTCAACACCTTCACGAGCGGCAACCAGTGGTCCGACTACGTCTTCCTGCACGAGTTCGGCCACCACTTCGCCGGCCTGGCCGACGAGTACTACTCCTCGCAGGTCGCCTATGGCGACTTCTACCCCCGCGACCACGAGCCGCGCGAGCCGAACATCACGCGGCTACTGGATCCCGGGTCGCTCGAGTGGCGCGACCTCGTCACGCCCGGCATCGCCATCCCGACGCCCTGGGAGAAGGCGGGCTACGACGAGATGGCCCGGGCGTACCAGGAGGAGCGCGCGGCGATCAACGCACGGATCGGCGAGCTGATGCGGTCCGGGGGCGATCCCGAGGAGGTCGCCCGGCTCGAGCAGCGCGGCGAGGAGCTGTCGCGCTCCCACCAGGTCGAGGCCGATCGCTACCTCGCCGCCAGCCGTTACGCCGGTCAGGTGGGGGCGTTCGAGGGCGCCGGCTACAGCAGCGAGGGCATGTACCGCGCCGAGCTCGACTGCATCATGTTCTCCAAGGGCATCAAGCCCTTCTGCGCGGCGTGCCGCCGGCACCTCGTCCGCGTCATCGAGCGATACGGTGAATGATCCGCGTCAGTCGCGCCGCAGCACCAGCCGCGTCGAGACGTCGATCTCGTCGAACACGACGTGCATCCCCAGGTGGGAGAAGAACCGCGCCGAGCCGTAGATCATGCCCCAGCGGGTGCGGTCCAGGCCCAGGCTGGCCGTGGCGACGAGCGTGTCGTCGTCCAGCCGGCTGATCGTCGCGTCGACCTCCAGCGGCGCGGTCACGCCGCGCATGGTCAGCGTGCCCTTGATGCGATGCGTGACCTCGGTGATGGTCGCCTCGGGCCAGGGCTCGACGCTGGCGATCTCGTACACGACGGTGGGGAAGCGATCGGCGAACAGGAAGTCGTCGGACAGCAGGTGGGCGATGAGCACGGGCTGGGCATCGTCGCCCTCGAGATCGAAGTTCACCAGGCGGCGCGGATCGAGGGTGACGCGCCCGGTCGTCTCTCCGCCGCGGGCCGACACCTCTCCGCTGGTGACGGCGATGGATCCGTCGTGGAACCCGCCGGGATTGCGGCCGACCCAGCGCACCTGGCTCGCGTCGGCATCGACCGTCCATTCGCCGGTGATCCGGACCGGCGGGGTCGGCGTGGCCGGGATGGCGTTCGCCTCGCCCTCGACCGGGTGGCCGGCGGCGAGCCAGGTCTCGCGTCCACCGTCGAGCACGGCGACGTCGCGATAGCCCGCGCGCGTGAGCTTCTCGGCGGCGAGGTCGGCGTCCAGCGACGACCCGCCGGCGCCCACCACCACGATGGGCGTCTCGAGGTCGGGCACGATCTCGCCGACCCGATCGACGAACACCATCTCATGGACGCAGGCGTTGCGAGCGCCGGCGACGTGCATGGCCTCATGCTGCGCCGGCACCAGGACATCGAGCACGACGCGGTCGCCCGATCCCAGGGAGGCGGCGAGCTCGGCGGGCGGGATCCGGTGCGAACCGGTCATGGCGCTACCTCTCGCTGGCGTCGGTGATGACATCGAGCGACGGCTGGAATGCGTAGCAGATCACCGAGACCGGCTCCGGCTCCTCGTCGAGGCCGCCGAAGTCGGCGCCGAGCAGGGACATGAACGCGCTCATGAGGTCGGTGACCACGTAGAGCCGGTCGCCGGCGAAGAAGACGCCGTCCTGGACCGCGTTGCCCTCGATGTCGAGGTGGACGCGCTGGAGGTAGCGGCCCTCGCGGTCATAGACGTCGAAGCTGGTGAACAGGTCCTCGGCCGGCCGCCACTGGTCCCGGCTCGAGAGGACCCAGAGGCTGCCGTCCTCGCGGAAGCTCATCTGGGAGATCGTCTGATGGACATCGGCGACCTCGAAGCTCGAGCCCGGGTTCCAGCTCGTGATGCGATCGTAGATCTGCTGGAATCCCTCGGTCTCCTCGGCGGTGCGCTGGACGTTCTCGAATCCCGGCCGTTCGATGACGCGGTCGAGGCTGCCGTCGGCGTTCCAGAGGTGGATCCGGTAGGCGTCGAAGGTCAGGGGCGCGGCCACGCGTCCATCGCCGGCCGCGGTCCACCGGCGCTGGAAATCGCTGAACCGCTCCTCCTCGAAGGTGTAGTTGCCGAAGCTGGTCTCCGTGCGTTCCTCGACGAAGCTGGCGAGCTCGGTGCCGTCGGCGCCATAGGCCTTCAGGTACGTCTGTTGATACTGCTGATCGTCCTCCGAGGTCCAGGCGCTGCCCGAGAGCACGATCCGCCCCGGCTGCCCGTGGCCGCGCGAGGCGGTCTGCAGGCTGCCACCCTTCTTGAAGGGCATGGCGAACTGGTCGCCCGGCGTCCCGTCGGGCCAGAGCATGACGATCTTGCCCGGCCAGTTCTGGATCACGCCGATCTGGCCCGTGGGCGACCAGAACATGTCGCCGGCGTTGTTGAACTCGCCGGGGCCCTCGCCCTGCCGCCCGATCGTGTCGAGCCACTCGCCATCGGGGCCGACGACCTGGATCTCCTGCAGCTGGCCGTCGAGGAGGTAGACGTTGCCCTCGGCGTCGGTCAGCAGCTCGTTGATCACGCCGAAGAGGATGTCGTCGTCGTCGCCGGCACGCCAGAGCTCCTCGAGCTCGAGGGTGACCTCGCCGGCGGCCGGGGTCTCGGGATTGATCACGCGCAGGCCGTCGCCGTCCTCGCGCATCTCGCCCTGCCAGGCGGCACGGCCCACCGACGGCGCGAGGGTAACGAGCAGCAGGAGGCACGCGGTGAGCGGAGCGGGAGGCAGCAGGCGGGACATGTCGATCCTCTCGGGGGTGGCGTTGGTGACGTTCGCTCCAAGCTAAACCAGGACTGAAGGTGTCGCTTTTTATTTGCGTCGAATCGGCGCGCCCCGTCGCGGTGGATCGTGAGCGGCCGTTCATGGAATTCCGACCAGATCGCTGTTTTTCCTCTCAATGAAATGCCCCATTCGCCGATATGGCTTGCGAATGTAGCGAGTATAGTCCACCAGCATACGAGCCCGTAACGATCGGATCATCATGAAGCTGCGAGAGAAGATCGTCGCCATGATCGTCGCCTGCCTCGTCGTGGTGCTCGGCGGGACGGCGACCTACGTGCTGGTCAGCGTGAACGGCATGACCGAGAGGACCCAGTTCGACCAGGCCGAGGTGGTCGCGGCGAGCATCACGCGGGCCATGGAGGTCTTCGGCGAGATCGGCGACATGGACGCTCTCGAGCGCTTCATCGACATGCTCGACCACCAGGAGGGCATCGATCACGTCCACGCCGCCCGGGCCGCATCCGTCGCGGAGGAGTTCGGCGTGCGGGAGAAGGGCCTGCCGGAGAACGATTACGAGCGCCAGGTGCTCGAGTCCGGCGTCGGCTTCACCGAGCACGACACCGAGGCCCACCTGATCCGGTCGGTCCAGCCGCTGCCCGCGACCGCCAGCTGCCTCGACTGCCACGATGCGACCGTCGGCGAGGTCCTCGGCGTGGCCAGCGTGACGGTCTCGACGGCCGATTCGGAGGCGGCCGTGCGGTCGTTCTCCTGGAACGTGGTCCTGGCCATCCTCGCCACCGTGGTCCTGACCGCCATCATCCTGTTCGTGATCATCGACCGCGGCGTCATCGTGCCCGTCCGGCGGGCCGCGCGTTCGCTGATCCGCGGCGCCAAGGAGACCCTGAGCACGGCCAGCGAGTTCCGCGACGCCGGCGACCGCATCGCCCAGAACACCAGCAACCAGGCCAGCAGCCTGCAGCAGACGTCGGCGTCGCTGCAGGAGATGAGCGCCCAGACCCGGGTCTTCGCCAGCAGCACCACCGACGCCAACACGACGGCCTCCAGGGCCAGCGAGGCCGCCCGCCGCGGTCAGACGACGATGGAGCGGATGACCGAGACCATGGAGTCGATCCGCACCTCGGCCGACGATACCAGCCGCATCATCGAGACCATCAACGAGATCGCCTTCCAGACCAACCTGCTCGCGCTGAACGCCGCGGTGGAGGCCGCCCGGGCCGGCGAGGCGGGCAAGGGCTTCGCCGTGGTCGCCGAGGAGGTGCGCAACCTGGCCCAGCGCTGCGCCGAGGCGGCCAGCAACACCTCCCAGCTACTCGACGGCTCGCGGTCGCAGGCCCAGACCGGCGTGCAGGTGGTCGGCGAGGTGGCCGACATCCTCGCCGAGATCGTCCGTGAGGTCGAGTCGACGACCACGACCATCGGCGAGGTCTCGACGGCCAGCGACCGGCAGGCCACCAGCATCGGCGAGATCACCGACGCGATGGGCGTGCTCGATCAGGTCACGCAGTCCAACGCCGCCGGCGCCGAGCAGTCCGCGGCGACCAGCAGCCAGCTCGCCGCCATGGCGGCCGATCTGCAGCAGGTGGCCGACGACCTCGGCCACCTCGTCGGCGAGACGGTCTAGCGACCGCCAGGGGGCCGGTCTCGCCGAGGCGGGCCCGGTCCCCGTTCTGCCCCCGCTGTCCCGCCGGAACCGGCGCCCTGGCACACGTTTTTGCGGCCAGGGTCCTTGATATGCTCGACTTGAGTACCATTTTCCTGCATGATGGACGATACGAGTTCCATCGCCGACCGTCGCGCGATCCCGGCCGGCGGATCTTGAGCACCATCCCAAGGAGACCAGGCATGCTGGAGCTGAACAAGGGCGTGGACATCCTCACCGAGGTCGGTGGGGTCAAGACCATCGCTGACGCACGGTCCGTGCTCGAGCAGAAGCTCGACGCGAGGAGCCGCGAGAAGCTCGCTCCCATCACGAACGAAGACGCGCTCGTCAAGATCGCCGCCGCCATCAACATGTGCGAGCCCGATGACGTGTTCATCAACACCGGCAGCCCCGAGGATGTCGACTGGATCCGCAAGTACTCGCTGGAGAAGGGCGAGGAGAAGCCGCTGGCCAAGAAGGGGCACACGATCCACTTCGATCTGCCCCAGGACCAGGCGCGACTGGTCAACCAGACGTTCTACATCATCAACGAGGGCGAGAAGACCAGCGCCCTGGCCAAGACGGTGCTGCGGGACGAGGGCCTGGACTACGTGCGGAACTACATGAAGGGCATCATGAAGGGCAAGGTCATGATGGTCGGGTTCTACACCCGCGGACCGGTCGGCGCCTTCGCGACCACGCCCGCCATCGAGATCTCCAGCTCGACCTACGTGCTGCACTCCGCCGAGCTGCTCTACCGGAACTGCTACGACGCGTTCGACGGCGAGGCCGAGCGCCGTGGCATCTTCTTCACCAACGTCCATTCCGAGGGCCCCAACCGTCCCGAGGACGTGCCCAACGCGCGCATCTTCATGGATCGCAGCTGGCTGACCACGTTCTCGACCTTCTGCACCTACGCCGGCAACACGCTGCTGATGAAGAAGGGCAACCATCGCTTCTCGGTCGACTACGCCACGTACTACGGCCTGGAGAAGGAGCTCTCCGAGCACATGTTCATCACCGGCCTGAAGGACGGCGACGGGAAGGTCACGTACTTCGCCGGGGCCGCGCCCAGCGGCTGCGGCAAGACGACCACGGCCATGGTCGGCACCGACTTCGTGGGCGACGACCTCGCCCAGATGTGGATCGCCGAGGACGGCACCTGCCGCGCGGTCAACCCGGAGAAGGGCATCTTCGGCATCGTCGAGGACGTCAACCGCGAGGGCGATCCGTACCTGATGCAGGCCCTGCGCGACGACGACACCGAGGCCATCTGGTCCAACGTGCTCATCAGCGAGGACGGCGTGCCCTACTGGACCGGTTGCGGCGAGGAGATGCCCGACAAGGGGATCAACTTCCAGGGCGAGTGGTGGAAGGGCAAGACCGACGAGGACGGCAAGCCGATCCCGCCGAGCCACAAGAACTCCCGCGTGACCATCGACGCCAGCGTGATCGCCAACCACAACGCTGCGGCCAACGCCGACGCCGAGGGCGTGCCGGTCAAGGTCATCACCTACTCCGGCCGCGATGCCGACACCATGCCGCCGGTCTGGGTGGCCAAGAACCCGGATCACGGCGTGGCGATCGGCGCGAGCATCGTCTCCAAGGCGACCGCCACCGAGGTCGGCGCGACCGGCGTCAAGCGCCAGCCCTGGGCCAACGCCCCCTTCATCCCCGGCTCCCTGGCCGCGTACATGGAGGCGCAGTTCACCTTCTTCAACAGCGACCGGTTCACCGACGACGGCCGGCCGGTGATGGCGGGCCTGAACTACTTCCTGACCCACGCCAATCGCGGTGGCGACGGCGACGGCCTGCTCGGCGAGAAGCGAGACGTGAAGGTCTGGCTCGGCTGGCTCGCCGAGTACGTGAACGGCAAGGTCGACGCGATCGAGACGCCGATCGGCATGCTGCCCCGCTACGACGACCTGAAGCGGCTCTTCGACGGGATCCGGAAGGAGTACCCCAAGAGCCTGTACGACATGCAGTTCGCGCTGTACGTCGACAACATCGTCGGCCGGATCGACCTGCAGACCGAGGCCTACGGCAAGGAGGAGGACCTGCCCGCGCAGCTCTTCGAGGTCTACGAGGAGCAGAAGCAGGGCCTCCTGGCGCTGAAGGAGACTCACGGGGCCATCGTCGACCCCGAGAAGATCTGAGCGCGCCGCCGCCACCGCCATCGGACGTCCGGGCCGGCCTCGCGAGGTCGGCCCGGACGCATCATCGGACCATTCTCCCGGATTCGTCACGCATCCCCACGGTTTTTGTGATATGCTCCCGTCCCGTCCATCGGCGGTCATGATGGTATCACGAACCCGCAAAGCCCGGAGGGACCATCCATGCGACACTTGCGACCGATCCTCGTCATCATGCTCATCCTCCTGACGGCCGGCCTCGCCCACGGCCAGGTCGCGACCGTCCTCATGGTCGACGAGCAACCCCTGCCCAATGCGCCGGACTACACGGTCGGCTCGATCAGCACGCCTGACGTCAACGGACCCGACGGCTGGGCCTTCACGGTCACCGCCTCGGCTCCCGGCGGCCTGACCGTCTCGCTGGCCTACGGCACGCTGCTCGGCGGCGAGCCGGGCCTCCTGCGCACCGAGAGCGCCACCGACGTCTACGTCCAGGACAGCTGGGAGTCGTTCTTCGGCATGGCCGACGCCGACGTCTGCTACAGCGCCTCCTGCACCCGCATCGCCGATGGCGAGAGCGGCCTCGACAGCGTCTGGTTCGGCGACAGCCTCGTGGCCATCGAGGAGGAGCCGTTCCCCTATCGTGACGGCTGGTTCTGGCGCTTCGGCAGCCGGCCCGGCGTCACGCGCGACGGCATCCCCTACTTCGTCGGCGGCATCACCGACACCCAGGGCGGCTCCACGCAGGAGCGCGGCCTGTTCTACGGCCCGGACGGCGAGCCCCTGATCATCGGCGGCGTGGAGATCGACGGTCTGCCCGATCCCGTGGCGGTCAGCACGGCGAACGTCGGCTTCGACTACCGCTTCTCCGCCTACGGGACCAACTGGATCGCCGAGGTCCAGACCGAGACCGGCGACTTCAACACCGACAACCACATCGTGATCACCGGCGCGGTGGCCACCGCCGGCGGCATGCCCCTGAGCGAGGGCGGCATGGTGCCCGAGTCGATCGGCGGCCTGCCCGGCGAGTCGTACGACAACTGGGACTACCTCGGCGTCACCGAGAACGGCGACTGGATGGTGACCGGCGACACCGACGCCGACTCCAGCACCGACGAGTTCGTCATGATCAACGGCGAGATCGTCCTGCGCGAGGGCGACATGATCGACGGCATGATGCTCACCAGCACCGTCGAGCGCGGCTTCATGGGCGAGGACGGCGACTGGGCCGTCTGCTGGGACGTCGAGACTGCCGAGGGCGACAAGGAGGTGCTGATCCTCAACGGCGAGATCATGCTCATGGAAGGCATGGGCGTCGACCTCGACGGCGACGGCGAGATCGACGAGGACACGGCGATCACCGACTTCGCCGGCTCGGCGGCGCTGGCCGTCGCCGACCGCGGCGCCGGTGGCAGCCTGAACATCCTGTTCACCGCCGACGTGGAGTACCCGGGCGCCGTGCGCCAGGACGAGGTCGAGATCATCCGCGCCGATCCTGAAGCCGGCCACGACGAGGACTGGTACGAGGACCTCGGCACCCGCGTCGAGGCCGAGATGGGCCTGGTGCTGACGATCGAGGGCAGCGTGTCCATCGAGGATCCCGGGGCGCCGGGCGATGCGCCCGACGCCCGCCTCGCGCTGGCACAGAACCAGCCCAACCCGTTCAACCCGACCACCCGCATCGTCTTCTCGCTGGGCTCGGCCGAGCCGGTCAAGCTCGCGGTCTACGACATGCACGGCCGCCTGGTGCGCACGCTGGTCGACGAGACCCGCACCGCCGGCGAGCACGCGGTGATCTGGGACGGGTCCGACGGCCGCGGCCAGCGTGTGGCCTCCGGCACCTACCTCTATCGCCTGGAGACCGGTGACCGGGTGCTGACGCGCACCATGGTCATGGTCAAGTGACGGACTGACCAGAGACGCGCGTTCCGCATGGAGGGGCCCCCCTGGGGCCCCTCGTGCTTCCCGTCCACCCGGGCCATCCTTGATCCGGTCAAGAG
>WJIQ01000187.1 GCA_014730255.1 bacterium | reverse complement strand
GGCGAGCTGCTTGTAGAACAGGTTGTAGTACCGGCCGAGGTGCTCGCAGTACAGCTTGTTGCAGCCGTACATGGTGGTCGGCACGTTCCACTCGTGCTCCCGGACCGCGCCCACCCGCGTCTTGGTCTCGAGGTCGGGCAGGCCGTAGGCGGCGATCGAGCTGGGGTAAAGGAAGACCACGGGCCGGGCGTGCGACTCGCCCTGCGCCTGGGCGAAGTGCAGCAGGTTGAGCGTGCCCTCGACGTTGACCTGGTGGGCGGTCTCGGGCGTGAACTCGCCGCGCGTCGAGAGCAGGGCCGCGAGGTGGAAGACCGTGTCGACCTCGTACTCGGCGACGATCTGCTCGAGCACGCCGCGGTCGAGGATCGAGGCCGTGTACTCGCGCTCGACCAGCCGCGCCAGCTCGGGCGCGAGTGGCTTGAGATCGACGGTGACGATGGCGTTGGAGTCGCTGGCCAGGCTCTCGATCAGGGCGTGCCCGATCTCGCCGCTGGCCCCGGTGATCAGGGTGACGGACTTGCGCACGGGGGACCTCCTGTTGCGCCCGATCCTAGCACGGGTGCCCCGGTCGCGTCGACGCGCCACCCCGGCCTCGCCTGGAGGTTCTAGTCCCGGTCGTAGACCACCGGCATGCGCCCCTGCCACTCCGACCAGAGCGCGTCCTCGGTGATCAGCCGCGTCATGACGTCGGCGACGTTGATGCGGCTGGTCTTGCCCGGATCGAAGAGCGCGCTGCGCACGGGCGAGCGGTGGATCTCGTAGGGGCTGACGGCCCCGGCGTCCAGGAGCGAATCGGGCCGGACCGCCACCCAGCGCACCGCGCCATGGCCCTGGCCGACCCGCACGCGCAGGAACCCGGCCGCCTGCTCGTTGTCCGCATGCGGAGGCACGAGCACGCGCAGCAGTCCGAGCACGATCCTCTGCCCGACGGACACCCGCTCGTCGAGGTCGTGATTCCGCACGCCGGCCGAGCTCATGAGCACGAGGCGGACCGGCCGTGCCGGTCGCGTGGACTCGATGGCCCGGCACAGCCGCCGCACCGACTCGGTCACCAGCCGGTGCGGCGGCCCGAGGATGCCGCGCAGCGAGAGGTTGTGACCGAGGCAGGAGGCCACGGCGTCGCAACCGGAGACGTGGCGGGCGAGATCGTCGTCGGAGAGATCGAGCAGGCTGGCCTCGGTCACGGTCAGGCCGGAGTGGTCGCGCACGCTGGCCGGCAGACGCGCGGCCGAGCGCACGATGGCGCGCACGGCGATCCGGCGGTCGAGCAGCTGCTGGACCAGGAGCCGCCCGGTGGCGCCGGTGGCGCCGACCACGAGGGTCGTCATGTCCGACCTCCTGAAGGTGCGGGGGCCGGCGCCGGGCGCACGTCCCTGGTGAGGGTCACTTCGAGAGCAGCATCTTGCCCTGCGCGGTCACGTCGCCAGCGCGCACGGTGTAGACGTAGACCCCGCTCGCCACGGGCCGACCGCGCTGATCGGTGCCGTCCCAGACGAAGGCATGCCGCCCCGGCGGGCGCGCCTCGTGGCGCATGGTCGCGACACGGCGGCCGCGGACGTCGTTGATCTCGAGCGAGACCGTCGCCCCCGCGCGCAGCTCGTAGCTGATGGTCGTGCGCGGGTTGAAGGGATTGGGGTGGTTCGTGGCCGCGAGCATGGGCGCGGCCAGCTCGGCATCGGGGTCGTCGGCGCCGGCCAGCACGGGCCGCAGCATGGCCGTGGTCACCGGCACCTCGACCAGCGGCCGGGCGGGATCGTTGCTCGCGATCCGGATCACGGCGGCGGTCGTGGTGTCGGCCATGGTGCCGTGGATGGCCACGCGCAGGGTGTCGGTGCCCTCGGGCACGATCGCGCCGAGCGTGGCGCCATCGAGCGAGATCCACGCCGGCGGCAGCGTGACGTCGAGGTCGTAGCCGACCAGGAAGCTCGTCCCCGGATACTGGTCGGTCTCCTGCAGGCCGACCAGCGCCAGCTTGCCGGTGACCGCGTCGCGGGTGACGGTCACGGCCTCGGGCACGTTGGCGACTCCGCCCTGGTCGGCGCCGAGGAAGCCGACCCCGGTCGCCAGACCGCTCACCGGGTCGAGACGCACGGCCTCGCAGCGGACCTCGCCCTCGATCTCGGGGTCCTCGGCGTCGATCCAGGCCCAGAGGTAAGGGCCGCCGGGCGAGAGATCGTCCCAGGCCAGGCCCTCGATGTCGTACGGCGTGGTGACGAAGCGGACCTGGTCGCCCTGGCGATCGAGGACCTCGATGGCGCCGTTGCCGCCCCCGAGGTAGAAGTGCTCGTTGTCCGGATCGTAGGCCAGGGCCTGGTTGCTGATGCTGCCGGTCACGACGTTGTCGACCACCTGCTGCTCGTCGATGGACCAGACGGCGATGGAATAGGTGTCCGTGCCGTAGATGTGATCGCCATCGGTGGCGATCGCGCCCCAGCCGAGGCTGTTGACGCCGCCGATGGGGAAGGTGTCGACCAGGTCGCCGTCGCGGTCGATCTTCACCAGCCGGCGGTCGTCGAAGCCGATGCGCGCGGAGACCCAGTGGTGATCACGCGCGAAGGTCGCGCTGTTGGTCACCAGGGCGGGCTCGCCCACGGCGGCGGTCACGTCCACGGCGGCGAGCACGTCGCCCAGCTCGCCGTCGCCACCGGGCTCGGTGTCGGCGTTCTCCACGTAGGCGTTCCAGGTGAGATCGAGGTCGCCGGTGTTCCCGAGGAAGACCGGCACGGTGACGGTGTCGTCCTGGTGGACCTCGACCTGGATCGCCGGCGGCGAGACGGTGATCGTCGCGCCGGGCTGGCCCTCGCGCAGGTCCGCGTCGTAGGCGACGACCCAGTCGAGCCCGTCGGTGACCTCGAGGGCGCCCGCCTGCACGGCGACCATGGCCACGGTCGACGGGTCGACGGCGTCGGTCATGGCCACCCCGCGCGGCGAGTCGCGCACGATGTCGCTGCGGTTGATCATCTCGATGGACACCCCGGTGAACGCGCCGATGGCGGGGTTGAACTGTCGCATGGCGCCGAACGAATCGTAGCCCTCCTCGTAGCGGCTGAACGTCCACAGGTACGGCCCGCCCGGCGACCAGGTGTCCCAGGTGAGCGCGGTGGTGTAGTCGCCGGCGAGGTTCGGGTACGTCGCCAGGACGTTGCCCTGGCGATCGATCTCGTGGATCACCTGCAGCTGGCCGTTGCGCTGGGGGATCACCCAGAAGTGGTCGGTGGCCGGGTCGTGGGCCACGCCCTGCACGAGGTAGTAGCCGAAGTCGGTCGGGATCTGCTCGCCGGTGAGCTGGCCGGTCGCCGGATCGATCTGGGCGAGGTGATCACGGTCGGTGACCCAGAGGAACTCGCCGTCGAAGGCGAGGTCGTAGTAGGCGTGGTAGCCGGAGCCGAGCGAGGTGCTGCCCACCAGCTCGGAGCCATCGAGCGCGAACCGGTAGAGCTGGTGGTCGTACGTCGGCGCGTTGAAGCCGGTGACCCAGATGTGGTCCTCGGCCACCGCCACGCCGTTCAGCCCCCTGTCGGGCGTGGGCGTCAGCTGCCCGGCATTGAAGCTGAAGAGGGTATCGCCGAAGGCGGTCTGCGCCGCGACGGGCTGGCTGGCGGCGACGAGGACGAGCAGGGCGAGGACGGTCAGGCGGCTGCGGAGCATCGGGAACCTCCCGGGGCGAACTCGGTGGCGAGCGCGGGACGCGGCGGGGCGCCTGAGAACCATTCTAGTCGGATTTTCGTCGTCCGCCGCCCGAGCCGAGGTCCCCGGCACCGGGGAGGAGCTAGCGTCCCTGCTCGCGCCGGCCGGCGACGCTCTCGCCGCCGATGCCCCAGCTGTCGGTCTCGATCTCGTCGATGACCACGACCGTGGTCTCGGGGTTCTTGCCCAGGACGTCGACCAGCAGCCGGGTCGCGCCCTGGATCAGGGCGGCCTTCTGCTCGGCCGAGGCGCCCTCGCGGGTGATCCGGATGTTGACGTACGGCATGCTCGGAACCTCCGGTTTTTCGGACGATCGGCCATCGGTTGCCCGATCATGAATAGATGTTTTTCTATATGTCTATTTTTATATAGACATTTTCCAATATAGTTCAATATTATCGGCGTATCCATCCGCCCCAGACCAGGAGATCCGATCATGACCGGCCCCGCACGCGACATCATCACCGCCGAGGAGTGGACCGCCGGCTACACCGCCGACGGCGACCGCCTCGTCTGCCTCTTCTGCGACCACGCCGTCACCCGCGGCCACGTCTACCGGCTGGGCCAGGACCTGGTCGAGGCCGGGCTCGCCATGCGCCGGCACCTCGAGCAGGCGCACGGCTCGGTGGTCACGGCCCTGCTGGCCCTGGGCAAGAAGGGCACCGGGCTGTCGGACACCCAGCGCGCCGTCCTCGCACACATGCACGCCGGCCGGTCCGATCGCGAGATGCAGCCGCTGCTCGGCGGGGTGAGCCTGTCGACCATCCGCAACCACCGGTTCGCGCTGCGCGAGAAGGCCCGGCAGGCGCGCGCGTTCGTGGCGCTGATGACGTTGCTCGAGCGCGACGACCGGCCGCGCGAGCCGCAGTCCGAGTTCATCGAGATCCCGGGCCGCAAGGCGGCCGACGACGAGCGCTTCGCCATCACGCGGGCCGAGTACGACCGGATCATACGGACGCTCTTTCCCGAGGGGCCGGACGGACCGCTGGCGAGCTTCCCGAGCAAGGAGAAGCGCAAGGTCGCCGTCCTGGTCCACCTGCGCCGGCGCTTCGACCCGGCCCGTCGCTACACGCAGAAGGAGGTCGACGCGATCCTCGCGACCGCCTCCGGCGACACCAGCACGCTGCGCCGGTTCATGGTCGACTACGGGTTCCTCGGCCGGACCCGCGACGGGGCCGAGTACTGGGTGGAGTGACGGCCGGATCGTCGGGCGCGCCCGCCTCAGATCCGGATGTACTTCAGCTGCGCCCAGATCGGATCGAAGCGCACCGCGTCGGACCCGTGCGCCTGCTCGACGTGGTCCTCCCGGAGGACGAACGTCGCCTGCTCGCCCGCGATGCGCGAGAAGAGCAGCCGCGACGTCGCATCGTCCTCGCGGAGCTCGAGCTCGCAGAGGTCTTCGTTCTCGGCGGCGGCCAGATCGGCGTGACAGAGCGGGCAGCTGAAGTCCCAGCGCGAGCCCTGCTCGGCGGCGACGCCGGGCGGCAGATAGACCTCGTAGTTGCCGGGTTCGGGGTGGAATCCGATGAGGGCGCGGGTCGGGCCGTGGGCCGCGACGAGGATGACCGAGCGGTCGGGGTTGAGGACGGCCTCGCAGCGGGGGCACCGGTAGTCCTTGCTCATGACGACCTCCTTGGCCGGATGCGTCGATGACGTCGGACGTGCACAGGATAGGAGGACCGCCCCGGGTACGCCTCCGACGACGTCGCGAAAGACCGCGATCACGGGTGGCGACCACGGGCAAGCTCGATCATCATGACCATGGCTCGCCCGCTGACCCTGATCCGCAAAGGTCGCCCGCTGCCCCGCCGCGGGCGCACTCGGCGAGGAGTGATCCCATGATGCACCCGGACGCCTGCGCCCCCCAGCTCGCCCCGCTCATCCTGCTCATCACCCTGCTGGGCGCCACGTGGCCGCCGTCGACCGCGGCCGACACGCGCCCCCTCGCGCCGACGCCCGCCGAGCTGGAGACGGCGGAATCCGTCGTGGGGAATCCGCTGTTCGCGGAGTGGACCACGCCGTTCGCCACCCCGCCGTTCGCGCAGATCGAGCCGGAGCACTTCGAGCCCGCCTTCGCGCACGCCATGGCGCTGCACCGCCAGGAGATCGCGGCCATCGCCGACAACCCCGAGCCGCCCACGTTCGCCAACACGATCGCCGCCCTCGAGCGTGCCGGTCGCGACCTCGACCGGGTCGAGCGCGTCTTCAGCGTGTTCACGTCCTCGGCCACCAGCGACGCGTACCGCGCCATCCAGCGCGACATGTCGCCGAAGCTGGCCACGCACACCAGCGCGATCATGCTCGACGAGGCGCTCTTCGCGCGCGTCGACGACCTCTACGGGCGCCACCAGGCCCTGGACCTCGATCCCGAGCAGCAGCGCGTGCTCGAGCGCACGCACACCCGCTTCGTGCGGGCCGGCGCCGAGCTGACCGGTGCCGACCGCGAGCGCCTGGCGACCATCAGCGAGGAGCTGGCCACCCTGCAGACGGAGTTCCGGCAGAACGTGCAGAAGGACGCCGAGTCGTTCGCGCTGGTACTGGAGACCGACGCCGATCGCGCCGGCCTGCCCGATGCCGCCCTGAGCGCCGCCGCCCAGGCCGCCGCCGAGCGGGGCCTCGACGGACAGCACATCGTCACGCTCGCGCGGTCGTCGTTCGAGTCGTTCATGACCTTCTCGACGCGGCGCGATCTCCGCGAGACCCTCTTCCGCGCCTGGACCGACCGCGGTGGCCAGGGCAACGAGTACGACAACGAGGAGCTGATCCGGCGCATCCTCCTGCTGCGCCTGGAGTACGCGCGGCTGCTGGGATACGAGACCTGGGCGGCCTACCGCACCGCCGACACCATGGCCGGCACGCCGGACGCCGCCAAGGACCTGCTCGACGAGGTCTGGGAGGGCGCCGTGGCCAAGGCCGCGGCCGAGCAGGCGGAGATCCGCCAGATCATGGCCGACGAGGGGGTCACGCACGATCTGCGCCCGTGGGACTGGTGGCACTACGCCGAGAAGGCCCGCGCCCGCTTCCACGCCGTGGACGAGGACCGGGTGAAGGCGTACCTCGAGCTGGACGGCATCCTCGCCGCCAAGTTCGCCGTGGCCGAGCGCCTGTTCGGCGTCCGGTTCACCGAACGCGAGGACGTCCCGGTCTACCATCCCGACGTGCGCGTCTGGGAGATGACCGGCCCCGACGGGGCGCACCGCGGCCTGTTCTACGGCGACTACTTCGCCCGGCCGGGCAAGCGGTCGGGCGCCTGGATGGGCGCGCTCCGCGTCCAGCACCGGCTCGACGGTGCGGTCACGCCCCTGGTCCTCAACAACTGCAACTACAACAAGCCGGCCCCGGGCGAGCCCGCCCTGCTGACCATGCGCGAGGCCGAGGTCGTCTTCCACGAGTTCGGCCATGGCCTGCACGGGCTGCTGTCGCAGGTCACGTACCCGTCCATCGCCGGTCCGTTCGTGGACCGCGACTTCGTCGAGTTCCCGGCCCAGATCATGGAGCACTGGATGCGGCATCCCGCCGTCATCAGCGAGTTCGCCCGCCACCACGAGACCGGCGAGCCCATGCCGCCGGAGCTGCTCGAGCGCATGCAGGCCGCCGCCAACGCCAAGTCGGGCTTCGACAACGTCGAGTTCATCGCCTCGGCCTTCGTGGACCTGGCCTATCACCGGCTCACCGATCCCGAGGCCATCGCCGGTCTCGACGTCGACGCCTTCGAGGACGGCGTGCTCACCCAGGCCGGCTGTCCGGCCGCCATCACCATGCGCCACCGCTCGCCCCACTTCCGGCACAGCTTCGCCAGCGACTTCTATGCCGGCGGCTACTACACCTACCTCTGGGCCGGCGTGCTGGACAACGATGGCTTCGCCGCCTTCGAGGAGGCGGGCGACCCGTTCGATCCCGAGCTCGCCCGCACGCTGTACGAGTCCGTGTTCTCGGCGGGCAACCGGCAGCCGGCCATGGACGCGTACGTGCAGTTCCGGGGCCGCGAGCCGGGCACCGGGGCGCTGCTACGGAACCGGGGTCTGACCGGGTCAGGGGAGGACTGACCGCCGGGTCCGCGCCGGCGACCGCCTCGGATCACCGGAACAGGGCCTTGATCTCGCTCCAGCTCTGATTCTCGGTGGCCGAGGGGAACCACCCGAAGTGGATCCAGTAGTCGTACTCGTAGACATCGGAGCCGTCCGGGGCCGAGAAGGTCGTCGGACCGAACCATAGCCAGACCGTCGAGCCGGGCGTCCCGGTGAGCCAGAGCGTGCCCTCGGAACACTCCTCGATCACCACGCTCTGCACCACGTCCACCGAACCGCAGTCGGCCGGGCCGAGCTCGAAGAGATACGACTCCACTTCCGCCTCGGCGTAGACGGGATAGCCATCCTGGGGCAGTACGAACTCGAACCAGTCCGTGTCCCGGCGGCTGGAGCCCTGGTAGAGGTAGAAGCCGCTCACGCCGTCGATCGCGTGACCGTGACCGGGCTGGAAGGGCGGGTTCTCGGGGTCGGTGTTGCAGCCACCGTTCCAGGTGTCCTCGTAGTCGATGGTCAGGGGGGGCTCCCCCTCGTCGACGAACCACGGCCAGTGGGTGATCTCGCAGGGCTCGAAGGCGGAGATGGTGATCACGTAGTCGCCGAAGTCGCCGCCGTAGCCGTCGACCACGATGTAGTGATCGGTGCCGCCGACGAGCGCCAGTTCCTCGATCCTCGAGACGTAGTCGGCGTAGTAGTCGTCGTTGCAGGCGAGCAGGTTCAGCTCGTCGTCGTAGACGTAGATCTTGGTGTCGAAGGTCGAGCCGAGCATGTCGACGTCCACGACGACGTCGACCGCCGGCGTCACGGTGTAGACCACGTCGGGCGAGGTGCTGCCGGTGTAGGGGCAGACCTCGTCGTAGTCGTCGCCGTAGCCGGCGGTGGACCCGGTGTCCTCGCCGGGGATCGTGATGGGCATGGCGTCGAGGATGGTGTCGCCGCCCTGGCGATCGCCGGGGACGTTGATCGGCACGTCGACCACCGGCTTGGGGCCGGCCTCGGTGCCGAGGTCGAAGGCGCGGGTCGCGCCGGCGAGAGCCAGGAGCACGGTGATCATGATGGCCAGACGCATGGATTCCCCCCGGTCGAATGGTCCCGGCCAGGCGATCCCGGCGCCATGCCCGCCGCCTGCCGACGTTGATGATAGCATGTCACCGGAGGGGGGGGGCAAGAGCGACGATCCCCGTCGACGCGCCTGCTGCCCTGGACACGCTCCGCGACCGGGTCTCGCGGGTCGCGGCCAGCGTCGTCGTCAGGATGCCCCCGCGGCATCCGGCGGTGCGGATGCCGAGCGCCGGGCTCGCCGGAACAGCAGCGCCGCCGCGACGAACAGCGCGACGAAGAACGAATTCAGGATGAACACCCCCATCACGCCCATGACCGCGTCCGCGGTGTCCAGGGGCGGCCGCCAGACGATCAGCGCGGTCACGGGCACGAGGAACTGGGCCGCCGCCGTGGCCAGCAACGCCCGCTGCATGCCGTGCGGCCGCAGGCGCGCCAGGCCGATCCCCACCAGCTCGACCGCCACCACCCCGGCGTAGAGCAAGTTGGCGGGGTTGTCCTCGGCGCCGATGATCCCCACGGCGAGGTTCATCCAGATCAGCAGGAGCGTCGAGGCCACCGCCAGACCGACGGCCACCCGGTATGTGGTCCCTGGCCCTCGCCGGGAGATCAGCACGAACGCGGTGCCGGCCCCGAACAGGAGCAGTCCCATGACGAGGACGTCGAACCAGCTCCACACGACCTCGTCGGTGAACTGCATGGCCACCAGGGGCACCAGCAGCAGGCAGACCGTCGCCATGGCGACGCGGAAGATCCCGTCGTTCCGCATGAGCACGAACCTCTCGGTGGCGATCCCCCGCACGGTCTCGGCGAAGATGCGGAGCGCGAGACGGTGCAGGGAGCCGTCCCCCCGCGCGCGCTCGCGGCACATGTCGGTGAAGGTCTGCCCCATCCCTTCGCCGAAGCGGTCGCGGAATGGGCGGGGGTAGAGGCGGAGGAGGCCACGATAGAGCCTCCGGTATCGCCTGATCGTCCGGTCAGAAGCCATGCGCGCTCCCCGGCTGGAGGTCGCGGCCGTCGGCCAGGGCCACCACCTCGCGGTATCGTTCCAGCTCGGATTCGAGCGCCCGGCGCCCCCGGGCGGTGAGCTCGTAGTACACCCGCCGCTCGTCGTCCATCTCCGGATCGACGCGCTGGTCGCTCTCGCGGATCAGTCCGGCGTCCATCATGCGGCCCAGCGAGCCGTAGAGGGTGCCGGGGCCCATGCTGACCTTCCCGTGCGAGTCGTCCTCGACCTGCTTCATGATGCCGTACCCGTGCCGCGCCCTCACGGCGAGGGCCAGGAGGATGTGGAGCACCGCGGGGGTGAGGGGCTTGTCGTTCTTCGTGGCCATGGGTGAACGATATATCCGCTACGGATATATCGCAAGCGGATTCATGGCGAGCTCCACGCGCGGCGCCGGGCGATGGTCGTCGGCCGGCGAACCCGGCGTGGGGTCCGCGAGCGCATCCGCAGCTTCGCTCCAGCGCCGTCCTTCCCGATCGAACTCACCAGGACGCCGGACCGGTCCCATCCGGGCCCGGATCCACCCCGTCCAGCCGCCACAGCCCGGCCTCGCGCGCGGCGGCGAGCGCCGCGGCGTACTCGCTTCCCGACGGCCGGCGCGCCAGCTCCGTGAACAGCCGGCCACCGTCGCCGGCCGGGCACCCGACCTGGTGGCACGGCCGGTACTGGGCCATGAGGTTGACGTGGGTGTCGGGCGAGACCTCGTCGGCGAGCCACCGGAGGATGGCCGCGGTCTGCTCGCCCAGGCCCGGCATCACCAGATGGCGGACGAGCAGGCCCCGGGTGGCCACCCCGTCGGGCTCGATCACCAGGTCGCCGACCTGGCGGTGCATCTCCCGCAGCGCCTCGCGCATGCGCTCGGGGTAGTCGGCCGCGCCGCAGTACCGCTGCGCGGTCTCCGGCCGCCAGAACTTCGCATCGGGCATGTAGATGTCGACCAGCCCCTCGAGGCGTTCCAGCGAGGCGAGCGCGTCGTAGCCACCGCTGTTGTAGACCACCGGCACGCGCAGTCCACGGGCGCGGGCCAGGCCGAGCGCGTCGGTCACCTGGGGTGCGACGTGGCTCGGACTCACCAGGTTGACGTTGTGGCAGCGGTCGGCCTGCAGCCGCAGCATGAGGTCGGCGAGCCCGGCCGGCTCCAGCGGCGCGCCCTCGACGCGCTGCGACAGGTCCCAGTTCTGGCAGAAGATGCAGGCCAGGTTGCAACCGGCGAAGAAGATCGTGCCCGAGCCGTGGCGGCCCACGAGGCACGCCTCCTCGCCGTGGTGCGGGAAGGCGCTGGCCACGACCGCGTGGCGTCCGACGCCGCAGCGGCCGAGGTCGCCGCGCCACCGGTCGACCGCGCAGTCGTGCGGGCATGCGGTGCAGGACGTGAGCCGGGTTCGGGCCTCGAGATCGATCATGATCGGCTCCCGGTCGTGACGACGGTCGGTCTCCCCAAGAAGGCCCGGCGCGGGACCGCTCGCCACCCCCGCACGCCGGCCCGACCCACGCCGCGTGAAACCCCGCCCCCCTCGATCCCGTCCCAACGCGTGTCGCCTCGCCAGCGAAGGGGAGCACCGATGCCCATCGACCTGCCCGCGGTCACGGTCTTCGTGGCCGTCACCACGCTCACGCCCGGGCCCAACACCATCCTGAGCGCCTCGCTGGGCGCGATGCACGGCTACCGACGAGCGGCGCCGTTCATGCTCGGCGTGACCGCGGGATTCCTGGTGATCATGCTGCTGTGCGCGACCCTGGCCGCCTCGCTCGCGACGCACCTCGCGCGCATCGCCCCGGCCCTGCGCCTGGTGGGCGCGGCGTACATCCTCTGGCTGGCCCTGGGCGTCTACCGCAGCGGGCGGACCCTGCTCCACGAGGCCACATCGACGCCGCCGGTCTCGTTCTGGAAGGGATGCCTGCTGCAGTTCCTCAATCCGAAGGCGATCTTCTTCGGGCTGACCGTCTACGCGGCGTTCCTCGCGCCGCTGGCCGACCGGCCGTGGATGCTGGTGGCGACGGCGCCCCTGCTGGCCGCGGTGGCCCTGGCCACGGTCTCGATCTGGGCCGTCGCCGGCCACGTGATCCGCGGCTGGGTGACGACGGCCGCCCGGGCGCGCGTCCTCGGCGTGGTGCTCGCCGCGGCGCTCGTCTGGACGGCCATCGATCTATCGGGGCTGTGGCCGGGGTGAGCCGAACCGGCTCACCGCCCGGCGTGCTCGTCCACCCCCTTGACGTACCGGTCGAACCACCGCAGCTGCTCCCAGAGCACGTGCTCGATGCTCTCGATGGCGCGGTAGCCGTGGTCCTCGTGCGGCAGCAGCACCAGGCGCGCCGTGCCGCCCGAGCCGCGCACGGCCTCGAAGAAGACCTCGCTCTGGTAGGTGAGCGTGCCGGGGTTCGAGTCGTCGTCGCCGTGGATGATCAGGCACGGCTCGTCCACCTGGTCGGCGAAGAACGTGGGCGAGACCTGGATGTAGACGTCGCGCGCCTCGAACAATGACCGGCGCTCGGACTGGAAGCCGAACGGCTGGTTGGTCTTGTTGTACGATCCGCTGCGGGCGATGCCGGCGGCGAAGAGATCGGTGTGCGCGAGCAGGTTGGCCACCATCAGCCCGCCGTGGCTGTGGCCGATCACGCCGATGCGCTCGGGGTCGGCGATCCCCATCGCGATCGCCTTGGCCACGGCCGCCTCGGCGTCGTCGACGAGCTGCTCGACGAACGTGTCGTAGACCGTCTCCGGATCGCCGATCATCGGCATGGCGGTGTTGTGGAGCACCGCGTAGCCGCGCAGCAGGAAGTACAGGTGCGAGGCGCCCCAGAAGCGGCTGAAGCGCTGGGTCGAGCCGCGGATCTGACCCGCGGTCGAGGCGCCCGAGTACTCCAGCGGATAGGCGTAGACCACCGTCGGCAGCGGCTCGCCCGCCTCGTGGCCCGGCGGCAGGTGCAGGTGGAAGCTCAGGGGCACGCCGTCCTCGCGCTCGTACTGCACGATGCGCTTCTCGATCTCGCGCAGCTGCGGCGTGGGATCGGTGAAGCTGGTGATCGGCCGGCGGGTGTGGCTCCAGTCGGCCTCGCCCTCGGGCGACGCGATGCGCTCGTCGAGCTCGGCGAGGTGGTAGTTGGGCACGTCGTCGGCCGACTCGGAGCGGATCACGAACCGGTCCTCGCCGCCGGCGAAGTCGATGAAGATCTCGTAGCGATCGGGCGGGCAGCGGAACAGGCGCTCGACCTCGCCGGTCTCGATGTTGCGACGGTCCAGGAACGGGCGGTCGCCCTCCTCCGTGGCGCCATCGCCGCGGAAGTACACCTCGTCGCCGTCCTGGTGCATCACCATGTGGCCGCTGGGCAGCGGCCGGAAGATGGGGAAGCCCGGGTCGCCGTAACGATCGCTGACGTCGCGGTCGTACCACAGGCGCGCGGTGCCCTCCTCGGCGTCGAGCAGGCGGACGTACAGCCACCGGCGCATGCGCTCGTACTCGGCGAACATCAGCGTGGCGTCCTCCGCGCCCCAGCCCTGGCCCATGATGCGGTGCTCGGCGCGGTAGACCTCCTCCGCCTCGCCGTCGAACGGCGCTGCGAGGCGCATGATGCGGTCGCGATGGTCGACCTCGACCATGGGATCGCCACCGTCGAGGGCCTCGACCCAGTAGAGGGTGTGCGGCGCGGTGGCGCGCCAGTCGACGCGGCGCGGGCCCTCGGGCACGCCCTGCGCCGGAACCTCGTCGGCCACCGGCAGCGAGGCGACGGTGGCGACCTTCTCGCCCTCGTCGTCCCAGACCTCGACCTCGCTGGCGAAGCGCCACCAGGCGACCTCGTGCGACCAGGGCGCGACCAGGTACTCGACCAGCAGGTAGTCGCCGTCGGGCGAGAAGCGGGCCATGCTGTAGGGGCGGGCCTCGCCGATCACCTCGACGTCGCCGTCGTCGGGCTCGACGATCACCAGCTCGGAGGTCATGTAGTAGTCGAACAGGGCGTCGTCGTGGGCGGTCTCCAGGAGGTTGCGGGCCTCGTAGGTCGAGCGGGCCGAGGCGCCCTCGGCCGTGAGGATCTCCGGTCCGGCCGGGATCTCCGGCGGCGTCGGGACCGGGCCGCGGTCGGGGATACGGCGCACCAGGAGACGCTCCTGATCGGGCGTCCAGGTCACGCCGGAGCCCAGCAGGGGATTGACCGCGACGTCGTCGATCCTGCGCACGTCGCCCTCGATCGACCCGACCCACAGGCCGAGGTGGTCGTCGTGCGCGACCGTCAGGGCGAACCGCTCGCCATCGACGGTCCACTCGACGCCCATCACCTCCGACCCGTCGGGCAGATCGAGCGAGACCACCTCGCGGTCCTCGACGCCCATCAGTCGGGGCGAGGTGCCGCCGTGGCGGCCGTGGACGGCGTTGAGCTCCGGATCGACGCGGACGCCGGCCAGCTTGTGCATGGGCCCGGCCAGCTCGGCCAGCGACGGGTAGAGGATCGGGTCGACCAGGCCCAGGGTCTCGCCGGTGGGAGAGGTATAGACCCAGGGCAGCTTGGGCGCGTGCACGACCTCGAGGATGTCGTCGGCGGGCCGCTGCCAGGTGGTGGTCGTCTGCTCGCCGGCCGCGGCGGCCACGGTCGCGATCATCGCGCAGGCCATGATGAGCATGATCAGGTGACGGGGCATGGTCCTCCTCCTCGCCTCGTGCTGGGTGGTGGGCACGGTCGCTCGTCGCGCCGGGTCGGGGGGGCCGGCCGCTGGAGGGTACCAGACCGGGGGCACGGTGGCGAGGCGGGAGATCCGTGGCGGGCGAGGACGAGCGTGCACAAGACGACGCTCTTGAAGTAGATTCCCGGGATGACGACGCCCGGCCGAGCGGCCACGACACGGAGAGCGGGAGGCCCCCCGATGACCGACACCGACACCCTGCAGATCTCCCTCGCCCAGATCGCCCCGGTCTGGCTCGACCGCGCCGCCACCGTCGCCCGCGTCGCCGAATCCGTGGTCGAGGCCGGCAGGACCGGCAGCCGGCTCGTCGTGTTCGGCGAGGCCCTCGTGCCCGGCTACCCGTTCTGGGTCGAGCGCACCGACGGCGCGCGGTTCGACAGCGCGGTCCAGCGCGACCTGTACGCCCATTACCAGGACCAGGCGGTGGACCTCGACGCCGGCCACCTCGAGCCCGTGGTCACGGCGGCCGCCCGGCACGGGATCGCCGTCGCCGTGGGCATCATCGAGCGGCCGCGCGACCGGGGCGGGCACAGCCTCTATTGCAGCCTGGTCTACGTCGACGCCGGCGGCGAGATCCGCTCGGTCCACCGCAAGCTGGTGCCCACGTACGAGGAGCGTCTGGTGTGGTCGCCGGGCGACGGCCACGGCCTGCAGACCCATGCCCTCGGGCGATTCCGGGTGGGCGGGCTGAACTGCTGGGAGAACTGGCTGCCGCTGGTGCGCGCGGCGCTCTACGCCCAGGGCGAGGACCTGCACCTGTCGGTCTGGCCCGGCGGCGAGCACCTCACGCGGGACATCACCCGCTTCATCGCCGCCGAGAGCCGGTCCTACGTGGCCGCCGCGGGCGGGGTGATGCACGCCGACATGATCGGCGACCACGTGCCGCACCGGGAGCTGATCCTCGCCGACGACCGGGGCTGGTACGCGCGGGGCGGCTCGTGCCTGGTGGCGCCGGACGGCTCGTGGGTCATCGAGCCGGTCGACGCGCGCGAGGAGCTCGTCACCGCGTTGATCGACCACCGCGAGGTGCGGCGGGCGCGGCAGCACCTCGACCCGGTGGGGCACTACTCCCGGCCGGACGTGACGCGGCTCGTGCTGGACCGGCGCCGGCAGAGCACGCTCGAGGAGGCGTGAGGGCCGCCGCGCCCGCGGACTACCGCACGAGGGTCATCCGGCGGCTCTCCATGCCGTCGTCGGTCTTCAGGCGGTAGAGGTACACGCCGGAGGCCTGCGGCCGGCCGCGGTCGTCGCGCCCGCCCCAGACCATCTCGTGGCGGCCCTCGCCGAGGAACCCGTCGTGCAACGTGGCCACGCGCTTGCCGTCGATGGTGTAGACGGTCACCTCGACGCGTTGCTCGCGTGGCAGATCGAAGCGGATCGCCGTGCTGGGATTGAACGGGTTCGGGCGATTCTGATCGAGCCGCGCACCATGCCGGCTGGCGATCTCGTCGTCCGACACCGGGGTCGGGCTCATGGCCAGGCGGATCCCGATGGCTCCGATCTCGATCCAGTCGCCGGCCGAGGCGAAGTCGCAGCGGAAGGCGATGGTCATCGCGCCGG
>WJIQ01000186.1 GCA_014730255.1 bacterium | reverse complement strand
CCTCCGGGGTCTCGAAGGAGCGGACGGCGACGTCCGGGATCCCCGGGGCGCCCCCCCCGTCCTGGTCGCCGGTCAGGATCGCCACGGCCAGAGCGCAGGCGGCCGCGGCCGCGGCGCCGCCGGTCCAGGCCAGCCAGCGCGGCACACGCGGTCGGCGCCGGCGCGCGTCGGGGTCGCGGATCTCCTGCCAGATCTCATGCTTCTCGCGCCCGGTCAGACGGTGCGCGTCGCGGTACTCTCGGTTCGTCATGCCTGCTGCCCTCCGATCTCCTCGGCGGGAACGGTCAGCCACTCGTTCAGCTTCTGCCTCGCCCGCAGGTGGTGGACGCGGGCGGTCGGCTCGCTGCAGCCGACCTCCCGGGCCACCTCGGCGAACGGCAGCTCCTCGAGCTCGTGCAAGATCAGGCACGCGCGCTGCTTCGGCGAGAGCCGCGCCAGCGCGCCCTGGAACGACCGGCCGCCGACCGACAGGCGCGCATCGCGCGCGTCCTCGCGGTCGTCGTCGGGAAGGTCCAGGTCCGTGCCGTCGTCCTGGTGGATGGTCACGAGCGATCGCAGGCGACGGCCGAGGCCGCGGCGCCAGTCCAGGGCCAGGCGCACGGCGATGCCGCGCAACCAGGCCAGGAGGGATCCCTCGCCGCGGTAGGCGCCCAGGTGGCGCCACGCCTTGAGGTAGGTCTCCTGCAGCAGGTCGCGCGCGGTCTCGCGATGGCCGGTCTGGAAGCAGAGGGTGTTGAACAGGGGCTGGCAGGTCTCCTCGTAGATCTCGCGCCAGGCGCGTTCGTCGCCGCCGGCGGCTCGTTCCGCGAGGTCCCGGTCCCGCTGATGGTTCGAGGTCGTCATCGCCGTCACCTCCTCCGGTTCTCACCAGACACGACGGCGACGGTGGGCATGGCGTTTACCCCGCTAGATCAGGTACTGGTCCGGCCGGCGGTCCTCGATCACGTGGTTGCGTGGCGAGAGCCAGGGGTCGCAGAGGTCGAGATCGAGCCCGGCGGTGACCGTCTCCGCCCCGAGGGGCGAGGCCTGGCCGAGCACCTCGAACCGCGGCGAGCAGATGGTGCTGCGGCCGATGAACCGCAGCTCGGTGCCGGTGCGGTGCTCGGTGCCGACGCGGTTGGCCGTCAGGGTGAACACCCGGTTCTCCAGCGCGCGCACGGGCATGGCGTCGGGGCAGTGGGAGAGGACCAGGTTGCTGGGATGGGCGATGATGCGCGCACCGCGCCGCGCCAGGCTGCCCGTGGCCTCGGGGAAGAGCCAGTCGAAGCAGACCATCAGGCCCACCGTCGTGCCGCAGGCCTCGAACACCGGGAAGCCGAGGTCGCCGGCGTCGAAGACCAGCTTCTCGTCCCAGAACAGATGGACCTTGCGGAAGCGCTCGATCGAGCCATCGGGGCGGACGAGGACGGCGCTGTTGTAGAGCCGGTCGCCGTCGCGCTCGGCGAGGCCCGCCACCAGGGTCGTATCGGTGGCCGCCGCGTGGTCGGCCAGGGCCCGGCACGTCGGCCCATCGGGGATCGGCTCGGCCAGCGACGCGAGCTCGTCGCGGCTCCTGAACTGGTAGCCGGTGGCGAACAGCTCGGGCAGGACGGCGAGGTCCGCATCGCCGGGGACGGCGGCGAGCGCGGCGGCGATGTTGGTCTCGACCTCGCCGAAGCGGGGGTCGGTCTGGACGACGGCGGCACGGATGACGGTCATGAGGACTCCTCCGGACAGACCAGCGCCTGCAGCCGGTCGAGCGTGCGCTGGTGGTCGAAGCGGTCGGCGACGAGGGCGCGGCCGGCCTCGCCGAGGGTGCGGCACCGGGCCGGATCGCGCAAGAGATCGCCGAGGGCGGCGGCGAGCGCGGCCGGCTCGTCGACCGCGACGAGCAGTCCGGTGCGACCGTCCTCGACCAGTTCGGGCAGGCTGCTCGTCCGCGTGGCCACCACCGGCAGGCCGCAGGCGGCCGCCTCGGCCGCGGCCAGCCCGAAGCCCTCGGCCCGCGAGGGCAGCACGGCGCAGCGGCAGGCGCGCCAGAGGGCGGGGACGTCGTCGGTGAAGCCGCGCACCTCGACGTGATCGGGTCGCCGCAGCGCGGCTCGCCAGGTCAGCAACCGATCGCGCAGGGGCCCGTCGCCGACGAGGACGAGGCGCGGCGGGGTCGACCACTCCTCGGCCTCCAGCCGCGACCAGGCGGCCATGAGCGCCTCGATGCCCTTGCGTTCGATGAGCTGCCCGGCGAAGCCCACGACCGGTCCGGGGTCGGGCGCGTGATCGGGACGCGGCGCGAACCGGCCGAGGTCGATGCCCTTGTACAGGAGGTGCACCCGCGAGGGGTCGAGCCAGGGGGCGCTCGCGAGCACCGTGCGCCGCGTGGCCTCGCTGTTGACCAGCACGCCGGTCGCCGCGCGACGGAAGTACCAGCGGTAGTAGCCCTTGCTCTTGAGCGGGAAGTCGCTCTCGCGGCTGGCCAGGCGCACGGGCACGCCGGCGATCAGGCCGGCGGTCCCGGCAGCCTTGAGATCCTTGGTCAGGTTGCACACCAGCGCGGTCGCGCGCTCGGCGCGGAAGAGGCGGACGAGCTTGCTCAAGGTCCACGGCGCGCCGTCGAAACGGATGGAGACGGTCCGGTGATCCTGTCCCATCTCGGCGGCGCGCGTGGCGAGCGCGCTGTGCGGCTGGACGACCAGCGTGGTCCGGACACCGCGTTCGCGCAGGCCGCGGGCGGCGTCGAGGAACCAGAGCTCGGCACCGCCGAGGCCGCGCAGCGAGTCGATCAGGCAGACGTGGTGGTTGTTGGGCAAAAAACGATTCCCTGGTCCGCGTTTTCATTGATTCGCCCGAAGGCGGGTACTTACTTTAGCCGAACTGAGCTGCGGGGAAAAGCCGTGCACTGGACGATGCGGTGCGGTCCGCCGGCTCCCTGCCGAAACGGCGAACCATGGAGGTTCAAGGTGGCTACCCACGATCTGGTCGTCAGGATTGGCGGCGAGGGTGGCGAAGGCGTCATCTCCTGTGGTGAAATCCTGTCCAGGGCCGTGGCGCGTGGAGGTCTCAACATCCACGCGTTTCGTACGTTTCCGGCCGAGATCCGCGGCGGGCTGGCCATGTTCCAGCTCCGCGGCAGCGACGGCCCGGCGCGCTCGCTGAGCCAGTCGGTCGACGTGCTCTGCGCGATCAACCACAACGCCTACGATGCCTACGTCGGCAACATCAAGAGCGACGGGGTGCTGCTGTACGACCCCGCCTTCGTGAAGATCGACGACCGCCTCGGTGGCCGCCGCCGTATCGAGCTCCCGCTCGATGCGATCTCCAACGAGGCCACGGGCGCGAGTCGCGCCAAGAACATGGTCGCCATGGGCGCGCTGCTCGCGGTGTTCGATGTCCCGGTCGAGTATGGCAAGACCCTCGCCGGCGAGCACTTCGGCACCAAGGGCGAGGACGTCGTCCGCATGAACCAGGGTGCGATCGAGGCCGGCCACACGTACGCGCTGCAGCACATGGCCGAGATCCGCAAGCCCTTCAACCGGATCCCCGACCGCGACCAGATCCTGGTCAACGGCAACGAGGCCTGCGCCATGGGCGCCATCGCCGCCGGCGTGGACTTCGTGCCCGGCTACCCGATCACCCCGGCGACGCCGATCTTCGAGTTCCTCTGCCGCGAGCTGCCCCGCTTCGGCGGCAAGGCCGTGCAGTTCGAGGACGAGATCGCCAGCCTCGCCGCCGGCATCGGCGCCAGCTTCGCCGGCAAGCGGGTCCTGACCGCGACCAGCGGTCCGGGCCTGTCGCTGATGAGCGAGACGCTGAACCTCGCCGCGATGACCGAGTGCCCCATCACTATCATCAACGTGATGCGCGGCGGGCCGAGCACCGGCATGCCGACCAAGACCGAGCAGTCCGACCTCAAGTTCGCCATCTACGGCACGAGCGGCGAGTCGCCGCGCTGCATCATGGCGCCGCTGGACATCTACGACTGCTTCTGGCAGACCGTGCGCGCGGTGCGCATCGCCGAGAAGTACCAGATCCCGGTGATCGTGCTGACCGATCAGGCCCTGGCCTACACCAGCCAGAACATCGACACGCCGGACCTGACCGACGTCGAGCTGGGCGAGCGCCTCGCCCCGCCGCTGGATACCGATCCGGAGACCTTCGAGCGCTACGCCGACACCGAGAACGGCATCAGCCCGATGCCCATCCCGGGCGTGCACGAGCTGATGTACATGAGCACCGGCCTGGAGCACACCCCCAAGGGCGCACCCAACTACACGCCGGCGAACCACGAGCTGATGACCGCCAAGCGGTTCCGCAAGCTCACCGCCCTCGGCCGTCGCGTGGTCCAGCAGAGCCACGTCGAGGAGGAGGAGCCCGAGGGCGTCGAGGTCGGCATCATCGGCTGGGGCAGCACTTACGGCGCCATCACCGAGGCCATCGAGCAGATCGAGGCCGACACCGGCGTGCGCGTCGCGCACCTGCACCCGCGGATCCTCTCGCCGCTGCCGGAGTGGCGGATCCGCCAGTTCCTCGGCCCGTTGAAGAAGCTGATCGTGCCCGAGGAGAACTACACCGGCCAGTACGCCCACTTCCTCAAGGGCAAGTTCGGCATCAAGCCGATCGAGATCCACAAGGCCCACGGCGTGCCCTTCACCGCCGAGGAGCTCGTCGGCGCCATCAAGGAGGAGCTGTGATGACCACCGACACCGCGCTGAAGGTTGCCGACTACAAGAGCGACCTCAAGCCCATCTGGTGCTCGGGCTGCGGCGACTACGGCGTGATCACGCCGTTCTACCAGGCGCTGGCCGAGATCCAGGCCCAGCCCAAGGACACGGTCATCGTCTCGGGCATCGGCTGTTCGGGCCGCTTCCCCTACTTCTGCAACACCTACGGCTTCCACGGCGTGCATGGGCGTGCGCTGCCGACGGCCGCGGGGGTGAAGATCGCCAACCCGGACCTGGCCGTGGTCGCCGTCGGCGGCGACGGCGACGGCCTGGGCATCGGCGGCGGGCACGTCGCGCACGTGTGCCGCAAGAACATCGACATGACCTACATCCTGATCGACAACAGCATCTACGGCCTGACCAAGGGCCAGTCGAGCCCGACGTCGCCGCTGGACATGACCTCGAAGACGGCGCCCTACGCCTATCTCGAGGACCCGGTCAACCCGCTGCTGATGATGCTGGCGTACGACGCGAGCTTCGTCGCCCGCGGGTACAGCGGCAAGCCGAAGGTCCTCAAGGAGCTCTTCACCCGTGCCCTGAAGCACGAGGGCTTCTCGGTGCTGCACATCTACTCGCCGTGCGTCTCCATGAACAAGCAGGTCACCTTCAAGACGATGAACGAGATCGTCCAGCCCCTGCCCGACGACTGGGACACCAGCGACCGGCTCAAGGGCATGGAGATGGCCATGGACACCGGGACCTTCTACACCGGCGTGGTGTACGAGGACCACCGGCCGACGATCCACCGCCGACTCGACGATCTCGAGGAGCGGTCCGGACGCTACGACGAGCTGGGGGATCTGTTCCGCCAGTACAAGTAGTCGCCACCGACGCCGAGACGGGAACGGGCCCGGTCCAGATGGACCGGGCCCGCACCGTCGGGGGACCGGAGGTCAGCGGAAGAGCGCCTTGACGCGGCTCAGGCTCGTCGGCTCGGTGGCGACCGTGTCGTAGTTGCCCTTGAACTGCAGGACGGCCGTCCGGCCCCAGCCCTGGTCGGGATCCCACATGCCCTCGTACCAGGCCCAGGTGTCGGTGCCGTTGAAGTCGATCTGGCCGCCGATGCCGGGGTTCTCGTAGCCGAAGTACATGACCATGTCCGGCGGGACGACCACGCCCGCGGTGCTGACGTCGATGTAGCTGTACTGGCTGGGGGGCAGCTCGTCCGGGTCGCTGCCCGTCGGGGTGAACTGGCCGGTGAAGGTCTGGGTGCCGGGCGAGCCGGGCATGCCGCCGTCGGTCAGCCAGACCACCCAGTCGACCGGCCCGGGGCCGCCGCACGGCCAGCCGAACTCGACCACGTAGACGTCCTGGCCGGACAGGTTGGCCCAGGCGGCGATGAAGTGGCTTCCCCAGCCGTCGCTGGAGCCGCCGGTGGTGGCGGGCTCGTCCATGGTGCCGGTGGTGCTGTACTCGACGTCGGCGCGGGTGCCGCCGGCCGGTGCGGCGGGCTGATCGACGTATGGCAGGGTCTGGCCCTTCTTGCCGACGATGCCCTCGTCGGCGGCGAGGCTCAGTGACGCCAGGGCCACGATGGCGAGCAGGAGCATTAACTTCTTCATGGAGGGCTCCTTCGAGTGAGGGGGGCGATGACGGTGGCCGCTCGTGTCGCGCGCCGCCGCGTCTCGAAGAGATCATATCATAGTCAGCACCGGCGGACAAGATGGCCGCTGGCCCACGCGGGTCTGGCGTGACTATCTTGGCCCGGAGATCCCGACGCCGCTGGAGGTCCCGTTGCCGCTCCGCAAGCCCGTCCGCCTCGATCCGCGCATCCCCTGGTTCGCCGAGGTGCGCCACCTGCTGTCGCCCATGGCGGGCGTCACCGATCGTCCGTTCCGGACGATCTGCCGCGACCACGGCGCGGACATGGGCTTCTGCGAGTTCACGTCGGCGAGCGGCCTCTATCACGAGAACGAGCAGACCTGGGCCCTGATCGACACCGAGGGCGAGCCGGGCCGGGTCGGCATCCAGATCTTCGGCGACGACCCCGGGGCCATGGGCGCGGCCACCGAGCTGCTCGTCGCGCGCGGCCGTCGCATGGACGTCCTCGATCTCAACTTCGGCTGCCCGGCCAAGAAGGTGGTCAAGAAGTGCGGCGGCTCGGCGCTGCTGGCGGACGTGCCCCGGCTGGAGCGGATCGTGCGCGCGGTGGTCGCCGCGGCCGGCCCGGTGCCCGTCAGCGCCAAGTTCCGCACCGGCTGGGACGAGACGAGCCTGAACTACGAGGAGGTCGGCCGGCTGCTCGAGGAGCTGGGTTGCGTGTGGGTCACCCTGCACGGACGCACGCGCAATCAGAAGTACAAGGGCGAGGCGAACTGGGATACCATCGCCCGGCTGGTCGAGGCCCTGGAGATCCCGGTCGTGGGCAACGGCGACGTGGTCGACGGTGCGAGCTGCCGGGCGATGGTCGCCCACACGCGATGCCATGGCGTCATGGTCGCGCGCGCGGCCATCGGCAACCCGTGGATCTTCGGCCAGATGACCGCCGCCGAGGGCGGCCGGCCGTGGGCCGCGCCCTCGTTCGACGAGATCTGCGAGACCATGGCCCGGCACATCCGCCTGGAGGTCGCGCAGCGGGGCGAGCGGACGGGCAGCCTGGTCGTCCGCAAGCATCTCGCGCGCTGTTTCCGCGGCTATCCGGGTGCGGCGGCCCTCCGCAGGCGATTGTTCGCCGAGGAATCGAGCGCCGGCATGATCGCCGTGCTCGACGACACCCGACGGGCGGGCGACCCCCGCCGGTTGCCCGACCATGAACCCGAGGAGCGTGCGTCGTGAGATCCCGGTCGATGGCGAGGCCCCGGAGCGGCCGGACGTGGTCATGGTCTCTCTGGCCGCTGCTGGCCCTCGTGGCGGGCCTCGGGGCCTGCGGATCGCCGTCGCCACCGGTCGAGACCGGGCCGGTCCTGCCGCCGCCGCCGCCGCCGGTCGAGGTGCTCCAGCATCCGGTCCAGGCGGGCGAGACCCTGGCGCGGATCGCCGATCTCTACTACGGCGATCCCGGTCGTGCCGGCGAGCTGGCCGCCGTCAACGGCGTCGGCGTGAACGCGCGGCTGGCACCGGGGTCGGTCCTGCGCATCCCCCTGGAGCGGGACGAGGTGGCCGAGGTGCGGCGCCGGCAGGCCGCGCTCGCCCCGTACAACCGCGGGGTGGCGGCCATGGAACAGGGCGATTTCGAGGCCGCCGAACGGCAGTTCCGCCTGGCCCTGCGCACGGCGCCGGGGATGGAACGCGCCAGCTACAACCTGGCGCTGGTGCTGATCAAGCGCGGCCGCCACGAGGGGGCCGCGGAGATGCTCGCCCCGCTGGTCGCCACGCGGCCCGACGAGGCCGATTACGGGTTCGCCCTGGGCAACGCGCTCTTCCATCAGACCCGTTACGACGAGGCGGCCGTGGCGTTCGCCGACGTGCTCGCCCGGCACCCGGACCACCGGCGCTCCGCCTTCGGCCACGCCCGCGCGCTCCAGGAGGCCGGCCGGCGCGAGGAGGCGCTCGCGGCCTGGGACGCGTACCTCACGCTCGATCCGGACAGCCCGTGGGCCGCCGAGGCACGTCGCCTGAGGTCGCGGTTGCTGGGACGCTGACGTGCTCGAGCTCTCGGATCTGACGCTGCTGCGCGACGGCCCGCGGGGGGCGCGCCCGGTGATCGAGGGCCTGCACCTGCGGCTCGGCGATGGCGAGCGCCTGGCCCTGCTGGGGGGCAACGGGTCGGGCAAGACCTCCCTGCTCAGCCACCTCGCCGAGCCCGGCGTGGTCGCCGGCCGGCGCGTCGGACTGGTGTGCCAGGATCCCGACGAGCAGTTCGTCGCCAGCACCGTCGCCGGTGAATTCGCGCTCGGGCAGCCGGACCGTCCGGCCGAGCCCTGGCTCGCCGAGGCGGGGCTGGCCGACCTCGCCGGGGTCGATCCGCGGCTCCTGTCCGCCGGGCAGAAGCAGCGCCTGCAGCTGGTGACCGTCCTCTCGCATGCGCCCGATCTCCTGCTCCTCGACGAGCCGACCAGCCTGCAGGATCCCGAGCAGGCGCGCTGGCTGCGCCGACGCCTGGCGGACTGGCCGCAGGCCATGATCTGGGCGACGCAGGACCGCGACGACGTGCGCTCCTGCGACCGGGCGCTCGTGCTGGACCAGGGGCGGGTCGTCGCCAGCGGCGAGGCCGGTGCCATCGTCGACGATCCGGCGGCCGGAACGCTGTGGCGCGACCTTCCGGGCCGGCGTCCACCGCGGGAGCCGGCCGCCGGCGCCGGCGTGGCCATCGAGCTCACGGGCGTGGCCTGCGCGTTCCATCGCGGGGGCCTGGACGGCGTCGACCTGCGCGTGCACGCGGGCGAGAGGGTCGGCCTGACCGGCCCCAACGGCTGTGGCAAGAGCACCCTGCTGGCGATCATGGCCGGGCTGCGTCCTCCCGATCGCGGCGAGGTCCGCATCGGCGGACGGCGGCTCTACCGGCGCGGCCGGCCCGATCTGGACCATGGCCTGGTCGCCCTCGCGCCGCAGTTCCCCGAGTACATGATGGCGGCCGGCACCGTGGCCGCCGAGGCCGCGATCGGCGGGCTGGACGCGGGCCGGGTGCTCGCCGACGCCGGGCTCGGCGCCGAACTGGCGGAGAGTTCGCCCCACGCGCTGTCCGGCGGGCAGCGTCGCCGCGTGGCCCTGGCCCTCGCCACGGGCTCCGGCCGCCCGGTCATCCTGCTCGACGAGCCCACCGCGGCGCTCGACGCCGACGGCCGGGATCGGGTCTGGCGCTTGCTCGATCGGCTCCCGCCGACGGCGGCGGTGGTGATCGCCTCGCACGACGAGGCGTTCCTCACCGCCTGCGGTTGCCGGCTGCATCGCGTCCCGGCGGCCGGATGACCGCCGAGCGCCGACCGTGTCCGGCTTGCCAGCGGTCCGGCGCCCTGCTATCTTCGCGGCGTCCAGGTCCTTTTTAACGTGGTCCGGAGAGGCCCGAAGAGGAGGCGGCGACACCCAGGGCGACCCCTGCGCGGATCGGGCGTTTCGAGCTCCCGGGGCACGGGTCGCTTTTTCATGGGCGGGCCGGAATCAGGCCGCGACGACCTCGCGCAGCTCCAGAGACGAGGAGAACCATGAGCTTCACCGAGAAGGCCGTGATCATGAACGAGGACGAGATGACCCGTGCGATCAAGCGCATGGCGCACGAGATCCTCGAGGCCAGCGGCGGGATCCAGGACCTCGTGCTCCTGGGCGTGCAGCGCCGCGGCGTGCCCCTGGCGGGCCTGCTGCGCGACGCGATCAAGGCGGTCGAGGGGGGCGAGGTCCCCATGGGCTCGATCGACATCACCTTCTACCGCGACGACCTCTCCAAGGTCGGCCCCACGCCGCGGGTGGCCACCACGGAGATGCCCTTCGACGTGACCGACAAGGTGGTCATCCTGGTCGACGACGTGCTGTACACCGGCCGCACCGTGCGCGCGGCGCTCGACGTGATCATGGACTGGGGCCGGCCGCGTGCGATCCAGCTCGCCGTCCTCGTCGACCGTGGCCACCGCGAGCTGCCGATCCGGCCCGACTACGTGGGCAAGAACGTGCCGACCTCGCAGAAGGAGGTCATCAAGGTCAAGGTCCGCGGCTTCGACGACACGATGGAGGTCGTGGTCGGGGAGGTCGGCGAGCGATGAGCCTGCAGCGCAAGGACGTCCTGGGACTCGAGGACATGTCGGCCGAAGAGATCCTCCTCGTGCTGGACATCGCCTCCCGGTTCCGGGCGGTGTTCGACCGACCGGTGCGTTCGGTGCCGATCATGCGTGGCCGGACGGTGGTCAACTTCTTCCACGAGCCGAGCACGCGCACGCGCATCAGCTTCGAGCTGGCCGAGAAGCGCCTGTCGGCCGACATCGTCAACTTCTCGGTGGCCACCAGCAGCTTCTCCAAGGGCGAGACCCTGCGCGATACGGCCGAGAACCTGGCGGCCATGAAGATCGACATGCTCGTGGTCCGTCACGGCTCGAGCGGCGCGGCGCAGTACCTGTCGCGCGTGCTCGCCTGCCCGGTGATCAACGCCGGCGATGGCTGTCATGAGCACCCGACGCAGGGCCTGCTGGACATCATGACCATGCACCAGCGGCTCGGCGACATGCGGGGCAAGAAGGTCACCATCATCGGGGACATCGCCCACAGCCGCGTCGCGCGCTCGAACATCTGGGGCCTGAACAAGCTGGGCGCCGAGGTCACCGTCTGCGGCCCGCCCACCATGGTGCCGGGCAACATCGCCCGCATGGGCGTGACGGTCGAGTACGACCTGAAGAAGGCCGTCGCGCAGGCGGACGTGCTGAACGTCCTGCGCATCCAGCTCGAGCGCGGCGCGGGGGGCGATTTCCCCAGCAATCGCGAGTACCACCGCATGTACGGGATCACCGAGGACGTGGTGCGCGGGCTGAAGCCCGAGGCCTTCGTCATGCATCCCGGCCCGATGAACCGCAACGTGGAGATCTCCAGCGAGGTTGCCGACGGCCCGCGCCAGGTGATCCTCGATCAGGTGGCCAACGGCGTGGCCGTGCGCATGGCCCTCATCTATCTGCTGTCCGGCGGCGACCCCGGCGCGCTCGCGTCCGGCGAGGCGGCCTAGGAGGAGACGACATGGAGTGGAGCTGGCAGCGGATCCCCGCCGAGTACCTGGTGACCGGGGTCAAGCTCGCCCGCGGCGGCAAGATCGCCGCCCGCAAGGGCTACCTGCACGTCAAGAAGGGGCGCGTCGAGGCGCTCGGGGTGGGCAAGCCCACCGCCGAGGGTCTGCCGGTGCTGGAGGCCGACGGGTTGATCCTCGCTCCGGGGTTCATCGACACGCACGTGCACTTCCGCGAGCCCGGCGAGGAGGAGAAGGAGACGGTGGCCACCGGCAGCCGGGCGGCCGCGGCGGGCGGGTTCACCACGGTGGTGACGATGCCCAACACCGACCCGACCATCGACAATCCGGGCCTGGTGCGCTACGTGATCGACCGCGGCAACGAGGCCGGCCTGTGCCGGGTGCTGCCGGCCGGTGCGGTCTCGATCGGACGCCAGGGCCAGGGCCTGGCCGAGCTGGGCGCGATGGTCGAGGCGGGGGCGCGCGCGTTCACCGACGACGGCTCGCCCATCGAGAACGGCAAGCTCATGGCCGCGGCGCTCAAGTACGGCAACCTGCTCGGCGTGCCGATCATGAGCCACGCCGAGGACCGGTCGATCGTCGGCTCGGGCTGCATGCACGGCGGGTACTGGTCGACCCGCCTCGGCCTGACGGGCATGGCGCGGGCGGGCGAGGACGCGGCCGTGTTCCGGGACATCGAGCTCGCGCGCGCCAGCGGCGGCCACCTGCACGTCTGCCACGTCTCGACCAGGGGTGCGGTCGACATCATCCGGCGTGCCAAGGCCGACGGCATCAACGTCACCGCCGAGGCCACGCCGCACCACTTCAGTCTCGACCACAGCCGGTGCCGCGACTACTCGCCGCGGTTCAAGATGAACCCGCCGCTGCGGGAGACCGACGACGTGGCGGCGGTGGCCGACGGGCTGGCCGACGGCACCATCGATTGCATCGCCACCGACCATGCGCCGCACACGGCCACGGAGAAGGAGCTGCAGTTCGACCAGGCGCCGTTCGGGGTGATCGGCCTGGAGACCGCCTTCGCCGTCGGCGTGACCTACCTCGTCGAGGAGGGGCGGCTCGATCTCGGGCAGCTGATCGCCTGCTTCAGCGAGCGGCCCGCGCGTGTCCTCGGCCTGCCGCTGGGAAGCCTCGAGGACGGGGCCGAGGCCGATTTCGTGCTCCTGGACCCGTCCGGCGAGTGGACCGTCGACGCGACGACCCTCCACGGACGGAGCGAGAACTCCTGCTTCCTGGGAGATCGACTGCGCGGTCGGGTGATGGCCACGTTCATGCGGGGCCGGTTGACCTGGCGGGCCACCGAGCCTAGCCTGACCTGAGATCGTGGGAACCGCCGCCGCGCGCGGCGGTTTCCCGCCTGAACCCCAGCGCTGCAGGACCCCCCTGAATCCTGTGGGCGAAAGGCAGCGTGCCGTGCCGACCCCGCCGACGCCCTCGACCCCTCCGGCCTCCGCGCGCCGACCGCATCCGGTGCGATGGCGGCGTGCGCTGGCCGGTGGCGTGGTCGTGATCGTCGCCGCGCTGCTGGCCGCCGGCGGATGCGCCCGTTACAACACCTTCTACAACGCCGAGACGGCCTTCGAGGAGGCCGAGCGCGCCCGCGAGGAGGCCATCCGCGAGGGGACCGACGTCGAGGCCGCGTCGCGGGCGCAGCGCCAGAAGTACATGCTCGCGGTCGAGAAGTCGAAGAAGCTGCTGCGCAACTACCCCGGTCACGGCCTGACCGACGATACGCTCTTCCTGATGGGCAAGTCGTATCAGCGGCTGGCGAGCTACCGCGAGTCGATCCGTCGGCTCGATCAGCTCTTCGTCAACTTCCCGAGCAACGAGTTCATGGAGGAGGCGCTGTTCCTGCAGGCGGTCAACTACCTGATGCTCGGCAACGCGAGCCGCAGCCAGGAGTACCTCACCCGTCTGGAGACCCAGTACCCCGAGAGCCGCTTCCAGTCCGAGGCTCTGCGCGCCAGCGGCGACAATGCGTTCGCCCTGGAGGACTGGGAGGACGCGGTCTCGGCCTACAGCCTCTTCCTGGAACGGTTTCCCGAGGCCGAGGACTGGGACGACAGCAGCCTGCGACTGGCCGAGGCCCTGTGGGAACTGGAGCGGTACGAGGAGGCGGCCGAGGTGCTCACCGACGTGCAGGAGCGCTCGACCCTCGCCGATCGCGTCTTCCGGGCTCGCCTGCTCGAGGCGCGCTGCCGCGTCCGCACCGGCGAGCACGAGCGCGTCGAGCGGATCGTCGCCGACCTGAAGAACGAGGCCCAGATCTACGACCTGCTCGGCGACGTCACCCTCGTCGAGGCCGAGAACCTGATGGCCCAGGGCGACATCGACGGCGGCCTGGCCATGCTCGAATCGATGCCCGAGGATCAGCTCACGCGAGACGTCAAGCCGGTCCGGGCCGACCTGATGGGGTACGCGTACCTCGAGAAGGGCGAGCTGGAGGAGGCGCGCGAGTCGTTCCAGCAGGCCATCGGTGGTGGCGACCTGCTCGAGGACATCGACGGCACGCGCCTGATCCTGGAGACGGTCAAGGACTACCTCGCGGCCGAGGGCCAGCTGCCCGACGCCGATCCGCCACGGGCGGCGAACCTGCGCCTGATCAAGGCCAACTCGCTTCTCTTCGGCTTCGATCGACCGCGGGAGGCGCTCGACCTGTACGCCTCGGTCGCGGCCGACACGGCGGCCGACAGCACGGTCGCGCCCCGCGCGCTGTACGGTGCGCTCCTGGTGCACGAGCAATGGTTCGATCAGCCCGACTCGGCGGCGATCTACCGCGACCGGCTGCAGCAGAGGTACCCCGAGTCGGCGCAGGCGTACCGGGCGCGCGAGGGGGCCTCGGCCGACCTGCTCGCCTTCCTGCTCGAGCGGAAGGAGGCCGAGCTCGAGCTCGCCCGTACCGACAGCAGCCTCGCTGCGGAGATGGGTCTGGCGGCCGATGGCGAGCGCCGTGGCACGCTGGGCACGGGGCTGCGGCGACGCAAGGTGTTCCTGAAGCGCCGCGACAACATCGTCTACCCGCCGCCGGAGGCCGCGCTGCTGGCGCTCGAGGAACGGCGTGCCGCGGAGGCGGCGGCGCGGGCGGCCGCCGACACGACGGGGATCGGCGATCTGGCCGTTCCGGCCGCGGCCGCCGCACCGGTGTCGGCCGGCCCGGCCGGCGCGTCGGCGTCCCCGGATCCGTCGCCCGAGACGGCGCCGGTGGAGCCGGCCACCGGGATCACGGAGTTCGATCTCCTGCCGGAGCACCTGCGGCCCGCGCCGCCGGAGACGACCGCGACGGACACCACGCCACCGGAGCCGGTGACCTCGCCGCCGGACAGCCTCGGTGCCGCCGCTGCCGACTCCGCCGTGACCGCCGAGGGCGAGGCGCCGCCGCGTGCGACCGAGGAACCCGAGAAGAAGAAGAGTCGCTCATGGGACCTGTGACCCCGACCCCCTGGGACCTGACCGGCCGGGTGACGGCGAACGAGCCGGTCTCCACGGGCCTGTTGCGGCTGGACGTGGCGCTGCCGCGGACCGTCGGATTCCGACCCGGACAGTTCGCCATGCTCAACCTCACCGGCCCTGGCCAGCTCGTCTTCCGGCGTCCGTTCAGCATCTTCGCAGCCGACGGTGAGACCATGAGCTTCCTGTATCGCGTCGTCGGCCGCGGCACCGCCCTGATGGCGGCGTTGCGCGAGGGCGATGCGGTGGACTGCCTCGGCCCCCTGGGTCGGCCCTTCCTCCGCCCCGACGCCGATACGCCGCCCGCCCTGGTGCTGGCCGGAGGCGTCGGCCTGCCGCCGCTGCACGCCTGGGCCGAGGCGCATAAACGACCGGACGACCTGATCTGCTTCGGGGGGCGCGACGGCGGTGACGTGCCGTGGTCCCTGCTCGACGACCGCTGGCACGTGAGCGTCGACCGGGCCGATGGCGTTCCACCGGGGCGTCAGGCCCACGAGGGGCTGGTGACCGGACTCGCGACCGAGCTGCTCGCCGCATACGACGGCCCGCGTCTGGTCCTGGCGTGCGGCCCGACGCCCTTGCTGCGGGCAGCGGCCAAGCTGGCCCGCGACCGGGGATGGCCGTGCGAGGTCTCGCTCGAGGAGCACATGGGCTGCGGCTACGGGGTCTGCAAGGGGTGCGTGGTGCCGGTGCTGAGCGACGATCTGGCTGGATGGCGCAACGCGACCAGCTGCGAGGAGGGGCCGGTGTTCGACGCGGCGACGCTGGACTGGGACCGCCTCGGCGCCAGCCACGGGGGTGTGGCATGACGTTGCCCATCTGGTGGCGGACCGACCCCACGCAGCCGGTGCGCATCGGCCCGCGCGAGCTGCCCGGGCGCATCTGGACTGCCTCCGGCTGTTTCGCCTACGGGCTGAGCGGCCACGACATCCGCAGCCTCGATGTCGGGTCCCCCTACGCTGGGATCGGCGCCGTCGTGACCAAGACGGTCACGCCGCAGCCGCGGTCGGGCAACCCGATGCCGCGCCTGGTCGAGCTGGAGCACGGCGCGATCAACAGCATCGGCCTGGAGAACGTGGGCCATGCGGAGTTCGTCGAGGCGGTGCTGCCGGCGCTGGAGGAGCGGGGCGTGCCGACGGTCGTCAGCCTGGCCGCGACCCGTCCGGACGAGTTCGGACCCATGTGCGAGCGGCTGGCCGAGGTCGGCCGTGGCTTCGTGCACTGGCACGGCGTCGAGCTGAACCTGAGCTGCCCGAACGTGGCCGAGGGCGGCCACGATTTCGGGAGCTCACCCGCGACCGTCGCCGAGTGCGTGGCGGCCGCGCGGCCGCACCTTCCTGACCGGCTCCTGATCGCCAAGCTGACGCCCAACGTGGCGCAGATCGCCCCGCTGGCCGCGGCCGCGGCGGAGGCGGGCTGCGACGCCATCGCCGCCATCAACACCGTCCTCGGTCTGGACATCGACCTCGAGACCGGCCAGCCGGTGCTGCCGCGGCGCTTCGGTGGATACTCCGGGCCGGCGATCCGGCCCATCGCCCTGGCCAAGTGCGATGAGATCATCCGTCAGGTGGGCGTGCCCGTGATCGGGATCGGCGGCATCGAGACCGCCGACGACGCCCTGCGCTTCTTCGCGCTGGGCTGCGCGGCGGTGCAGGTGGGCACGGCGCAGATGCGCGACCCGTTCGCGGCGGCGCGCATGGCGGCGGCGCTGCGGCCGGACGCCGCGACGACCTGAGCCGCGCGGCGGACCGGCCGGGTCAGTCGTCCTCGAAATCGGTCGATTCGTCGTGCGCCGCCAGCTCCCGCAGGATCTCCACGTCCGGATCGACGGGCGGCTCGACCTCGTCCTCGTCGCCCGGCACGCCGTCGGGGAACTCGGCCTCCAGCAGGCCGACCAGCGCCGCGCCGTTCTGCAGCAGGTCCTCGGCGAGGGAGACACCGAGGGCGGCCGCCTCGGACGCCTTGCCCTCGCGCACGTGCATCGCGGCGGTGGCCGCCGCCGACGAGCCGACCGCGCCGGCGATGCTCACCCGGCCCTGCTCACAGCGTGCGAGCACTCCCACCGGGAGCTCGAGATCGCTCGCGAAGCGCTGCAGGAACGCGTGCTCGGCCTCCATCTCGACCAGCGTGGTCTCGCAATGGATCGGCGCGAGCAGCTCGCTGGCCTCGGTGTCCTCCATCCGGCCCAGGACCACCATCGTGCCCTGGCCCCCGCTGGGGAGGATCAGCTCGGGGTTGAAGATCTCGGCGACGATGCTCTGCAGGCCCAGATGCTCGGCCACGGCTGCCGGCGCGACGAGGCCGTCGAGGTCGCAGCGCCGCAGGAGGGCCTCCAGGGCCGACTGCATGCCGCCGCGGAGCAGCTGGAACTCGAGGTTCGGCCAGAGCGCGGCCATCTGGGTGCGCGAGCGGAAGTTCATCACGCCGACCACCGAACCGTCCGGCATCTCGTCGAGGATCGCGTTCTGGCGGGTGAGGAAGGCGTCGAACGGCGGGCTCCGGCGGATGACCGCCGCGAAGTGCAATCCCTCGCGCAGGGGCAACACGAGATCGAGCGCCTGCACCACGGCGAGGCGGAACTCGCCGGCGAGGAGCTGCTCCTCGAGGAATTCCACCTCGGCGGCGCTGGCGGCGAGGAAGGGTTCGTCCTGCTGCGCGACCCTGGCGACGGGAGACGGGACGACCTGCATCCTGCAGCTCAACCGCGGATTGGCCTCCTGCAGGTGGTCGAGCGTGATCCTGGTCTGATCCTTCGCCAGCTGCGTGTTCAGGCAGCCGAAACTCACGACCTTGGCCGTCACCGGGTAGCCTCCGCCTCTTTGACGGCAAGGGGTCTCCTCGACCCGCTCCTGTCGATTCCGGGCGGTTCCGTCAATCCGCGGCCGCGTCTTCCTGACGCAGGAGGAACTCGCCCACCAGCGTTGCGATGCGTTCGGCCGTCTCGAACGGCAGCGCGGCGTGGATCGGCAGGGTCAGGACCTCGCGGCCCGCGACCTCGGCCATCTCCAGCTCGCCAGCCTCGCGACAGTACTCCATCAGCGGGTGATGGTGCAAGGGGGGGTCGTAGTAGACGCCGGTGTCGATCCCCTCGCTGTCGAGACGGTGCTGCAGGCGGTCGCGCGCCTTGCAGCGGACCCAGTACTGATGGTAGGTGACCTTGGTGCCATCGTCGAGGTCCTCGACGGCCAGGCGGTTGCGCTTGGGAATGCGCGCGTCGTAGATGGCGGCCACCCGGTCGCGGTCGCGCTGCTCCTCGGCGAAGTGCGCCAGGCGGTGGCGGATCACCATGGCCTGGACCTCGTCGAGGCGGCTGTTCCAGCCGCAGTAGAGGTTCTTGTTGATCCAGAGCGCCTTGTGGCCGCGGAGCTGGCGGATGCGATCGGCGTCGGCCTGCTCGCGGCAGAAGATCATGCCGCCGTCGCCGATGCCCGGCAGGTTCTTGGTGGGGTAGAAGCTGAGCGTGCTCATGCGGCCGAGGCTGCCGCAGGGGCGGCCCTTGTAGAGCGTGCCCCAGGCCTGGGCCATGTCGACGACCATCTGCAGGTCGTGCTTCTCGGCGATGTCCAGGATCGGATCCATGTCCGCCGGCGCGCCGAATATGTGCACCGGCAGGATCGCCCGGGTACGCGGGGTGATGGCGGCCTCGATCTTCTCGTGGTCGATGTTCAGGTCGCCGGGCCGGATGTCCACGAACACCGGGCGCGCATGCAGCATGATCACGGCCTCGATGGTCGCCTCGAACGTGTAGGGCGTCGTGATGACCTCGGTGCCCGGGCGCACGCCGGCCATGGCCAGCGCGAGGTAGAGGGCCTCCGAGCCGCTGGCCACGCCCACGGCGTCGGCGACGCCGCACTCGTCGGCCATGTCGCGCTCGAGGTTCCGGCAGTGGTCGCCGAGGATGTACTGGCCGGACATCAGGATCTGCTCGAAGTCGGTCATGATCTGATCCTTGACCGGCAGCATCGGCGTCACCAGATCGTAGCGCGCGACGCGCTGCTTCTTCTGCTCGGACATGCGTTCCTTTCGGCCCGCGCGAGGGCTGTCCGCCCTCGGGGACTAGAAATCCCTGCGATTCCAGTCGTAGGGGATCTCGTTGTCGTGGGGGTCGACACGATACTCGTCGGGGTCGTCGTGATCGTACGGATGCGTGGGCAGGTTGACGATCATCGCGGTCTCGGTGCCCACGCCCTTCATGCCGTGCAGGACGCCACGGGGGATCACCAGCAGGATCGGGTTGCGCTCGCCCATGAAGAACTCGTTCACCTCGCCGTGGGTGGGCGAGTCCTCGCGGCGGTCGTAGAGCACGACCTTGGCCATGCCCTTGACGCAGACGAAATGATCGGTCTGCAGCTTGTGCCAGTGCCAGCCCTTGACCACGCCGGGGTAGACGGCGGTCAGGTAGCACTGTCCGAACTGCTGGTAGAAGGGGTCGTCCGCGCGCAGCATCTCGTAGAGGAAGCCGCGCTCGTCGGGAATCACCTTGAGCGGCTTGACGTGGGCGCCATCGATCATGTCTGGACTCCTGCGGGTGTCTGGGGCCGGCCGAAGCTGCGGTACTCGAAGCCGAACTCGTCCGCGCGCCGGTGCGAGTAGACGTTGCGGCAGTCCATGAAGCGGCGGCCCCGCATGATCTCGCCGAGGTGGGCGAAGTCCAGCTGCCGGTACTGGTTCCACTCGGTCACCAGGAACGCCAGATCGGCGCCCTGGCACGCCTCGTAGGCGTTCTTGCAGTACGTGAGGTCCGGATAGACCTCGCGGAAGTTGTCCATGGCCACCGGGTCGTGCACGCGTAACGTCGCGCCCTCGTCGAGCAGCGTCTGGACGATCTGCCGGCTGCCGGCGCAGCGGATGTCGTCGGTGTTGGGCTTGAAGCTCAGGCCGAGCAGCGCCACGGTCTGGCCCCCGAAGGTCGGGAGCATCTCGCGGGCCTTGGCCACGGCGCGGGCGGGCAGCTCGGCGTTGACGGCGATGGCGGCCTCGACGATGGACATCCGCTCGTCGTGCGCGGTGGCGATGTGGCAGATCGCGTGGGTGTCCTTGGGGAAGCAGCTGCCGCCGTAGCCGAGGCCGGCGTGCAGGAACTTGCCTCCGATGCGGCGATCCAGACCCATGGCCTTGGCGACCTGGGAGACGTCGGCGCCGACCTTGTCGGCGAGCGTGGCGATCTCGTTGATGAAGCTGATCTTCACGGCGAGGAAGCTGTTGCTGGCGTACTTGATCAGCTCGGCCGTCTCGATGCGCGGGCAGTGCACGATCGGCGTGTCCAGGAGATACAGCGGGCGATAGATCTCGCGCATGAGCTTCTCGGCGCGCTCGCTCTCGGTGCCGATGACCACGCGATCGGGCCGCATGAAGTCCTCGATGCTCGAGCCCTCGCGCAGGAACTCGGGGTTGCTGGCCATGTCGAACTCGACCGGCTGCTGAACCGATCCGGCGATGATCGTCCGCAGCTTGCGCGCGGTGCCCACCGGGACGGTGCTCTTGGTGACGATCACCTTGTAGCCGTCGAGGCGCTCGCCGATCTGCTTGCCCACCTCCCAGACGTACTGCAGGTCGGCCTCGCCCGAGCCCTCGGACTGCGGGGTCTGCACGGCGATGAAGACCACGTCGGCCTCGCGCATGCCCTCGGCGAGGTCGGTGGTGAAATCCAGTCGCTCCTCGTCCACGTTCTTGGCCACCAGGGTGTCCAGGCCGGGCTCGTAGAAGGGCATGTCGCCGTTCTCGATGGCGGCGATGCGCTCCGGGAGGATGTCCACGCAGGTGACCCGGTGGCCGAAGTCGGCCATGCACGCGCCGGAGACCAGCCCGACGTATCCGGTGCCGATCATGCAGATGCGAATCATGTGACGTGCCTCCTGGCGGCCTCGAGGAGGGCGCCGAGCGTGTCGCGGAAGTCGACACGAGGGGTCCAGCCGGTGGCTTCGCGCAAACGCGAAGGATCGCCCACGAGGACCGGAATGTCCACGGGGCGTTGGCGTGCGGGGTCGGGTTCCACACGCACGGTGGCGGTGGACGACCCGAGAAGTATCTCCAGTCCGTCGCGAATCGTCAATGTCGAGCCGGAGCAGACGTTGTAGATCACGCCGGGCTCGCCCCGGTCCAGGAGGGCGCGGTATGCGGCCACGACGTCGCGGACGTCGAGGAAGTCACGGGCGGGCGCGAGGTTGCCGACCCGCAGGACCGGCTCGGCGCGACCGGCCTCGATGGCGGCGATCTGCCCGGCGAACGAGGGGAAGACGAAGCGTTCGTCGTGCCCCGGCCCGGTGTGGGAGAAGGGGCGGACCGGGATCACCGGCAAGCCGAAACGACGGTGGTACTGCACCGTCAGCTGCGTGGCGGCGGCCTTGCTGGTGCCGTAGGGCGAGATGGGCAGGACGGGGTCGTCCTCGCGGCAGCCCTCGGCGCGCGCGGCGGCGCCGTACTCCTCGGCCGATCCGATCAGCAGCGCCCGCGGCACGGGGCGGCCGCGCGAGCCGAGTTCCCGGAGGGCCTCGAGCAGCTCGAGCGCGCCGAGCAGGTTGGCGTCGACGGTGCCGGTGGGGTCGTCGAAGCTGGCGCCGGCCGAGCTCTGGCCGGCCAGATGGACCACGGCCGCCGCCGCGTGCTGGTCGATGAGATCGGCGAGCCTGTCGCTGGCTCCGGGCTCGCGGGAGCCGAGATCCCAGACCACGAGCGTGCCTTCGCGGCCGTCGACCGCGGCGCGATCGCAGCCGACGACCGTCCGGCCCTCGGCCTCGAGATGACGCGTGAGATGGCGGCCGACGAAGCCGCCGGCGCCGGTGATGAGGATCGGGCCGGGCCCCAGGTCGGCCGCGGCCTCCGACGATGGGCGCTCAGTCATTGGCCAGCCGCAGCCATTCCTTGTAGAGGCAGCGGTCCATCACCGTGGGCAGGCCGGCCTCGGTCGCGATCCGGGCGGCCTCCTCGTTGACCACGCCCTCCTGCATCCAGACCGCCCCGTCCTGGCGCTCGACGGCGGCCTCGACGATGGGCATCACGGTCTCGCTGCGGCGGAAGATGTCGACGACGTCCACCGGTCCGGGAACCTCGCGAAGGTCCGGGTAGACCGGGCAATCGAGGATGGAGCCGTGGCCAGGGTTGACGCCGACGACCTCGACGCCGAGGCCGATGAGCCAGCGGGCGATGCCGTGGCTGGCCCGGTCGGTTTTGGGCGACAGGCCCACGACGGCGACACGGGACATGTCGTTGATCAGCTGCTTGATGGCGGCATCATCCATGGGGGCTCCCCTCGACGAGAACGTGGCCGATCCGCGCAATGTACCGGTCGCCGGCACGATTGTCCAGCCGCGCACGGCGCGATCGAAATGGCGTATTCAGCGGCTGGCGCGAGCCTGGCGCCACTTTTGTCCTTTGCCCTGGGGCCGCCCGCGAGCCATGATAGGGGCATCCGTCGCCACGCCGGCCAGCAGTCCGAATCCGGGAGGCACCATGGGTCCAGTCGCCATGCTCATCCTGCTCATCGCGGCGCTCGCCCTGTTCACCGCCACGATGTCCCGCCGCCTCGACGTGCTGCGCGCCGCGCAGCCCGACGACCGCCTCGATCACTGGCCGCGCCGCCTGAAGTCCCTCGTCGAGGTGGGGTTCGGCCAGCGCAAGCTCCTGTACGAGCGTGGCCCCGGCTGGATGCACGCGGCGATCTTCGCCGGCTTCGTCGTCGTCGCGTTCCGTACCATCACCCTGATCATCCGCGGGTTCGATGCCGACTGGCGCGTGCCGGGCCTGAACGAGTGGTACCTCGTGCTGCACAACCTGCTCGAGGTGATCGTGATCGTCGCGGTGGTCTACGGCCTGGCCCGCCGGCTGTTGACGCGCCCGGAACGCCTGAAGTTCAGTGGCGAGGCCGTGGCGATCCTGGCCTGGATCGGGCTGCTGATGCTCACCGACCTGCTCGGCGACGCGGCCAAGTTCCAGCTCCCCGGCGCGCATCCGGAGCAGGGCTGGGCCTGGGCGGCGACCGCACTGAGCGGCCTGTTCGCCGGCCAGTCCGAGTCGGCCCTGCACGTCTGGCACCACGTGAACTACTGGCTGCACGTGGTCCTGGTGCTCGGGTTCCTGAACTACCTGCCCTTCGGCAAGCACTTCCACGTGCTGACCGCCCTGCCGGCGGTCTACACCGAGCGCCTGACGCCGTCGGGCAAGCTGGAGACGCTCGATCTCGAGAAGCTCATGGCCGAGGGCGCCGAGAGCTTCGGCGTGGGCAAGGTCGAGGAGTTCAGCTGGCGGCGCATCCTCGACATGTACACCTGCACCGAGTGCGGCCGCTGCAACACCGGCTGCCCGACCTACACCACGGGCAAGCCGCTGCATCCGCGCGAGCTGATCTGCGACGAGCGTGACCACGTGTACGGCATCGCCGACCAGCTCTCGGCCATGGGCCGGCTCAAGAGCAAGGGCAACACGGCCGAGGCCAGGGCGATCGCGGACTCGATCGAGCGGCCCACCCTCGCCGGCGGCGTCATCGACGAGGACGTCCTCTGGGGCTGCACGACCTGCGGCTACTGCATGGCGCACTGCCCGGTGCAGATCGACCACGTGCCGAACATCATCGACCAGCGCCGGTACCTCGCCATGACCGAGGCGCGGCTGCCGGCCTCGCTGCAGACGGCGATGCGCGGCCTGGAGACCAACAGCAATCCCTGGAACGCCAGCGCCCAGGCCCGCGAGGACTGGTGCGAGGACCTCGCGGTGGCCCGGCTGCGCGATCGTCCGGAGGCGGAGTGGCTGCTGTTCGTCGGCTGCGCCGGCAGCTTCGACAGCCGCAACCAGACGGTGCAGCGCGCGCTCGTGCGCTGCCTCGACGCTGCGGGGGTCGACTTCGCGATCCTCGGCAACGAGGAGGGCTGCTGCGGCGACGTCACCCGCCGCGCGGGCAACGAGTACCTGTTCCAGATGCAGGCCCAGCAGAACATCCAGGCCATGCAGAAGTACGGGGTCAAGAAGGTGGTCACCGCCTGTCCCCACGGCTTCAACACCATCCGGAACGAGTACCCCGACCTCGGCCTCGAGAACGTCGAGGTCTGGCACCACAGCCAGCTGCTGCGGTCGCTCCTGCGCGAGGGCCGCCTGAAGGTCAGCGAGGCGGCGGCCCGTCGGATCACCTTCCACGACTCCTGCTACATGGGCCGGCACAACGGCGAGTACGACGCGCCCCGCGAGGCGCTGGCCACCGTCGGCGGCCTCGAGCAGATCGAGATGCCGCGCTCGCGTCGCGAGGGCTTCTGCTGCGGGGCCGGCGGCGCGCGCATGTTCATGGAGGAGGACCTCGGCACCCGCATCAACCACGATCGCATCGCCGAGGCCGCCGACACCGGCGCGGAGGAGGTCTGCTCGAGCTGCCCCTTCTGCCTGACCATGCTCGAGGACGCGGTCAAGGAGACCGACCGGCAGGACGACCTGACGGTCCGGGACCTCGCCGAGGTGATCGCCGCCCACCTGGTGGTCGAGGACGCTCCGGCGCCCGAAAGCTCGAAGGTGCCCGGGGCCTCGCCGACGACCGGGACCTCGCCGACGACCGGAACCCCTCCGGCACCGGAGACACCGCCGCAGGCGGCCCCGGAGATGCCGCCGCCGAGCGACGAGCCGACGCCCGGAGCCGAGGGCGACGAACCGCCGGATCGGCGGTCCTGACGGGCCCTGACGCGGATCCGGGAGGCGGCCGTCGGGGTTCCGATGGCCGCCTCGATTTGTCAAGTGAAGTCGTTGCATTTAGTTATGGGGGAAGCCCGTAAAGAGAGGTTTTCGATGGCCGATGCCTTCACCGTCATGGACTGCGCGATCCTGGCCCGCACGACCGGACACGAGGTCCAGAGCCTGCGCGAGCTGAGGGATGCGCTGCTCAAGGTCGAGCCCCAGAGCATCTACTATCACTTCTGGGGCGGGCTCCTGCGGCCGACCTTCGACGACCCCGAGTTCATGAACGACTTCGCCGTCTGGGCCGGCCGCGAGCTGCGGGACCGGACCCTGGCCGAGCGCCTGGCGATGGTCGATCCGGCGACGCCGCCGACCATGGAGGACCTGCGCGAGGAGCTGCTGGACGTCGTCGAGGCGCGCCTCGACGAGCTCGACCGGCCGCTCTGGGCGGGCCGCGACCGGCAGTTCAATTTCCTGGCGGCCGAGATCACCGTGATCCCGACCCGGTACCGGATCGAGGATCCGCACGTGCTGCCCGAGGTGCTGCGGCAGGTCAGCCGGGGGTCCCTGTTCTACCACTTCGTCGACGCCCGGCGGCGCCGCGACGATGGCCTGGACGACCTGCGCGCCTGGCTGATCGGCCTGGACGACGAGCAGTTCGCGCCGTTGATCCAGCAGCTGGCCGGCGTCGACCCGTTCCAGGGGTCGCTGGCCCGCCTGCGCGCGCAGCTCGCCGACGCCGTGGCGCGCGGGCTGCAGGAGGTGGCGGCATGAGCGAGCTGTTGAGCAAGTACGCCGCGGTCGTCGGCGAGGACGTGGTCGACCAGCTGCTCGGACTGGCGCGGTCGCTGAACGGTCTGAAGGTCGTGCACGTCAACTCCACGCGCGTCGGGGGCGGGGTCGCCGAGATCCTCACCAAGATGGTGCCGCTGATGCAGGAGCTCGGCCTGGACACCGACTGGGAGGTCATCACCGGCGACGAGCAGTTCTACGCCTGCACCAAGACCTTCCACAACGCGCTGCAGGGCAACCCGGTGGTGCCGACCCGGAGCCAGCTCGATGCCTACGAGGCGGTCAACGCGGCGAATGCCGACGAGCTGCGCGACACGCTCCGGGATGCGGACATCGTGGTCATCCACGACCCGCAGCCCGCGCCGCTGCTCGGGCAGATCCCCGAGCGCCGCGGCCGCTGGGTGTGGCGCTGCCACATCGACCTGAGCCGTCCGCACCGGCCGGTCTGGAAGTACCTGTACCCGCACGTCTCGGGGTACGACGGGAGCATCTTCTCGCTCTCGAGCTTCGCGCGGCGGCTGCCGCATCCGTGCTACCTGATCCCGCCGAGCATCGACCCGCTGGCGGACAAGAACTGCGACCTGCCGCAGGAGGAGATCGACGCGGTGCGGCAGCAGTTCAACCTCGACCCCGATCGCTTCCTCGTCACCCAGGTCAGCCGGTTCGACCGGTTCAAGGACCCCGTCGGCGTGATCAACGCCTGCAAGATGGTGCGCCGGTACGTGCCCGGCCTGCAGCTCGTCCTCGCCGGCGGCACGGCGACCGACGACCCCGAGGGCGCCGAGGTCCTGCGCGAGGTCCAGGAGGCGGCGGGCTCGGATCCGGACACGCGCATCCTGCTGCTGCCGGCCGACGCCCATCGCACCATCAACGCCCTGCAGCGCGCGAGCGACATCGTCCTGCAGAAGAGCACGCGGGAGGGCTTCGGCCTGACCGTGACCGAGGGCCTCTGGAAGGGCAAGCCGGTGATCGGCGGCAACGTGGGCGGCATCCGCCTGCAGGTGCACGACCACCACACCGGGTTCCTGGTCGACACCCCCGAGGGGGCGGCCGTCCGCATGCGCTACCTGCTCGCGCACGACCATGCCCGCCAGCGCATGGGGACGCGGGCGCGTGAATTCGTCCGAGACAATTATCTGCTGACCCGACACGTCACCGAGTATCTCGCTCTGTTCCACACGGTGCTCGAGGGGAGGTCCGAGCGCGTCGAGGTCGCCTGATCGCCGTGCGCGCGTCCGTTTCGTGGGCGGCCGACGGCGACGGGAACACGACATGAGGAGTGAACCATGAGTCCGGAACAAAGGCTGGTCATCGTCTCGAATCGTCTGCCGCTGGTGATGACGCGGAAAGACGGGGCCTGGCAGGCGGCGCCCGGCTCGGGCGGACTGGTGACGGCCCTGGCGCCGGTCCTGCGCGACCGCGGCGGCATGTGGATCGGGTGGCCAGGGTCGACCGAGCCGCCCACCGACGATCTGCGCGAGGCGATCGCCGGCGCGGTGGACGACACCGGCTACGACCTGGTGCCCGTGTTCATCGACGAGGAGGAGAAGCAGCTCTTCTACCGGGTCTTCAGCAACGAGGTCCTCTGGCCGCTATTCCACGACATGACCTCCCGTTGCCGCTTCCTGCCCGAGGCCTGGGAGGTCTACGGCCGGGTCAACCAGCGGTTCACCGACGTGATCGCCGACCAGGTGCGGGAGCACGACTTCCTCTGGATCCACGACTACCACCTGATGCAGGTCGCCGGCAAACTGCGCCGGGCCGGGCTCGATCAGCGCGTCGGCTTCTTCCTGCACATCCCGTTCCCTCCGGTCGACGTGTTCATGAAGCTGCCGTGGCGGCGGGAGCTGCTGGAGGACCTGCTGCAGTTCGACATCATCGGTTTCCAGACCCAGCGCGATCGCCGCAACTTCGCCCGCTCGGTCAGCGCGCTGCTGCCCGACATGGCGACCGTGCGCACCTCGGGTCAGCGCACCTCGATCATGACCGACTCGCGGACCGTGCTGGTCGGGGCCTTCCCCATCGGCATCGACGCGACCGGGTTCCGGCGCGACGCCAGCACCGAGGAGGTCGCCGATCGGGCCTGGTACCTGCACGAGAACTACCCGGAACGCCAGATCGTCCTGGGCGTCGACCGTCTCGACTACACCAAGGGCATCCCCGAGAAGCTGCAGGCCTATCGCTACATGCTGCGCTCCGAGCCCGAGATGATCGAGAACGTCACCCTGGTCCAGGTCGTCGTGCCCAGCCGCTGGGAGATCCCGCACTACGAGCAGCTCAAGCACGAGATCGAGCGGCTGGTCGGCGAGATCAACGGCGAGTTCACGCGGCCGGGGTGGGTGCCCGTCCACTACTACTACCGGCCACTCTCACGTCCGGAGCTGCTGGGGTACTACCGCACGGCCGAGGCGCTGGTCGCGTCGTCGTGGAAGGACGGCATGAACCTGGTGGCCAAGGAGTACTGCGCGTGCAAGGTGGACGAGCCGGGCGTGCTCCTGCTGAGCGAGTTCGCCGGGGCGGCGGCGCAGATGTACCGCGACGCCATCATGTTCAACCCGCACGACATCGCCGGCATGGCGGCCGCGATGCACCGCGCGCTGATGATGCCGCGCGACGAGCGGTCGCGGCGCATGCGGCGCCTGCAGCGGGGCGTGCACCGGCAGGACGTGTTCTGGTGGGTCGACCGTTTCCTGCAGGCGGCCCTGCAGCGACGGCTGGCCGATTTCCCGACCGTCAACGAGTTCTATCCAGCGGCCTCGGCGGACGAGGCGGCGGCGCAGTGATCGCGGCGACCGCGGCTTGCTGAGCCGGTGGTCGCCTGCTTGATTGTGCCCACTCGTCCCCGGAATCCGCGGACCCCGTGATCCGTCCCCGATCCGTCAAGGAGCCTCGCCATGACCAGCCACCAGCCGGTGACCATGACCCCGCGCCTGGAGCGCGTGTTCGCCCGCGGCCGCGAATTCCTCGGGGTGGAGGTGCCGATCATGTGCGGCGCCATGACCTGGATCAGCGAGTCCAGCCTCGTGTCGCTGATGAGCAACCTCGGCGCGTTCGGCTGCCTCGCCGCCGGGAACATGCCGCCGGACGAGTTCGCGGCCGAGGTCGAGCGCACGCAGGAGCTGACCGACCGTCCGTTCGCCGCCAACCTCATCACCATCGCGCCGAACTACATGGCGCATCTGGAGATCCTCTGCAGCGCGAAGCTCAGCCACATCGTGTTCGCCGGGAGCATCCCGCGGCGCACCGAGGTCGAGAAGGCCAAGGCCAGCGGCGCGAAGGTGATGTGCTTCGCCTCGAACCCCAGCATCGCCCGGCGCATGATCGACTACGGGGCCGACGGCCTGATCCTCGAGGGTAGCGAGGCGGGCGGCCACATCGGCCACGTCTCGACCGCGGTGCTGCTGCAGGACGTGCTGTTCGAGTTCGGACCGCAGGTGCCGATCTTCGTCGCCGGCGGCATCGCCACCGGTCGGATGATCGGACACCTCGGCCTGATGGGTGCGTCGGGTGCGCAGCTCGGCACGCGGTTCGTCGTGGCCGATGAGTGCTCGGCGCACGCGCGCTTCAAGGAGGTCTTCATCAAGGCCCGCTCGCGCGAGGCGATCGCCACGCCGCAGTACTCCAGCAAGCTGCCGGTGGTCGCCGTCCGGGCGCTGAACAACCCGGCCATGGACCGGTTCGGCAAGCTGCAGCTCGAACTCCTCGGGCGCCTCGACGCGGGCGAACTCAACCGGCAGGACGCCCAGTACGAGGTCGAGAAGTACTGGGTGGGCAGCCTGCGCGAGGGCGCCGTCGATGGCAACGTGGAGCGCGGATCGCTCATGGCCGGCCAGTCCGTGGGGCTGGTGAAGCGGACCCAGCCGCTGCGCGAGATCCTGGCCGAGCTGGTGACCGATGCCGACAGCGCGCTCGGCGAGGCCGAGCAGCGGCTGCAGGGCCAGCACGCGACCGGCTGAACCCCCGCTCATCGGTACGAATCTTGATCGATCCCTCCCGGGAGCGGTCTTGCCGTGCACTTCGCCCGGCACCACCTCACCGGGAGGCGCCCGTATGCATCACTCCACGTCCCGTCGCCGCATCGCATCGCTCGTGGCGCTCACCCTGGCGTCCGTCATGATCGCGGCCGGCGACCTGCCAGCCCGGACCACGACCCTGGGCGAGGATGCGAGCGTCAACTACCTCCACGCCGCGGCGGCCGTGTTGCAGAATGACGAACTCGACCGGGCCGAGGAGATCCTCGAGGAGGCCCTCGAGCGGGCCACGGTCTCGCCGGAGATGCTCACGCTCCTGGCGCAGGTCTATCATCGCCAGGGCAAGCTCGAGGACGCCGCGTCCGCGGCCGAGGAGGCCCTGACCATGACGCCGGGCTACGCCCCGGCGCATCTCCAGCTCGGTGACGTCTACCGGGAGATGGGCTGGCTCGACTCGGCCATCGACCGCTACCGGTCCGCCGTGGTGGCCGACGCCGCGGCGCCGGCGGCCAAGGAACGCCTGGTGCGGGCGCTCCTCGACGCCGGGCGTGGCGCCGAGGCCGAGCGCGAGTGCCGCGCCTTCCTCGATGACGAGACGTCGGCGGCGCTGCTGGTGGCTCTCGGCGACGTGCTGTCCGCCCGTCGCGACGCCGGCGGCGCGCTCGCGGCCTATGATCGTGCCCTGGAGATGGAGCCCCGCTGCGCCCTGGCGCACTGTGGCCGGGCCGAGCAGCTCGCCGCCACCGGTGATCACGGCGCCGCCGCGGCCGCCGCGCGCCGGGCGCTGGCGATCGACGACTCGCTGGCCCGGGCGCACGCGTGCCTGGGGATGGCCTGCGCGCAGGGCGAGGACTACCTCGGCGCGTACGGCCACGCGGTGAAGGCGGAGAAGGCGGGGATCGACATGTCCGCGGTCTGGAGCCTGCTGCAGGCCGAGCGCTGAATCCGTCGGTGATCAGACGCGCGGGGGG
>WJIQ01000185.1 GCA_014730255.1 bacterium | reverse complement strand
CTCCCTGGAGCGGGCGCGGCGTCGTCTGGCCGATTTCCCCTCACGCTGGTGGCCTTTCGGCCGATGTCCGTGGAGACCCGGACCAGGTTCGTACGAGGCGTGGAGCGAGACCCCGGACGTGAGCGAGCAGATCGTCATCACCGAGGCCGTCAAGACCATGGAGGACCTGCCCACCCTGCCGTCGGTGGTGCAGAAGCTCCTGGTCATGCTGCGCGATCCCGAGTTCTCGGCCCGGGACGTCAGCGCCGCCATCTGCTCCGACCAGGCCCTCGCCGCACGGGTGCTCAAGCTGGTCAACTCGCCGGCTTACGGGATCGCGCACGACATCCAGTCCATCGATCGAGCCGTGATCATCCTGGGCTCGGAGGCCCTGCAGAGCCTGGTCCTGTGCGCCGGCGTGACCGCGGCCATGGAGGCCATGGCCAACCCCGCCATGCTGAACGGATTCTGGCATCATGCCTACCACGTCGCCACCAGCGCCCACGATCTCGCCGAGCGCGGCGACGGGGCGGAGCCGTCCGAGGTCTTCCTCGCCGGTCTGGTGCACGACCTCGGTGAACTCGTGCTGGCGGTGCTGCGGCCGGACGAGTGGTTGCGGGTCCGTGACCTGGGCGCCCGCGACCGCATCGCCAACGAGAAGCGGTACCTCGGTCTGACCCACACCCGCGCCGGTCACATGCTGGCCACGCGCTGGTGCCTGCCCGAGGAGATCGCCGACGTGGCGCGTGAGCACCACTCCGAACGATCGACCGTGTCGACGGAACGCCCGACCCTGGCGATGATCGCGCTCGCGGACATCTTCTCCCGCCTGGCGGGCGCCGGGGTCGAACCGCCGCCGGACGAGCGCTGGCTCGCCCGGCTGCTGCGCACGACCGGGTTCCCCGTCGGCGATCTGGCGGCATTCCTCCGCGAGGTGGACCTGAAGCTGGCGGGGCGCGCGGCCTTCCTGGAGATCGAGAACGGCGCGCCGATCCGGCCCGACTTCGCACGGGATGGCGAGTCCGCGCGGGTGTCGATCCTGGGCGCCAGCAAGAGCCGGTTGCAGTGGTTGCAGCAGCTGTTGCTGTACCACGGCCTCGAGATCGTTCCGCTCCGGTCCTTCCTGACTCGCCAGGCCGACGTCGATCTCGTCATCCTCGACCCCGGCAGCCTCGGTCGCGTCCAGCTGGAGAAGAGCCGGCCGTTCCTCGCGCATTCGCGGGCGATCGTGGCCACGTGCGGCCAGCAGCCGCGGGATCTGGTGGACGAGATCCTCGGCGGTCCGCGGCCGCACCTGGATCTGGTCTTCTCGCCCCAGGAACTCGAGGCGGTCATGGCGCTTCGCGCCGAGCGCGGCTAGGCCGGGTCTGCCCCGCCGGGCCGGCGATTCCACCCCACGTCGAATGGCGATGTGCTGAAATCGAGCTTATATGGTCGTGTCTTCCGGAGACGATGCACCTCTCGCGGCGCGCCCGCCTTCACCCATCGCCCCGTTTCCGCCAGGTCCCAGGAGAGCCAACCATGACCGCGACGAGTCCTGCCGTGATCGGCCGTCGTCTGCTGCCGGCCATCACGATCCTGTCGTTCCTCGCGCTTCCCGCGCTGGCCACCACGGCTCTGACCGCCGACACCATCTATCACGGCGGTTCCATCATCACCATCGACGAATCCCGGCCCGCCGTCGAGGCGGTCGCCGTGCGCGGTGGCCGGATCCTCGCCGTCGGGGCGCGAGACGACGTGCTCGAACATCGGGGCGATGGAACGACCGTGGTCGACCTCGCGGGCCAGACCCTGCTGCCCGGTTTCGTGAGTTCTCACGGTCACGCCTACATGTGCGGCCTGCAGGCGCTGAGCGCCAACGTGCTGCCGCCGCCGGACGGTCCGGTCTCGGATATCGACGACCTGGTCGAGACGCTCTCGGCCTGGGCCGCGGCCTACCCCGAGCGGGTGGAGAAGGTCGGCTGGATCGTCGGCTTCGGCTACGACGACGCGCAGCTCGCCGAACAGCGCCATCCCACGCGCGAGGACCTCGACCGCGTCTCGAGCGATCTGCCGGTGATCGTCATCCACCAGTCCGGCCACCTCGGCGCTGCCAACAGCAAGGCGCTCGAGCTCGCCGGGATCACCGCCGAGACCGAGGATCCCGAGGGCGGGGTCTTCCGGCGCCAGGACGGCAGCCGTGAACCCGATGGCGTCGCCGAGGAGTACGCGTTCTTCGCGCTGCTCTATGCCACGGCCCGGAACTTCGACGACACCGTCAACGACGCCTTCGTGCGCGAGGGCACGGCCCTGCTCGCGTCGTTCGGCTACACGACCGCCCAGGAGGGCCGCGCGACCATGGCCGGCATCCGGGCCATGGAGCGCGTCGCACGCGAGGGCGATCTGGACATCGACCTGGTCGTCTACCCCGACATCCTCGAGGTGGACGACATCCGCCCCTCGCGCGAGTACCGCGATCGCCTGCGCATCGGCGGCGCCAAGCTGACCATCGACGGCTCGCCCCAGGGCAAGACCGCCTGGTTGACGCGGCCGTATTTCGTGGCGCCCCCGGGGCGCCCCGCCGGTTACACGGGCTACAGCGCCATCAGCCCCCGGACCGCCTACGACGCCACGGTCAAGGCCTGGGAGAACGGCTGGCAGCTGCTCTGCCACGCCAACGGCGACGCGGCCATCGATCTGTTCGTCGCTGCGGTGGACGAGGCTGCGCGTGCGCACCCCGGCGTCGACAATCGCCCGGTCCTGATCCACGGCCAGACGCTGCGCCACGACCAGGTGGCGCAGCTCGATCGGCTGGACATCTTCCCGTCGCTCTTCCCGATGCACACGTTCTACTGGGGCGACTGGCACCGCGAGTCCGTCCTCGGGCCCGAGCGGGCGGAGAACATCTCGCCCACCGGGTGGGTGCTGGCCCGGGGCATGCGCTTCGGCACGCATCACGACGCGCCGGTCGCGCTGCCCAGCTCGGTCCGCGTGCTCTCGGCGACCGTCACTCGCCGCAGCCGTTCCGGCGACATCCTGGGTCCGGAGCATCGCGTGCCCGTGGCCACCGCCCTGCGGGCCATGACCCTCTGGGCCGCCTGGCAGCACTTCGAGGAGGACACCAAGGGATCGCTCGAGGTGGGCAAGCTCGCGGACATGGTCGTCCTGTCCGACAACCCGCTGACCGTGCCCGAGGACCAGCTCGACGACCTGGTGGTGGTCCGGACGATCAAGGAGGACCGGGTCGTCTACGAGCGGCGCGAGGACCGGGCCGCGCTCGATCCGCGCCTCTCGCCGGCCCCCCTGGGGTCGGGACTCGCGAGGGGGATCCATCCCGGCCACCTCGACCATGCTTCGGCCGCCGACGACCACGACCACCCGGTCGAGGCCCCGGTCTGGGCGGGCTACGGTTGCTCCGGCGACGGTTGCTTCAGCCACGCCGTAGGGGCCGTGATGGCCGGCCTCGCCGAGGCGAGCGGGCGCGCCGGCGCACGCCGGTGAGTCCGGCGTGGTGATGCGAGCCGATGCCGACGGCCGATCGCGACCGCTCTGGCGCGGCAATCCTCGCCTGCTGCTGGGCGCCCTCGTCCTGCAGATCGTGCTCCTGCCCGTGGCGGGGTGGACCGATTTTCCGGTCGCGCGTGTGCTGAGCACGCTCACGATCCTGGGGGCTCTCGATCTCGCCTGCCGGAACCGTCGCGACATGACGATCGGCCTCGGGCTGGGCATCCCGGCGATCGTCCTGACGTGGGTGAGCACGCTGCCCGGCACGCAGTCCCTGCACCACGTCACCTACCTGTTCGTGATCGCGCTGTACCTGTTCATCCTCAATCGGATGCTGCGGCGAGTGGTCGGGGCGAGGATCGTCGACGCGGACACGATCGTGCTCGCGATCTGCTCGTACCTGATCCTCGGCGCGGTCTGGGCGCTGGCCTACATCCCGCTCGTCCACTACGCGCCGGGGTCGTTCGTCGGTCTGGATGGTGCCGACACCGCCGCCCGAGTCGACGATCTCTATTACCTGAGCTACGTCACGCTCACGACGCTCGGCTTCGGCGACATCACGCCGGCCACCCCGCTCGCCCGGGCGCTCGTGGTCCTCGAGTCGATCACCGGCGTGCTGTTCACGGCCGTCCTCATCGCCATGCTCATGGGCAAGTACACGACCCGCCGGTCCTAGCTCCCGCCCACCCCGGCTACGGCAAGAACGCCCCGACGTCCGCCAGCTTCCGCGGCAAGTACTGCTCGATCACGTAGTTCAGCCCATGCTTGGCCAGCGCCTGCTGCTCGGCGCGCACGCCCATCTTGATCATCTGCTCGAGAGCCTTCTGCCAGGCCTTGTAGTGCAGGACGAAGGGGTCGTTCTTCAGGGCGTCCCTGGCCCGCTTGATGTCGACCTCCTTCAACGGGTGCGAGGGCAGCTCGTAGTCGATGATGTCCTGCGGGGTGATGCCCAGCAGGTGGGCCTGCGGCACGCAGAAGAACTCGTTCAGGTGGGCGGCGTTGCCCGAGCCGACCTTCAGGGTGCGGTAGATGTTGGAGTAGCCGTACGGGTCGCCGTCGACGAAGACGTAGACGGGCAGGCCCTTGCTGTCGGCCAGGCGCCGGACGAAGCGGCGGCACGCGCGCGTCGGCACGCCGCCCATGGAGACCAGGATGCAGCCGGCGGTCTGCCAGTACTTGTGCTTGACCAGGCGCTGGAACATGCCGGCGGTCTCGATGCAGAGGATGAACTGGGCGTCGGTCTCGAACTCCAGCTCCTCGACCGAGATGGGGACGGAGTAGGCGCCGCTGCCGAACTTCGTGCAGTCGATGCGCAGGGGCTCGCCCGTGTCCTGGTCCTTGTCGATCACGACGAGCTGACCGGCGACATCGCCGCCCTTCTCCTCGGGCACGAAGCCGAGCTGCTCGCGATTGACGGCGAAGAAGGCCTCGACGTCCTCCATCACGGTGTCGGATTCGGGTTGCTCGGCGAAGCGGGCCTCGGCCCAGTTCTTCGAGACGTAGTACGCCTCTCGCTTGGTGGCGATGTCGTCGGTCTCGACGAGCTCCTTGGCCAGGGCCATCATCTTCAGCGTCTGGGCGAACGTCTTGACGGTGCTGACGGTGAGCGTCCGCTCCTTGCGCTTGCCGCGCAGCTTGAAGTAGCCGGTCTTCGGGTCGTAGCTCACGTTGTTCAGCGAGCGCAGCGGGAAGCGCATCGACGGCTTCTTGCCCCCGAGGATGCTCTGGTGGATGAGGCCGGCCTCGCTGCGGATCTTGCGCGCGACGGGCCGGAACGACGGCGGCGGCGTCTTCCCCGCGGCCGGCGCCCGCGCCCCCGAGGTGGTCGTCTCGCGCGGCGGGGCGCCGAACTGGAGCTCGCTCTGGGCGGCCCCGGGGCCGGACGGGGCCTTCTTGGCGGCCTTCTTCGTCGTCCGCGTGGTCTTCCGGGTGGTCTTGCGCTTGGCCACGGCTACTCCCTCGGATCGGTGTCGGGATCGGCAGGCGCGGCGTACTTGCCGCGCAGATGGGCGACGAAATCGTCCGCGCGCAGATGGTGGCCGCAGACCTCGCGGCAGAGGTCGGCGGCGGGCTGGCGCGCAGCCTGGCGGTGGATGTGCTCGCCGAGCCACTCGCGAAGCGGCTGGCAGTCGCCGGCCGCGAGGTGCGTGTCGAGGTCCGGCAGGTCGCGTCGGGCGGCGTTCCAGAACATGGCCGCGTAGAGCTTGCCCAGCGTGTAGGTCGGGAAGTATCCGATCGCCCCCATGCACCAGTGGATGTCCTGCAACGCGCCACGGCGGTCGTCGGGAACCTCGACGCCGAGGAGGTCGCGACTGAGCTCGCGCCAGGTGTGCGGGATGTCGGCGACGTCCAGCTCGTCGTTCAGCAGCGCCCGTTCGATGCGCAGGCGCAGGATGACGTGCAGGTTGTAGGTGACCTCGTCGGCCTCGATGCGGATCAGGCCGGGGCGGACCACGTTCATCACGCGCACGAGATGGTCGGGATCGAGGCCGGCGAGGCGATCGGGGAAGTGCTCGCGCAACCGGCCCGTCAGCCACGTTCCGAACGGCCGGCCGCGACCGACGTGGTTCTCCCAGAGCAGCGATTGCGACTCGTGGATGCCGAGGCTCACGGCCTGGCCGGCGGGCAGATCGCGCAGCTCCTCGGGCAGGCCCTGCTCGTAGAGCGCGTGGCCGCCCTCGTGCATGGTCGCGGTCAGGCCCGAGAGCAGGTCGTCCTCGTCGTAGCGGGTGGTCACGCGCACGTCGCCCGGGCCCATGGACTCGCTGAACGGATGGGCCGAGACGTCGAGGCGCCCGGCGGCGAGGTCGTACCCCATGGCCACGAGGACCTCGCGTCCGAGGGCGGCCTGGCGGGCGCGGGGGTAGGGGCCGGGCGGGAGGATGGGCGGCGGCGTCGCGGTGTCGAGGCCCGCGAGCAGGTCGCGGAGCGCGGCCTCGAGGTCGGCGAAGACGGGCAGGAGCGCCGCCGTCCGCGCGCCGGGCTCGAACTCGTCGAGCAGGGCGTCGTAGGGCTCGTCGCCGATGTCCAGCGCGCGCGCCTCCTGGCGCTTGAGGTCGACGATGCGTGCGAGGTGCGGGGCGAAGCGCGACCAGTCGTCGTGCTCGCGTGCGGCGACCCACTCGGCGTGGGCGAGGCCGACCGTCTCGGCCAGGTCGTGCACCAGCTGCCTGGGCAGGCGCACGGCCCGGTCGCGCAGGCGGCGGGCCTCACGCACGTTGGCCCGGTCGTCGGCGGTCAGCGCCGGGTCGTTGCCGAGGTCCTCGAGCAGCACGCCCAGCTCGGCGTCGACCATCTTCTCGTGGATCACGCCGGCGAGGGTGGCGCGCTGGGCGGCGCGGCCGGTCGCGCCGCGGGGCGGCATGGTGACCTCGTGGTCCCAGCCCAGCAGTGCCATGGCCTGGTTCAGATGCTGCAGCTCGCGTAGCCGCGCGTGGAGCGTCGCCAGCGGGTCGGTGGTCATGGCGCCTCGTTTCAGAGCTTGCGACTGCGCTCGAGGGTGTCGGTCAGGGTCGCGACCACGTCCTCGCGCTCGGCGTCGTCGATGGCCAGGATCTCCTGCAGGGCGTCGCCGATGTGGGGGATGTACTTCTGGATGTAGCTCTGCTTCTTGGCCGCGTCGGCCTCGCGCCGGCGACGGTTGATGTGCCGGCCGAGCTGCCGTCCGGCCTCCTGCAGGGCGAGCTTGATCTCCTTGATGATCTCCGGATAGTGGGCGATCGCCTCCTTGCTCTCGCTCGTGAACGGCACCCAGACCGAGGCGATGTGCACGAGGATCATCAGGGGGCCGGTCGGCAGGGCGCCCTTGCTCTGCTGCAGGCCGTAGCTGCGCCAGTTGCTGCTCAGGGTCGACCTGGTGATGGCGCAGGCGGAGTTCTGGTACAGCAGCGGCACGCGGTTGGCGAAGCGCAGCACCCGGGCGAGCTCGTCGCCGGGAAGCTCGCCGCCGTAGGCCAGTCCCACCTCGACCTGGAAGGGGTTGCCGCGGTAGACGGCCGCCGGCCGTGTCACGCTGGTGTAGAAATCGGCCTCGACGCCGCTCTTCAGGCCGGCCATCACCAGGCTCTCGCCGATGGGCGAGAGGCAGTCGGTCGGCGGGGCGGGGATGCGCGTGGCCGAGATCGCGTCGAGCAGGTGGCGGATGTCGTCCTGCACGAGCCGCTTGGGGTTCTTGCGCGCCGGGAGCTCGGCCGTGGTCAGGATCTGCTCGCAGGTCTTCGGACCGACGCGGCAGAACTCCTCCTTCAGGAAGCTGCTGAGATTGCGGCACTTCGTGTCCTTGAGCATGCGGGCGAGCAGGCCCAGCTCGACGCCGTAGGGGTGCGGCTGGATCTCGCGCGAGGACTCCGGAAGCTCCTCGGTGGCGTTGGGGTAGACGCGCTTCTCGCCCCTGGGATTGACGTAGGTCAGGTGCAGGTGCGGGTTGGCGATGGCGGTCTGCTCGAGGTACGTGTCGACCGAGTGCTGGCCCCGCTTGTAGCTGCCGGTCAGGACGATCTCCACGCGCGTGCCGTGGTCGTGCTCCCAGATCGTCTCGTCGTCGGCCAGGACCACCGGCTCGTTCTTCTTCATGTCCAGCGTCAGCGCGATGCGGTGCGCGGTCGCCTGCGGCCCGGTGCGCGTGTAGACGATCACCGGCTTACCGGTGGTGAGCTGCCCGTACATGCCCGCGGCCGAGATGCCGATGCCCTGCTGGCCGCGGCTCTGCTTGAGCGAGTGGAACTTCGACCCGTAGAGCAGCTTGCCGAAGATGCGCGGCACCTGGGCGGGGACGATGCCCGGCCCGTTGTCCTCGACGATGATGCGGTAGCGTTCCTCGCGGGCCGGCGCGTTGCGGGCGGTCGCGCGGGACTTGCCGTTGCTCTTGCCGTTGCCGTTACCGGTGCCCGTGCCCTCGGCGAGGCTCGGCAGGTCCAGGCCCTTGAACGTGTCCTCCTCGTTCCGGATCTCCACGGTCAGGCGCGGCAGGTGGCCGGCCTCCTCGCAGGCGTCGAGGCTGTTGTCGACCGCTTCCTTGATCGTGGTCAGCAGGGCCTTGGCGGGCGAGTCGAAGCCGAGCAGATGGCGGTTCTTGGTGAAGAACTCGCTGATCGAGATCTCACGCTGCTTCTTGGCCAGCTGCTCGGCCGAGCCGCCGGCCGTCGTGCGGGGTGCCATGGATCGGTGTCCTTCCGAAACGGGCGTCCGTGCGCGGGCGGGATGACCAGGGAAGATTAGCAAACGGGCCGGGCGTCAACAAGAGCCGGCGAGGGCGTGGCGGCGGTCGGGGGAGGACGCCTCCCGGGGGCGACCGTTCGGGGAGGATCGACCAGCGGCAGGTTCCGAGGGGCTTGTCCCCGGGAGGCGTCGCGGACCATGTTGCATGCGGCGGGCCGGGACCGTCGCCGGCGGCCGACCGTGGCGCAGGACTCCCCGGCGTCGCTCATCGCGGGCGCGACCCGGCAACCTGCAACGGCGCCGCGAACCCGGCCGGCCTGCAACTCGCAGCGCTCGAGCGCGAGGTCCGGGCGAATCGCTCGATCGCACGCGGGCGCCCGGATGGCTGCCGATCAGCGGAACAGCGACCGGATGTCTCCGAGCGTGCGCCGCTCGACCGGCACCGCGCCCTCCGTGCTGACCTGGAACGTGCCCTGGGATTCGCGTTCGGCCGGCTGCACGCTGTCGACGGCCAGGTAGAGCGTGACCGGCTCCTCGAGGTCGTTCTGGTAGACCAGCTCCTCGACCGTGCCCGCGGGGCCGTCGTCGGCGAACGCGAGGCAGGAGGCGTCCGGTCCGCAGCCGTCGAACGCCCAGATCACGGTGTCCAGGCTGTCGGCGGACACCGAGAACGTCAGGCGGATGGTCGCCAGGTCGGTGCCGTCGTCGTACGTGGTGTCGCTCGCGGCCAGCGATGCGGTGAACCACTGCTCACCGCCGCGGGCGGCCAGGGGTGCGCAGTCGTAGACCGAGATGAGGTTGGGCTGGCCGAAGAGGTTGCCGTCGATCTGGACGGGCGGAACGGTCCCGGCGAACTCGCCCAGGTCCGCGGCCGTGCCCGGCGCGCAGACCTCCGCGGGCACGCCGACGGCGCGCGTCTCGATCGTCAGCTCATAGGGGCCGGCCACGCCGCCCTCGCCCGGCACGGCCTCGTAGCCGTCGACCACCAGCACGTAGTCGCCGGCCTCGAGGCGGCCGCTGATCTGGGTGTTGGCCTGGACCAGGCAGCTGTCGCTGTCGCAATCGGTGAGCAGGGCGAGGTCGAGGTCGGGATCGTTGTCCGCGAGCCAGATGTCCAGGTTCAGCTCCTCGACGACCTCGAGCAGGTAGATGTGCTCGGGGCCCGCCTCGCTCCAGTCGCGGCAGGCGTATCCGTCGACCACGCCGTCGCCGGACGTGGTATCGGCGAAGGCCACGGTCTCGCCCGCGGCGAGGGTGATCTCGGCGCGGGCCTGGTCGCAGGGCACGGCCACGCGCGTGATCTCCGCGCGGCGGGTCACCGGCTCGGGATGCAGGTCGCCGACGAGATCGACGGCCAGCGCCGGGCCACCGCAGAGGATGCCGAAGAGGAGCGCCGCCCAGCTGCGCGGCGAGGTCAGGAACGCCATGAGTCCTCCAGGACGGACGGCCGGGCCGATCGGGGTGGTGCGATCATGGTAACCCGCTGGCGGGGGCCGGGCAACCAGGCCTCGTTTGACAGCCGATCGCCGCTGGCCCATCATCTGCTGCGCTCGCCCGGTGACGCCCTCGACCCGCACCCCGGAACGACGATGGCCCGCTTCGATCCGCGCCGATGGCTCTTCGACCGCGACGTGCTCAGCCTCATGGGCCTCGGCCTGCTGGTCAAGCCGATCGGGATGGTCACGCAGATCCTGATCGCGCGCTGGTTCGGCGCCGGCGAGCAGTTCGACGCCTACCGGCTGGCCTTCTTCCTGGTGACCTTCGGCGACGGGACCCTGTCGCGCGTCTTCAAGGGGGCCATGGCCCCGCACCTGATCCAGCGCCTGCGCGACCTCGCCCCGCGCGATTTCGCCCGCTACCAGAACGGCATCGTGAGCCTCTTCGTCGGCACGGGCGCGCTCTGGCTCGCGCTGCTGGTCCTGCTCGCCGGACCGCTCATCGGCGTGGTCTGGCCGGGCCTGCCGACGGTGACCGCCGACCTCACCCTGCAGATGCTCATGGTGATGGCCGTGCCGGCGCTCCTGATGGTGGCCAACAACCTGGGCATGGCGGTGCTGCAGCTGCACCAGGTGTTCCGCGTGGCGGGGGCGATGCCCGTGCTCAACGCGCTCTGCATGCTGGGCGCCCTGATCGCCTGGCATGACGCCCTCGGCATCTGGGCCTTGCCGGCCGGGTTCGCGCTCTCGCACGTGCTGCAGTGGCCGATCATCCACGGCCGGGCGCTCGCGGCTCGCATCCTGCGGCCGGTGCTGCCGGATTTCCGGCGCATCGATCTGCGCCTGGTGGGCGATCTGGTCGCCCTGATGGCCATCGCCGAGGTCCTGCTGACGATCAACCAGTTCATGGACCAGTGGTTCGCCACCGGCCTGGAGGCGGGCAGCATCTCCTCGCTGCACTATGCCTCGACCGTCACCCAGACCGTGCTCGTGCTCTTCGCCACCAGCCTGGTGACCGTGATGTTCCCGCGCATGAGCCAGGCCATCGCCCGCGGCGACATGGAGGGCTGCAGCGAGGACATCCGCAGCAACCTGACCCGCACCGCGCACCTGATCGTCCCCGCCGCCCTGATGGCCGCCGTCGCCGCGCCGCAGATCGTGCGGGTGCTCTTCCAGTACGGCGAGTTCGACGCGGCCGACGCCGTGCGCACCTCGGGCACCATGACCATGTACGTGCTCGGCCTGCCGGCGCTGATCATCAACAGCCTGATCGCGCGGGTCTTCCACTCGTTGCAGCTCCTGCGCGACAAGGTCTGGCTGGCGGTGCAGTACCTGGCGACCAACGTCGCCCTGAACCTCGTCCTGGTCGGCGTGCTTGCGGTGCAGGGCCTGGCCCTGGCCTCGACCCTGGCCATCAACCTGCACCTGCTGCTCTCGCTCTGGATCCTGCACCGCCGTCGCCGGGGGCTGGCCACCGGCCGCTTCGCGCGTATCGTGGCGGTGAGCTACGCCCTCGGGGCCGGGAGCATGCTCGTCTACGCGGCCCTGCCGGTCGACGCCTGGACGGCGGCGATCGGTCCGGCCACGTTCTGGGGGGCGCTCCTGGTCGCGGTCATGAAGGGCGCGATCGTCGGCGCCGGCTACCTGGCCCTCTACCCGCTCGCTCGTCGCCTGGGAGCGTGATCGCGATGCACCTCTTGTACCTGGCGACGAGCTTCGGCAGCCTCACGCACACGTTCATCGCCCGCGAGGTCTCCGCGCTGCGTCGCCGCGGCCATCGCGTCGATCTGCTCGCCCTGCGGCCCGGCACCGCACCACCGGCCAGCGATCCCGAATGCGATCTGGCCGGATGCCACTGGGTCTACCCGGTCTCGTGGTGGCGCGTGGCCGGGGCCGCGCTGAAGGTGGCCGTGCTGCGACCGGGACGCTGGTGGCGCGCGGTCCGTGCAGCCCTGGGCGCACCCGGCGAGCCGCTGCCGGCGCGCCTGAAGCTGGTCGGGCAGCTCCTGGTCACCACGACGGTCCTCGCGCACGTCGAGCGCCTGGCGCCCGCGGTGATCCATGCCCACCTGGCCAATCCACCGGCGTCGTACGCGATGTTCCTCTCGCTGCTGTCGGGCATTCCCTACACCTTCACCGCCCACGCGGCCGACCTGTACCGCGTGCCCCTGGGCAACGTCCAGAAGCTGCGGCAGGCCGCCGGCGCGGTGGCGATCTCCCGGTACAACCTGCGCCACTATCGGGATCTCGTGCCGGGATACGACCGGGCGGCCATCATCCACTGCGGCGTGCCGCCGGAGGCGTTCACGTTCCGGCCGCGCGAGCGGGCCGGCTCGCCGCTGCACGTGCTCGCCGTGGGCCGGGCGGTGGAGAAGAAGGGATTCGCCGACCTGCTGGATGCCCTCGCGCTGCTCGACCCGGATCGTCATCCGTGGCGGGCCACGCTGGTGGGTGGCGGACCGCTGCTCGCCGAGCTGCAGCGGCAGCGTGAGGCGCTCGGACTGGCGGCCCTCGAGATCACCGGTCCGATGCAGCAGAACCGGATCCAGGCGCTGCTCGGCGAGGCGGACGTGTTCTGCCTGCCCTGCGTCGAGGCTGCCGACGGCGACATCGACGGCATCCCGGTCTCGCTCATGGAGGCCATGGCCAGCGGCTGCCCGGTCCTCTCGACCCGGGTCTCCGGGGTGCCGGAGCTGCTGGAAGACGGCCGCGCTGGCGTGCTGGTCGACCCCCACGATCCCACGGCCATCGCCGGCGGACTGCGCCGCCTCGTCGACGAGCCGGACCTCGTGCAGCGGCTCTCGCTGGCCGGTCGGGCGCGCATCGAGGGCGGGTTCACGGTCGACGGGGAGGCGGCGCGGCTCGAGCGGTTCTTCGCCGGCGTGATCGCCGGGGCGCTCGGCGACGAGCTGCGCGATCGCGATCAGGACCGCTCGAGCAGCTCGCGGTAGATCGACTCGTGCGCAGGGTATGTCGGGGGTGAACGGCGCGCGGAGGGGCCCATGGGTATTGATGATGGAGGAACCCTCTGGTCACGGCTGGCGGGCGGGCACGTCCCGGTGGCATCGGGCCCGGCTGTGTGGCGAGCGCCGCGTCAATCGTTGCCACTGCTCGCTCGATGGACCATGCTTCCACCGCGAGATCAACCACACGTCATCAGTGCAGGAGCATGAGATGCGCAACGCGTCACGCTGGTCTCCGACCAAGTTCGACATCCGCGGGGGCCGGTTGCGCGCGTCACGCGATCCACACCAGGTGGGCCCGGGTTCCCAGCTCATGGCGGATCTCGTGGCGTCCGTGTACGCTGAGCGGCTTCCTCGTCACGCCTCGGGCCGACTCATTGATCTGGGATGCGGCCAAGTCCCGCTCTATGGGGCGTACAGGGATCACGTGGACAGCGTCACCTGCGTGGACTGGGGAGACTCGTTTCACGAGAGCCTTCATCTGGATCACGAGTGTGACCTCTCCCGCTCGCTTCCTTTCGCGGACCGATCGTTCGACACGATCGTCCTGTCGGATGTCCTCGAGCACATCCCTGATCCGGCGCTGCTCTGGAGGGAGATGGCACGCATCCTCGAGCCGGGTGGCAGACTATTGATGAACGTCCCCTTCTTCTACTGGATCCACGAGAAGCCTCACGACTACTACCGTTACACGGAATTCGCCCTGCGACGGTTCGCCAGCGAAGCGGGGCTCGAGATCGTGGAACTCGAGCCGATCGGGGGAGCCCCGGAGATCCTGGCTGACATCCACGGGAAACACCTGCAGTCGTTGCCGGTTCTCGGTTCATCGCTAGCCCGGCTGATCCAGGGATTCACGGGCTGGTTCGTGCGCTGGGGTCCCGGGCGTCGGCTTTCGCGACGGACCGCCACTCATTTTCCGCTCGGATACGTCATGGTGGCGCTGAAGCCCGAATCCGGGGACACGATCTCGTGACCGCGCGAATCAAGGTCTGTCAGGTCCTGAGCAACTACGTGGTCGGAGGCGCCGAGGTCGTGGCTCTCGACGTGGCCAGGGGGCTCGACCCGGAGCGTTTCGAGTCGCTCGTGGTCGCGGTCCTGGAACCCAGGGCGGACAAGGAGCCGGAGATGCGGCGCAGATTTCGCGATGCAGGCGTCGCCACATTTGCGCTGCACCATCGGTCATTCCGCAACCCTCTGGCACTCTTCGACATGATCCGCTTCTTCCGGCGACATCGGCCGCACATCATCCACGGGCACAAGAGATTCTCCGACTACTGGTCCTGTCGAGCTGGACGCTGGGCTGGCGTCCCACACCGTATCTGGACCAGGCACTCGGTCTACCTGGACATGAATACCCGGCAATTGCGGCGGTACCGCTCTCTCGCGCAGCACACGCCGGCGATCCTGGCTGTTTCCGACGCGGTCCGCGAGAACTGCATCACCACGGAAGGGCTTCCGGCCGACAAGGTCCGTACGGTGGTCAATGGCGTCGACACGAACAGGTTCCTGCCGCGCCCGCGCGATGCGCGGATCGCCAAGCGTACCGAACTAGGGCTGGGCGACCGTGAAGAGATGCTCCTGCAGGTAGGCCGGCCGACCGTGGAGAAAGCACCGGAGGCGTTCATCGGCATGGTGCGGCGCTTGCGCGAACGTGGACGATCGGTCCGCGGCTTCCTCTGTGGTACCGGGGCGCTGATGGAAAGTCTGCGTGCTGAGGCTTCCCGGTCGGGGGTCAACCTGCTCGGGTTGCGTGGCGACGTTCCTGAACTCCTCGACGCGGCGGACCTGATCGTGTCCACGTCGCGAGTCGAGGGACTTCCATTGAACCTCATGGAGACGATGGCCGCCGGCACGGCGTTCGTGGGGCCAGACCTGCCACAGGTGATGCAGCTCGTGGCGGGCGAACCGGATCTCGTCAGGGGGATCTACCCCCGCCCGCCCCGGCACGGGAATGTGCCCGCGGACTTGCTCGAGCAGTGGACCGACCGAGCCGAGTCGCTACTCGACGATCGTATCCTGCGTGCCCGCTGCGGGGAACGGGGCCGGGCCGTGATCCGCGAGCGCTATTCGCTGGAGCGCATGGTGCAGGCCCACGAGCAAATCTACACGGAGATCGTCGCCGGTCAGACCGGCCAGAAGACCGGTCCGGGATCGTAACCCGCGTGATCGGCGTTGCCGACGGAGCTTGTCCGACCGGGTCCGCACTCGAGAGGGCGCGTCGATCGAGGTCATCGGCCAGCAGCGGGCCAAGCCCCTGTGCATTCACGACGAGCGTCTTCGCGACAGCCTAGCCCGAGGGAGCCTGCTATTGAGGGCCGTCATCCTTGCATCCGAATCCATTGAACGGTGCCAGTTCCTTGGCTTTGCGGGACCGTCGCGCGAATCTTGGCTTGCCGTCGTACGATTTGAAGCCGCATTTTCCTGCTGGTAACGACCGCAGATCGGGCTCATCACCCGTACCTCGCCTCCCATATCACTTGCGTCCGCGGTCGATTCCCGGTAGCCTTGACAGGGGTTGGAGGCAGCGGGTATAATACGAACAATCAAATTAACAGACGTTAAACACAACGCGCTCACTCCCCTGCCCCGAGGTTGGCCACACGCACCACTGCTAAAGCTATTTCGGCTCGCGCCGAACCTTTAGACGATCGGGAGTATGGCCAACCGCGTGCGGTTCAGCAAGGCCTCGCCTTGCGCTCCCAACTACCATTGCGCAGTGATCGACGAGAGTCCACCATGCGGTGGCGGCCGTCGTGGTGGTGACCTTCGAAGAGGCGGAGTCCATGAGCAAGATCCTCGATGCCATGCAGGGCGGACCCGGCGACGGACGGGAGGGGCCCGAGAGCCGGGCCACGACCGACTACCATCTGGGTACCATGGACCAGATGACACTCTTTCCGCCGCCGCCGGAGGGGCTGCTCCTCGAGCTCGACAACATCACCGGCTCCCTGATCAGCCGGCGTCGCTCGAGCGAGGGCATGGCCCTGGTGTTCACGTCGGCGGCCACGGGCGAGGGGGTGAGCTTCGTCTCGTATTGCGTGGCGCGGCACCTGGCGTACCTGCTCGATGGGAACATCGCCTGGGTCGACGGCAACTACCTCTCCCCGCAGCCGAAGCTGCGGGGACAGCAGCCGAGCTACCGCGCGCTCCTGCGCGAGCCCGACCGGACGCACGAGCTCGAGACCGGATCGGGCCTGACGCTGGTCGGCCACGGTGACGAGGACATCAAGCTCACCGAGCTGCTGACCTGCGGTCATTACGAGCGCATGCTCGACATCATGCGCGAGAAGTTCTTCTTCACCATCATCGACGGCCCGGCCATCCTCAATGCGATGGAGACCGCCCACATGGCGCGGTACGTGGATGGTTCGGTGCTGGTGGTCGAGACCCGGCGCCTCAAGCACGAGGTGGTCCGGCATGGTCTCGAACAGCTGCGTTCGCAGGGCGGGCGGATCTTCGGCACCGTGCTGAACAAGCGCTCGTACCAGATTCCCGGGTTCCTGTACCGGAAACTCTAACGGATGATCGGGCCGCGAACACGCGACCCTGGGAGCGGTGGCCGCATGAACGGAAATCCCTTCACTGAACACGCGGGCGTCTGGCGTCCCGTCACCGGAATCGCACTCATCTGCCTGCTCGGGATCCTCGGCTGCGGAGGTTCGTCTCAGCCGCCGGTGCAGACCGAGTATCTCCCCTTCACGCCGGACCAGATGAGCGCGCTCGAGAACGCCAAGAACGCCGAGTATCGGCTGCGGGCCGGCGATCGCCTCGCCGTCGACTTCAAGTACGAGGACGACCTGGACAGCACCGCGCTGCTGGTCCTGCCGGATGGCCGTCTCACCCTGCCCGGCGGCATCGATCCCGTGATCGCGCGGGGACGGACCGTGACCCAGCTGGACAGCACGCTCACGGCGATGTATGCGCGCGACTACCTCAACCCCGAGCTCTCGGTGATCATCGAGGACATCGCCGACCTGCCCGTGTACGTCTTCGGCTACGTGCGGCGTCCCGGAGAGATCACGCTCGAGCGGGGCGGCATGGGCGTGCTGCAGGCCATCGCCACCGCCGGCGGCTTCGACGACGACGCCACGCCCTCCGAGACGGCGATCATGCGCGTGACGCCTGACGGCATGATGCTGCGGCGCCTCGACCTCTCGCACCTGCAGCGGCGGGGCATTCCCGACGTCGCGGCGCTCGATCTGCAGCCCTACGACATCATCTACGTGCCGCGCTCGACGCTCGGCGATATGGCCTACATCTCCGATACCCTGCTAGATACGGCGCTGAGCGTCACCCAGCTCTTCTGGGATATCTACGCGATCGGCGAGATCGACAAGGTCACGACCCTTTACCGCTAGAAAGTGAACGGTCATGAATCAGGTCAAGAACCCCCTGCAGCGTACGGACCAAGAAAGCCTGGACATGCGGTCCCTGGTCGAGGTCCTGATCCGCCGGCGCTGGATCATCCTGCTGGTCGCCGCCCCGGTGGTGCTGGTGGCGATGATCGGCACGCTGCGCAGCACGCAGACGTTCCGCGCGCGGTCGACGGTCATGATCGAGGTCGGGGGTCCCCAGACGCCCCAGTTCTACCAGCGGAGCGTCAACCTCGACATGGTGCTGAGCTCGGCCGCAGAGCTGGGCATGAGCGCGCCGGTCGCCGAGCTGGCGGCCGAGGCCCTCGCCGACTCGATCCCCGCGTTCCAGGAGCGGTATCCCGAGTACTTCGCCGAGGTCTCCACCGTCGACGATCTGCAGGAGGTCATCCACGGCGGGGCCACCAGCACGCACGTCGGTGAGTCGAACCTGCTGAACCTCAGCTTCTCGCATCCGGTCGCGCCGTTCGCCCTGACCGGCGCGGAGGCCCTGGCCAACGCGTTCATCGAGTTCAACGTCAGCACGAGCCGCAACGAGCGTGCCGTCGGCTACTACACCGACCAGATCCGCAACACGAAGACCGAGATCGACAGCCTCTACGATCTGCGCAAGGCCGTGCTCGACACCGCCGGCATGCTCGGCCTGACGGCCGACCTGCGCATGACCGTCACCCAGATCCGGGGGCTGGAGTCCGAGTACTTCCGCGCCCGCTCCAAACGAGAGGGCCTGGAAGCGGAGCTGAGCACGCTCGAACGGGCGGTCGCCAACGACCCCGAGTTCATACCGAACGTGCCCGAGCGCGACGCGGGCAGCCTGAACAGGCTGAAGGCGGCCCTGGACGTGCGCGTGACCAGGCTGACCGAGCTGCGTCAGCGGTACGCCGAGGACTCCATCTGGGTCGAGCGCGAGAAGGCGCAGATCGAGATGATCCGCGAGGAACTGCTCCGGGAGCGCCAGCGGTACATGCAGTCCCTGCGCGTGGATCTGGCCGAGGCCCGCGCCGTCGAGCAGTCCTACGACCGCGCGCAGCGTGCCCAGATGGGTGGCCTGGCGCGATACCCGAGCGTGCAGGCCGACCTCGAGCTGATCGACATGCAGATCACCGGTCTGCGCGATCTGCTCGGCAGCCTGCAGCGCAAGCGTGGCGAGGTGCGCATGTCCGCCGACAGGGACATCCGCATCACCGACGTCTTCCTCATCGAGGAGCCCACGCTCGACGTACCGGTCGGTCGGGGTCGCAAGATGCTTTACCTGATCATCTCGGTGGTGCTGGCCATCGCCATGGGCCTGGTGGCCGCGTTCTTCGTCGAGAGCAACGATCACCGGATCTACGACCGCCGCCGTGCCGAGCTCTACCTCGAGGTGCCCGTGCTCGGCAGCCTGCCGGACACGACGAGTAAGAAACAGACCTGATGCCGCCGGTCCCGCAGCAGACGCAGAAGCAGATCTACGAGGCTCCCAAGATGGGGGGCATCCAGGTCGGTGCGGTCCTGGCCGTCATCTTCGGTCTGCTAGCCGGCGCCCTGGGCTGGGTCCTGATCGGCCGCGCGGGCGTGACCACGGTCATGACCCTGCTCGGCGTGGTCGTCCTCGGCGCCGTCTTCAGCTACCTGGCCTGGCGCAACCTCGTGGTCCTGGTGTGCATCTGGCTGTTCGCGATGTCGGGGTTCCGCGCCTACGCCATGATCCCGATGCCAGTCCTGCCGGACCTGTCGCTAGAGCGGATCATCGCCGTCTGGCTGGTCATCCTCTTCTCGTTCCGGCTGCTGATGCGCCGCGACCAGCTGCACGGCCCCTGGCTGGTCGACATCATCCTCCTGCTGCACACGCTCTACGTGCTGGCCAACATCACCTACATCGGCGACAGTGACATCAAGCACTTCTGGACCCTGAGCAGCCTCTCGCCGCTGATCGGGTACTTCATCGGCAAGCAGGTCATCAATCGCGAAAAGGACGTGAAGTTCCTGTTCATCTTCATGTTCGGGGTGATGGTCTATTACTTCGTGCAGAGCATCGCGCAGAAGTATCATCTCAACTTCCTGATCTGGCCCAAGGGCATCCTCGACATGTACCAGGGGATATGGCCGCTCGGTCGCTCACGCGGGCCCTTCCTTCATCCGCCGCTGTTCGGGCAGATCATGGCGATGATGCTGCCGTTCCTGTTCTACTTCTTCTTCCGTGTCCGGTCGCGGATCGGCAAAACGCTGGTGCTGCTGTGCATCGTGCTCGGTGGGCTCGGCCTGCTGTACACCTACACCCGGGGCCCGTGGCTCGCCGCCGTGGTGGGAATGGTCGCGCTCGGCGTGATGCGACCGCATTACCGGCAGCTGCTGACGGCCATGGCCGTCCTGGTCGCCATGACGGCGTTCTTCGGCGTGCTGCAGAATCTGAACTCCGAGCTCCTGCAGGAACGCGTCCAGAACACCGAGACCATCGGCAACCGCCTGGCCGCCATGTCGGCGTCGCTACGCATGTGGCGCGACCATCCCCTGTTCGGCATCGGCTGGTTCAACTGGGACATCTATTATCCCAAGTATCTGCGGGGCGAGGAGATCCCTCTCTATGGCTACATCACGCAGCACACTGCCCGCGGCGTCGTGATCCACGACATCTACTGGGGCCGGCTCGCCGAGGAGGGGCTGCTCAGCATCGCGCTGCTGACCGCGGCGGTGGGTCTGGTCTGGTTCCGCTTCAAGCGGCTCTGGGCGGTGGTCCACGATTCGGACTGGCTCAACCGGGACGGCCTGGCGACCATCGCCGGCGTGATCATCATCTACGCCGTCGGCGGGGTGGCCATCGACTACCGGTACTTCGATCTCGTCAATGCGCTCCCGTATTTCCTCGCCGGCATCATCATGGGCTACCGGGTGCCCGAGCACCCGCCGCCGCCGGAGCCCTACGCCAACTGGACGCCGCCGAGGTTCCGCAACGACTCTGACCAGGACCGGCCCACGGCGCCCCAGGCGTAGCGCTCGGCCACCAGCCCGTGGGCGGCGTCGGTCAGGCGCCGGCGTCGCGCCGGGTCGTCGAGCAGCTCGAGAACGGCCGCCGCGATGTGGGGCGGGTCGTCGGCCACGAGGCAGTGGACGTCGTGCAGCGCGTCCACGGACTCGATCCCCAGCGTCGTCGTGACGACCGCGCGCCGGGTGGCGAAGGCCTCGATCACCTTGTTCTTCAGCCCGCTGCCCGAGACCATCGTGTTGACGAGGATCGGATATTGATCGAGGTACCCGAAGAGGTCCTCGACGTAGCCTGCGAGGCGGATCCGCTCGTGGCTGGCGGCCAGCTCGCGGACCGCGTCGGTCGGGTTGCGACCGATGATGACGAACTCGACCCCCGCCTCGGCCAGGTGAGGGCGCCAGACCCGCTCGACGAAGAACTCGATCGCGTGCTGATTGACCACGAAGTCGAGGTTGCCCCAGAACGCCACGCCGCGCCGTTCGCGCCCATGATCGGGCACCCGGTTCAGGAGGTCGTCGCGGACGCCGTTGGGAACCAGATCCACGCGGGCCCGCGGGTTCATCCGCTGCAGAGCCGCCACGTCGGCCGGGGAGATCGCCGTGATCAGGTCCGCGGTCTCGTGGAGCCGCGACTCCATCTCGCGCAGGCGCGCCAGGCGTCGGTGCAGCCGCCGGCGTTCGCGCCAGCCGCGGGGCGGGGCGATCGCCAGCTCCCGCTCGAGGGCGAGGGTGGCGCAGTCGTACTGATCGACGACCTTGCGCGGTCCGACCAGTGGGCGGGCGTATTCCTCGGAGCGCAGGAGCGTGGCGACCACGACATCGATGCCCTGCCGGTCGACGAGCTCCTGCAGGATCCGCTGCGACTGCGCGAAGTGCTGCGGGAACGCGCGGCGGGCGTAGTCGCGGCCGGATCGTCGGAACAGCCGGCGCCAGTCGCGGCGCGTGTCCCGGGCGGGCAGGACGGTGAGCGAGTCGAAGATGCCCTCGCCTCGCAGGGCATCCGCCTGCTCGACGCGCTGTGGATGGCACACCAGATGGCAAACGATGTCCGGCGCGCGATGCCGGGCGAGCTCGAGCACGCGCAGGGAGTTCCCGTCGTCCACGGGCCAGGGGACGCGGGTGTTGAGCAGCAGGACCCGGGTCATGGCGCACCCTCCGGCCGGTCGTCCCGACGCCCGATCGCGTCGTGGATCGACGACCATTCTAGCCGTCGCCTCCGGGGCGGGCAACTGCCATCCCGGGTGGCGGCGACCACAAAGGACGTTGAGTTTGTCCCCCCGATGGCCGATCATCGAGGGGCGGCCTCGCGCCCGACCGTCCTCGACGACCTGGCAGGAGCATCATGTATCAGGACCACTTCGGACTGCACGCCGATCCGTTCGCCCTGTCGCCGAGCCTGCGGTTCCTCTACCGCTCGCAGGCCCATGCCGAGACCATGGCCCACCTCGGGTACGGTCTCGAGCAGGGCGAGGACATCATCCTGATCTCCGGCGCCATCGGCACCGGCAAGACCCTGGCCCTGCAGAACCTGCAGGCGAAGGTCTCCGGCCTGTTCTCGCAGGTCCTGGTCAACGTCACCCGGGTGAGCTACATCGAGTTCCTGAAGCTCGTGCTCAGCGAGATGGGTGAGTCCTGGCCGCCGGGCAGCGACACGGCCGATCTGCTGGTGCTGATGAAGAAGCGGGCGCTGGCCGTGCACGAGAGGGGGCGCAAGGTCCTGCTCGTGGTCGACGAGGCGCAGAATCTCGACGTCGAGACGCTCGAGGGCGTGCGCCTGTTGACCAACATGGGGCAGCCGGACAAGCAGCTCTTCCAGATCGTGCTGGCCGGCCAGCCGGCCCTCGAGCAGCTGGTCAACCAGCCGGAGCTGGCGCAGCTGCGGCAGCGCATCCGCGTCCATTACCGCCTCGAGCCGCTGTCCCCGCGCGAGACCGTCGAGTACATCAACCACCGCACCTCGGTGGCCGGCGGGCTGCGGCCGCTGTTCACCGCGGCGGCGATCCGACGGATCCACGAGCTCAGCGGAGGCATCCCGCGCCTGGTCAACCATCTGGCCAGCCACGCGATGCTCGCGGCGTTCGTCGAGCAGGATCGGGAGGTCGATGCGCGCCACGTCGCGGCCGAGGGGCTGCCGGACACGCCGGCTCCGACGGCCGACGCGCCGTCACCCGAGGCGGTGGGCGTGGCGCGAGGCGAGCCGGCGGAGCCGGAGCCCGTGCCGGACGCGAGGCCGGAGCGTCCGGCAGCCGCCTCCGCATCGATCCCGGCCTCCCGGACGGAGGTGGCGCGGCCGCGCCGCCGGCGGGGCTGGTACTGGGCCTGGGGGGTGGTGCTGGTCGCCGCGCTGGTCGTGACCTGGTTCGTGCTCGAGCAGGACACCGGGGCGGTCCCCGGGCTCGTGTCCTCGCGTCCGGCCGGACCGGCGGTCGCCGGCGATGACCCGGACCCGGTGGCGCAGGCCGAGCGCCAGCCGGAGGTCTCGACACCGGCGGAAGAGGACCGGCGAGCGTCCGCCGACCTCGAGGGCGCGCCGTCGATCGTCGGGCCGGACGATTCCGGGCCAGCCGACCCTTCGTGGACGGCCGATGACGAGGCCCCGCGGTCCGGCGCGGCCGTCACCCCGGTCACCGAGCTCGACGCCCGACCCGTCGCCGCACGGCCGAGCATCTGGCTGCACGTGGCGAGCTTCCGGGATGCCGCGCGGGCGGACCGCATGGTGTCCATGCTCGGCGAGGTCGGCGCCCCGGCCCGGCAGCGATCGGTCACGCTGGCCGACGGCGGCTCGTGGGTGCGCGTGCTCGTCGGACCGTTCGACGACCGGACCGTGGCCGAGGCCATGGCCGACCGCCTGCAGACGCAGGGCCTGATCACGTTCCATCGCCAGATCGAGGAGTAGCGCGAGGTGCCCACGGCGCCGGTGGTCGCGCAGCTGGTCGAGCGGCTCCGGGTCGGTGGCGCGGAGAATCTCGCCGTGCGCCTGGCCAACGGCCGCGCGGCCGACGGTGCGCCGACGCACCTCTACGCCCTGCAGCCCGGCGGCGCCCTCGCGGCGAGGGTCGCCCCGGCGGTCGCCCTGCGTGATCTGGACGTGCGGCGAGCCTCGATCCGCCGGCCCCACGCGTTCCTGGCGAGCGTCGTCGCCGGCCGGCGGACCCTGTGCCGCTGCCTCGACCGCGACGGCGTGCAGATCCTGCAGGCCCACCTTCCGGAGGCCAACTTCTGGTCGCTGCTCGCGACCGGCCACGGGCGTCCGCACGTGATCGCCACCGTGCACAACAACGACGAGTTCCACTACGGCGAGGACGACGGACCGCTCCGCCGGCGCCTGCGCCGGGCGGCGTACCGGCTGATCCTCGAGCGGTGCGCGGCGGTGGTGACGGTGAGCGCGCGGGTCCGGGACTCGCTGGTGGCCGAGCTCGACCTGCCGTCCCGGCTGGCCGGGCGCCTGGTGGTCGTGCCCAACGGCGTGACGGTGCCCGCGCCCGACCCGGCCGGCCGCGATCGCGTGCGCGCCGAGCTGGGGGTCCCGGACGACACGGTCCTCCTGCTCGGGGCCGGGCGCCTGACCGAGCAGAAGAACTTCGCCGCCCTGGTCGACCTGGCCGCCGCCCTGCGCGCGGACGGCCGTGCGGTCCGGACCGTCATCGCCGGCGAGGGCGAGCAGCGGCCGCCACTGGAGGCGCGGATCGCCGACCTGGGCCTCGATCGGGAGGTCCGGCTGCTGGGGGTCCGGGACGACCTGGACGCGCTCTTCGAGGCCGCCGACCTCTTCGTGCTCAGCTCGCGCTGGGAAGGGCTGCCGCTGGTGCTGCTCGAGGCCATGGCGGCGGGCTGTCCGGTGGCCGGATTCGCGATCGACGGCACGCGCGAGGTGGTCGAGGATGGGCGCCACGGGCTGCTGGCCCCGCTAGACGACGTGGCGACCCTCGCCGCACGGATCGCCGGTGTCCTCGACGACCCCGGGCGGCTCCGGGCCATGGGGACGGCCGCGCGGGAGCACGTGCAGGCCCACCACGATTTCGCGGACGTGCTGGCGCGACTCGAGGAGCTCTACGCCGAGATCCTCGCCCGGCCGCGTGGTCGGCCGCGGGGGCCGGACCCCCGATGAACCGAACGCCGGAGGAGCCATGCCCCGACCCCTGCTCGCGTTCCTGCACCTGGCCAAGACCGGCGGCCGGACGTTCGACACGGTCCTGCGCTCGACCTACGGCCCGGGGTACGTCCAGGCCGAGGCCCTGCGACCGCACCGGCCGATCGGCCTGGACGACGGGGAGTTCGTCGCGCCGGTGTACGGTCCGGACGACCTGCGCCGGGTCCGCCGCCACTGCCCGTGGCTGCGGGCGATCGGCGGCCACACGCTGACCCTCTGGTCGGACCTGCACGAGACCGCGCCGGTCCGCTACGTCGCCTTCCTGCGCGAGCCGCTGGCCCGCGGGGCCTCGCACTACCAGTTCCACGTCGCGACCACCGACGAGCCGCTGGACTGGGACCGCTGGTGCGCGTGGCCCGAGCACCACGATCACCAGGTGCGGTACTTCGATCGCGGCGGCGATCCGGATCGCGCCATCGCGGCCATCGAGGAGCACCAGGTGTTCATCGGCCTGCTCGAGCGGTTCGACGAGTCGCTGCTGCTGTTGCAGCGGCTGGCCGCTCCCGAGCTGCGCCCGGCCTACCGCCGTCGCAACATCGCCGGCAGCAACGCGCTCGCGCGCGAGTTGCTGGACGATCCCGCCCGTCGCGACCAGCTACACAGGATGTACGCGCGCGAGTTCCCGCTCCACGAGTGGGTCACCCGGACGCTCTGGCCGCGGTACGAGCAGGCGTACGGGCCGACCCTCGCCGAGGACGCCGCGCGCCTGCGCGCCGACCCCGACCGTGGCTTCCGCGCCTGGCCCGACCGGATCGCCCGTGCGCAGCACCGGTTCTGGGTCGAGCCCTGGGTCGCGCGGCAGCGCCGCCGGCACGCGACAGTCTAGGCGCGCGTTCCTATCTTGAGCGGGCCACCAGCACACCGTGAAAGGACGACCATGGCTGGCGACATGCCCATGCCCCCCGATCGTTTCCAGCAGCTCAAGCGGGCCCAGGAGCGCAAGCCGCGTCCGGATCCCCTGCACGCGGTCGATCGGCGCGATCCCGCTGTGGAGACGTCGCCGCTCGCGGCCGAGCTGCTCGCCGAGGCGGCCTCGCACCCGCTCGAGAGCGGCGAGCTCCTGGTGCTCAGCGAGGAGGCGGCGCTGCCCGACCTGGAGGCCGCCGCCAGCGGCATCGAAACCACCGAGGCCGTGCCCGACCGTGGTGCCGACGAGCCGGCGCTGGCCGCCATCGCCCGTCCGCGGCTGCTCGCCGCGCGGGTCGACGAGATCATCGGCTGGGAGCCGCCGCTGGCCGAGCACCTGCGGCTGCTCGAGGCCGCCCTGCAGTCGGGCCTGGAGGTCGCGCAGACGATGCTCGTCGGCCACGTCGAGACCTTCCCCGAGCGCGTCGAGCATCTGATGCGCCTGCGCCACATGCTCGAGCCGGGGGCCGGTCGCCTCGTGCTCACCATCCGGCTCAGCGGCGACCGCGAGCTTCCGCCGCGGGATCCGCGCATCGGCCGGGTGGCTGCCGCCGCGCGGCCGGCCGATCCCGATCTCGAGGTGCGGCACGCGCGTGCGATCGCGCGCCTGGCGCTCGGTCCGGGGATCGTCGTGGGGTAAGAGCGGCCGACGCCCGGGTCAGCTCTGCTGGAGCCAGCCCGTGCCGTAGATCTTCGCCGGGAAGATCACCGGCACCAGACCGAGCAGGAACTGCCGCAGCTTCAGCGCGAGGTGGTTGGCGTGATGGGCGCCGCAGACCGTGCGCAGGAAGCTCTCGAGGGTGTGCACCTGGATCTCGACGGTGAACCGGTAGGGCGCCTGCCCGGGGAAGCGGCCGGGGAACAGGACGTCCATGTCACCCTTGAAGACCCGGAAACCGCGGCCGCTGTGTGCGTTGAGGGCCTGCCCGCTCGGCACCGGCCCCATGGCGTCGGTGACGTTGCGCCAGCCGAAGGGGTTGCCCAGGCCGCGATCCAGCAGACCGATCAGGTCGTCGAGCGAGTCCTCGTCCGGGACGATGAACATCGCGCCGAGGATGTCGCTGATCTGGTCCGGATTGTTCAGACCCTTGCGCAGCATCTTCGAGAGGATCGAGCCGCTGCGATGCTGCTTCATCTCCTGCCAGCGCACCTTCTCCAGCACGCGATGGGCGCCGTCGACCACCTCGAAGCTCATCCGGTCCAGCGACCGCTTGAACCGGCAGTTGTAGTAGAGCACGTCCAGGGTCACCTGCCGCCGCCCGACGGTCGTCTCGAGGAACGCCGAGTTGAAGCGCCAGATCTGATCGTCGGGACGGGGCCGGTTGGTGTAGTGGATGGTCTCGCCGTCCTCACCGATGCGGAACCCGATGTTCAGGCCGTAGGACTGCGTCTGGTAGCACCACAGCTCGCGTTCGAGCAACTGTTCGAAGTAGGCCAGGTGCAGCGGGCCATCCTGGATGTGGCGGGAGTGATCGATGTCCAGCAGGAGGTTGGCCAGCTGGATCTTGCGCAGGGCCTCGAAGCTGGTGCGCCGGTCGCTCGCGGCGAAGGCGAGCGAGAGCAGCTCGCGCAGGTCCGACGTGCCGACCACCTCGACCGTGGGCTGGACGGCCGGGCGGGCGCCGTCGGGCAGGAGATCGATGGCCGACTGCAGGTAGACATCGGCCTCGTCGAGGAACTCGGAGACGATCAGCACGTCGTCGGCGCAGGGTGGCAGGGCGTCCGGGGTGTGGCGCAACGGGCGGACCAGCCGGGCGGCCTCGCGCTGATAGGCGGCCTCGTCGTCGAGGATCCGCTCGTGGGTCAGCTGCAGGAAGCGCCGCATGCGCGACGGTTGCCGCAGGAAATCCGGGTCGAGCAGCGGGTGGGCCGAGACGTCGACCTCCCAGTCCACCTCGGACCAGGTGTCGGTCAGCTGATCGGCGCGAACCCACTGCTCGTTCATGCGGCTCCCGGGTGTGGGCGCCACCCGCCGTCGCGGGCGACGCCGCACGTCAGATCGTGTCCAGTACCCGTGCGAGATCGGCCTCGATGTCGGCGTAGTCCTCGCAGCCGACGGCGATGCGCACGAGGTCGTCGGTGATCTCGGCGGCCTCGCGCTCGTGCTGGGGGATCCCCGCGTGCGTCATGCTGGCCGGGTGCTCGATGAGCGTCTCGATGCCGCCGAGGCTGACCGCGAGGGTGCAGATCTCGAGGTTGTCCATCAGCTTCTTGCCCCCGTCCAGGCCGCCGACCACGCCGAAGCTCATCACCGCACCGCCGCCGCGCATCTGCTCGCGCGCGAGGTCGTGCTGCGGATGGCTCTCGAGGAACGGGTAGCGGACCCAGGTGATCTTAGGATGCGCCTCGAGGAAGTGCGCGAGCTTGAGGCAGTTCTCCTGGGCCTTCTCCATGCGCAGGCCGAGGCTCTTGATGCCACGCAGCACCAGCCAGGCCTGGTGCGGGTCCATCGTTCCGCCCAGGTTCTTGTGCACCTTCAGCACGCGGCGGTAGAGGTCCTCGTCCTTCGCCACCACCATGCCGGCGACCACGTCGGTGTGGCCGTTGATGAACTTGGTCATGCTGTGAAGGACGAGATCGGCGCCGAGTTCCAGCGGATTCTGCAGGTAGGGGCTGGCGAAGGTGTTGTCCACGCAGACGAGCGCGCCGTGGCGGTGGGCGATCTCGCAGATCGTGCGCAGGTCGGCCAGCTTCAGGGTCGGATTGGCCGGGGTCTCCAGGTAGACCAGCTTCGTCTCCGCCCGCATCGCCGCCTCGACGTGGGCCGGATCGGTGCTGTCGACGAACGTGGCCGCGATCCCGAAGCGCGGGTACTCGGTCTCCAGCACGGTCCGGCTCGGTCCGTAGAGCGACTCGGTGCAGACGATGTGGTCGTTCTGGCTCAGGATCGCGTAGTAGACCAGGTTCACCGCCGCCATGCCGGTCGCGCAGGCCATGGCGCCGCAGCCGCCCTCGAGGGTGGCCACGCTCTCCTCGAGCGCCATGATCGTCGGGTTGCCGAGCCGGGTGTAGATGTACCCGCCCTCGGGGTCGCCGCGGAACGACGCCGCGCCGTGGTCGGCGTTCTTGAAGGCGAAGGTGCTGCTCTGGTAGATCGGCACCGAGACCGCGCCGGTCGCCGGGTCGATCGGGTTGCCGGCGTGGATGAGCTTGGTCAGGCGCCCCTTGCCGTGGAGGTCGTGCATGGCGGTCACGTGTCCTTTCGATCTGACGCGGACGGTGGCTGGAAACGCGGCGAGCGTTCGGCCGGCCCGCCGCCTCGCCGGTCAATATAGCACACGAGACGACCGGAACCGAATCCGGCGCGCGAGGATCGTCCTGCAGATTTCCGCGGTCATCGATTATCTTGGATCGGGTCACCGACCAACCCCGCAGACGCCAGCCCGGGAGCGTGTACCGTGAGAGCCTTCATCCTGACCATCGCGATCGTCCTCGTCGCCGCGGCCCTGCCGGCCGAGGAGTGGAACTTCATCCCGGCCAACGACATCGGTGCCGTCGCCTGGCGCGACGCCCATCCCGAGTGGGACGGCCGCGGGGTGGTGATCGCGATCCTCGACACGGGCGTCGATCTGCACGCGCCCGGCATGCAGACCACGACCACCGGCGAGGTCAAGGTGCTCGACGTGCGCGACTTCTCGACCGAGGGCGACTGGTCGACCGAACCTGCCGAGTGGGACGCCGACGCGGGGGTCTGGCTGGCCGAGGACGGGCTCCGCCTGAAGGGCGCGGCGACGCTGGCGGTGGCGCCGGCCGCCGACGGCGAGGTCTTCATCGGTGCGATCCGCGAGCCCGAGTTCCTCAACAACCCGTCGGTGCACGACCTGAACGACGACGGCGACACCGGCGACGTCTTCGGTTTCCTCGTCTACCAGGCCGACCGTGCCGCCGTCGAGGCGGCCCTGGGCATCGGTCGCGGCTACCAGCAGCTCGCGTCGCTGAACGAGACCGCCGCCGCCCGGGTCGAGACCGAGCGGGCGAGCGAGCGGGTCTGGCTGGTCGTGGTCGACACCAATGCCGACGGCGACCTGGCCGGCGAGCCGCTGCTGCGCGACTACCACGTGAACTTCGACGAGTTCGGTCTCGCGAGCGACAGCGCGCCGGAGAGTCGCACGCTGATGGCCTGGGCGGTGAACGTGCGGGCGAACGAGGACCACCTCGGCCGGGCCACCGCGCCGACCGCCGAGTTCCACTTCGACGACGGCGGCCACGGCAGCCACTGCGCCGGCATCTCGGCCGGCCACGAGGTCTACGACCAGCAGGATCTGCACGGCGTGGCGCCGGGCGCCTTCGTGATCAGCTGCAAGCTGGGCGACAACCGCCTGGCCGGCGGGGCGACCCGCACCTCGAGCATGCGCAAGGCCTACGAGCACGCCGTCGAGTTCGGCGAGCGCTGGGGCCTGCCGGTCGTGGTGAACATGAGCTTCGGCATCGGCTCGGTGGAGGAGGGCGAGGACGCCATGGGCGGCTGGCTCGACGAGCTGATGGCCGACAACCCCGGCTTCCACGTCTGCACCTCGGCCGGCAACGAGGGCCCGGGCCTCTCGACGGTCGGCCTGCCGGCCACCAGCGAGAGCGTGATCTCGGTCGGCGCCTACCTCTCGCGCGCGACCGGCCGCGACCTCTACGACGCGGCCCTCACCCGCGACACCATGTTCGCCTTCTCCAGCCGCGGCGGCGAGACGCCCAAGCCCGACGTGGTCGCGCCGGGGTCGGCGCTGTCGACCGTGCCCGGCTTCGACGACGGTTCGGCGCGCTACAATGGCACCTCGATGGCCGCGCCCCAGTGCGCGGGGGCGGTGGCGCTGCTCCTGTCGGCCGCCGAGCAGGAGGGACTGGACGTCCACTGGGGCATGGTCAAGCGGGCGCTCATCGCCGGCGCCACGCGCGTCGATGGCCTCGAGCTCAACACCCAGGGCGGCGGCCTGGTGAACGTGGGGGCGAGCTGGCCGGTGCTGCGTGAACTGGCCGGCAGCGAGTCGGCGCGTCAGGTGCTCTGGTACCACGTCGAGACGCCCTGCCCCTTCCAGGACGACGGCCTGGCGTCGGCCGCCTATTGGCGCGTGCCCGGTGGCGTGCCCACCAGCCCCGAGCGCATCGGTTTCGACGTCACGCCCGTCTTCCACCCGGACCTCGGTCCGGACGAGCGCGACCGTTTCCTGCGTGCCTTCTCCTTCCGCAGCGAGGCCGACTGGCTGGACGTGGTCACGGGCAAGGACTACGTCCGCGGCGAGGGCAGCATGCGCGTGGTCGTCCAGTACGAGGGCGACCGCCTGCAGGAGCCCGGCCTCTACTCGGCGCGCGTGATCGGCAGCCTCGCCGGCGGCGACCTCGGCGGCCTCGCCGCGCGCGAGTTCTACCTCTGGAACACCGTCGCCGTGGGCACGCCGCTGACGCCGGCGAACGACTTCACGGTGAGCTGGGATGGCCGCGACCTCGCCCCGAGCTGGGTGCACCGCTACTACGTCGACGTGCCGGCGGGCGCCTCGGCCATGCGCGTCCGCCTCGAGGTGAGCGAGGACACCGGCGCCGGCGAGGGCGCCCGGGTGCTCACCGAGATCTGCGACCCCGAGGGCCGGGTGCGTGGCGGCTGGACCGGGTACGCCAGCCCCGAGGACGATCCCATCGACGACAAGACCGTCCTGCCCGGAGAGCTCTTCCCGGGGACCTGGGAGATCAACGTCGCGAGCAGCATCCTCGCCATGGATCCCGGCGACTACCGCCTGACCGTCAGCTGCGACGGCTACGCGGTCGAGCCGGCCGAGATCGGCGAGATCGCACGCCCGGGGGCCGGCAAGGCGGCCACGGCCGACCTCGTGGTCACCCGCAGCTTTCCCGGCGTGTTCGGTGGCGAGGCCTCCGCGGAGGTGGCGGGCTGGATCGAGGAGCAGGAGGTCGAGCTGACCGACACCGACGAGTGGACCCACGCCTTCACCCTCGACCGGACCACGCCGCGGGCGAGCTTCCACCTGGTCATGGACGAGGCGGTCGCCAATCTGCACACCGACTGCGCGGTCAACATCCTCGACGCGCGCGGCAAGGCCGTCCGCCAGACCGGCTTCAGCGGCACCGAGGTGCACATCGGCGTCGGCCTGGGCGAGGGCGAGGACACGGCCAGCTTCACGCTGCAGGTGGTCGGGGCGTTCGCCATCGCCGAGGACATGGCCGACTGGGGCTTCACGGTGGAGGAGCGGTACCACTTCGCCCAGCCGGTGCGCGGCGAGGTCGAAGGACCCGGCCGCGGCGACCTGCGCCTGTACTGCGGCGTGCCCGCGGAGCTCGCGCTGAGCTTCGACGGCGACTGGCCCGCCGCGCCCGACGGCATGGGCTACTTCGGCGCCGTGCGCTTCCTCGACGAGCAGACCGGTGACCGGCGCCCGGGCGACCGTGGCGGCCGCCTGGTGCTCGAGGTGCCGATCGTCACCGAGTAATGCCCTGCGCCAGGACCACGAACGCCCGCCGCACGCTCGCGGCGGGCGTCGTCCTCTCGAGCCCTCGGGACCGGATCAGGCGGGGGTCTCGAGCAGCAAGGGCAGGGTCTCGGCGGCCGATCCGGGTACGTAGAGGTCGGCCCGCTGCGTGATGGCGCTCGGTTCGAGATTGAACTCGGCGATGGTCGCCTGGTTCACGCCCGCCACGGTGACCAGCCCCGCGGCGGGGTAGACCGCGCCGGCGGTGCCGACGACGAGCAGGATGTCGCAGGCGGCGGCCACCTTCTCGGCCTCGGCGGCCGCCTCGGTCGGGATCCCCTCGCCGAACCACACGACGGCCGGACGCACCAGCTCGTGGCAGCGCGGACAGCGGGGCGGGATGGGGATCGGCACGCGATGGTCGAGGTCCTCGAAATGGCAGCTCGTGCAGCGGACGGTCCAGATGTTGCCGTGATACTCGATCACGTCCTGGCTGCCGGCCTGCTGGTGATAGCCGTCGACGTTCTGGGTGATGACGCGGACATCGGTGATCGTCGCGAGCTCGACCAGGGCGTGATGCGCCTCGTTGGGCGCAGCGTCGGCGATCAGCCCGCGGCGCCAGTCGTACCAGCGCCACACGAGCTCGGGGTCACGTTCGAAGGCCTCGGGCGTGGCGAGCTGCTCCGGGCGATAGCGCGACCACAGGGCGTCGTCGCTGCCGCCGCGGAAGGTCGGGATGCCGCTGGCGGCGCTGATGCCGGCGCCGCTGAGCACGGCGACGCGCGCTCCGTCGTGGCAACGTCGGGCGAGGTCGGCGATCTTCTGTCGGAGGTGCTCGTTCATGAGTCACGTCCCGGCTGGCGTGATGGCGCGCGCGATCCGGCCGCGCGATCCTCGCCGCCATGATCGACAAGGGGGCCCCCGGGTGTCAACCGGGCGCATGATACAACGTCGCCTCGCGGTCCTGGTCACCCTGCTCGTCCTCCTGGCAGCGGGCATCGCCTCCGCCGCGCCGGTGGTGATCAGCTACCGCGATCCGGTGGCGGCCGGTCTGGCCGAACGCTTCGAGCGGACCTGGCAACGGCAGGGACCGGCCCTGGTGGACGATCTGGTGCCGGCCGGCGTCGTCCTCGATACGGTCGCCTGCTACCTGGTGTCGACCGAGGAGTTCCGGTCGGCCCTGCGCGGGGGGGTCGCGGACTGGGGCATCGGGGCGGCCTTCGACGGGGGACGCGTGATCGCCATCGACCACGAGCGGGTCCTGACGACCGGTCCGGGGCCAGAGTCGGTCTTCGTTCACGAGATGACCCACGCGCTGCTCGAGCAATCGGTCGGCGCGGCGCGGCTGCCGCACTGGTTCCACGAGGGGATCGCCATGCGCGCGAGCGGCGAGTGGCGGTTCGTCGACTCGCTGGCGGTGATCCTCTCCGGCCGTCTGCCGTCGCTGGATCGGCTCGACCACGCGTTCCCCCGGGCGCGAGGCCGCTCGCAGACCGCCTACCGCACGAGCCTGGCGGCCGTGACCTATCTCGAGAGCGAGCACGGACCGGCGGCGGTGCCGCGCGTCCTCGGCGCCACCCGGAACCTGGGCGATTTCGCCGCCGGTTTCCGCGACGCCACCGGGGAGACTCCCGAACAGTTCGCGCGACGGTTCGCCGGGGCCATGCGGGTCCGCTACGGCTGGGTGCTCATGCTCTTCCGCTGGCCGACGCTGTTCGTGATCATGGCGCTGGTCTTCCTCGTCGGCGCGGTGCGCAAGATCGTGATCAATCGCCGGGCCCTCCGGATGGAGGACGAGGGCGAGGAGTGACCCATGACGGCGTTGCATCGCGCAACGCGTCGCGCGGTCGTGGTTTGCCGCTTGCCCGCCGCTCGCGGCTCCGGCGTCGACCCGGGTCTGCCGGATCCCGGCCGAATCGGCGCCTGAAGGCCGGATTACCGGTCGTTTGCGGAGATCGCCGATCGATACCCGGCTGCGGTCCCGCCCTTGCAACGATGGTCCGCAGCCTGGTGGACCGTCGTCAGCAAGGGGCCAGCATCATGAATCGCATCCGGACACGTATCCCCATCCCGTTCGTCGTGGCCGCGCTCCTGTTCCTGGTGAGCGTCGCCAGGGCCCAGACCGATACCGTCGAGATCACCCTCGGCTGGACCGCCAGTCCGACGCAGGACGACGACGGCGAACCGCTCGCCGATGCCGTGCGGTACGACGTCTACCTGCAGCGGGCCGGCAGCGCGGAGACCAGGGTCGCCACCGTCGAGGGCGACACGGTCTACACCCTGGCCGCCGAGCGTGGCGTGGTGCAGCGCATCCGCGTCATCGGCTACGACGCGGCCGGTCGGCCGAGCGAGCCCAGCGAGTGGTCGGATCCGATCTACTTCGAGGTCCAGCGCGGCAGCGAGGGCGTGGGCGAGCCGCCGGCCGCCGCCACGCTCAACCGGAACTATCCGAACCCCTTCAACCCGGAGACCATCGTGTCCTACGGCGTGCCCGAGGGTCTGCCGGCGGGTACGCGCCAGGCGCTGGAGATCTTCAACCTGCGCGGGGTCCGCATCCGCAGCTTCCCCGTGGAGGCCAGCCCCGGCTGGCACGAGGTGACCTGGAACGGCCTGGACGACCACGGCCGCCTGCAGCCGACCGGCACCTACGTGGCCCGCTACGTCTGCGGCGACGAGGTCCAGGTCACGAAGATGACCATGGTGAAATAGGCCACGAACATCGCCGCCTTTCGAAACGCGCCCCGAGTTGCTATCTTGGGGCGCGTTTCCTTGCGCCCCGACACGACCGAAGCCCGAGGATGGCCCATGCAGGACGCTTCCGCTCCGAAGCCCCCCAGCCTGATCAAGCTCGGCAAGCTCGCCAATTCCAGGAAATTCGACCAGCTCGCCGAGCACTGGCCCGAGGCCGTGCTGAATCCCGACTACCCGGTGAGCGACCTCGTCGCGCTCTCCGGTCAGGTGCATCGCCTGGGCGAGCGCGAGCGCGCCGTCGAGTTCGTCGGCGCGGTGATCGAGGCCGTCGAGGTCCGGGACGGCGTGGAGGCGGCGCTGGATGCCGCCCGCGAGGCCGCCCGGCAGATGCCCGTCGACGCCGAGGGCGTCCGCGCGCACCTGCACCGCCTCTACCAGGCGGCCTACCCGGACTTCACCGAGCTACCCGGCCTGCTCGCGCTCGTCGGCGGCGGCGAGCTGGACGAGGCGGTCACCAGGCTCGACCGCTACTGCCAGCTGCAGCCTGGCAGCTTCCTGGTCGACTACAACTGGGTCATGCCCGGCGTGGTCGAGGCGATCGACCCCGGCACCGGCGTGATCACCGTCCGGTTCGAGGACCGCCGCAACGAGTACGGGCCCGCGACCATCGACAAGGCGGTCCCGCGCGCCAGCGACTACTTCCCCGCGCTGGTGCTCTACGATCCGGAGCGGCTGCGGACCCTGGCCGCCGAGGATCCCGTCGAGTTCGTCAAGCTCGCGGTCAAGGCGGACATGGACGGTCAGCTGTCGTACAAGAACCTGAAACAGCACGTGACCATCCTGCTCGGCGACAAGGGCTGGCAGAAGTGGTGGAAGAACTCGCGCGAGGTCCTGCGCCACGACTCGCTGCTCTCGGTGGGCGCCGGCAGCCAGCCGACGTTCCGCATCCGGCGTCAGGCCGACCGCTACGAGGACCGGCTGCGGCGACGGTTCGATCGCCTCAAGGATCCCATGGATCAGCTCAAGGCGGTCATGGCGTACCTCGACGAGACCGCGCGCAAGGACGCGAAGTACGCCGCCGATACCGACCTGCTCGTCCATTACGGCAACACGGCGGCCAAGCTCGCCGTCGCCGCCCTGAAGACCGAGCAGCCCGAGCTCGCGCTGGCCGGCCTCGCCGTGCACGCGAAGGTGGCCGCGCGCGGGGTCGACGTGGCCCGCCCCAACCCCAGGGCGGCTCTGGCCGTGCTCGATCGCATCTCCGACAAGGCAGGGCTGAACTCCGCGCTGCCCGAGTCCATGCTGAGCACCGTGCTGGACTACCTGCGCGAGACCCAGCCCGAGCACTGGGCGCAGGTCTGGTGCGCGGTGCTGATGCGCGCCGGACGGCGGATGTGCGACGCGCTCGTGCGCGGACTGCTCGACGGCGGCGAGGTCGACGCGCTGCACGGGGCGCTGGATCGGGCGCTCGACCGTCCGACGGCGAGCCCCGAGCTCGTGATCTGGCTCTGGCGCGCCCGGCACGGCACCGGCTCGGTGGCCCGCGCGCTCGCCGGGTTCGAGGACATCACGCCGCGACGGATCCTCATGGCGCTCCTGACCATGACCCACGCGGTCGGGCACCTGCACGCGGTCAGCGCGGAGGAGCGTCACCTGAAGGTGCTCGAGGCCGCCCGGGCGGACATCCTCTGCCACAAGGCCGAGCCCCTGCTGACGGTGATCCGCGAGAGCTCGCCCGACGAGCTGCAGACCATGCGCCCGCTGATGATCGACAACGACGGCCTGAACCCCGCGCTCAAGGCGCGCCTGAAGCTTATGCTGCGCGCCGAGCATCCCTCGCTGTTCACCGAGCAGACCTGGCCGTGGGAGATGGAGGACGTGGTCTACACCACCGAGCCCGGCCTCAGACGCACCCAGGACCAGCTGCAGCACATCGTCGACGTGGAGATCCCGGCGGTCGCCCGGCAGATCGGCGACGCGGCCAGCCACGGCGACCTCTCCGAGAACAGCGAGTACACGGCTGCGCTCGAGAAGCGCGACCAGCTGTTCAGCCGCGCCAACACGCTCGAGCACGAGCTGAAGATCGCCAAGGTCATCGATCTGGACATGGCCGACAGCGACTTCGTGAACATCGGCACCCGGGTGACCGCCCGCGAGGTCGGCACCGAGCACGAGCACACCTTCGTGTTCCTCGGGCCGTGGGATGCCGACTCCGACCAGAACATCCTCAACTACAAGGCCCCCCTCGCGCTGGCCTTCATGGGCAAGAAGGTCGGCGAGACGGTGACCTTCGGCGAGGACGAGGACCTGCGGCAGTGGGAGGTCCTCTCCATCGAACCGGCCATCACGTAGGTACGACGACGGGCGCGATCACGAAGGTCCTCGGCTCTGCGGGCCTGCGGACATTCGCGGTCGCGCCTGTCTGCGCGCGCCGGGGCGTGGCGTCAGTCGTCGAGGGGGATCAGGTCACAGACGATGACGCTGAAGGTGGGGTCGGGACGCTCGGGATCGCCCTCTTCCTGCATGTTGTAGGCCGTGCGTGAGGCGGTCCGGTAGTTGCGCAGGACGACCGCCCGGTCGTCCGAGAGCAGGACCAGGCGGTCGTATTCCAGGTCGCAGTCGCCGTGGATCCGGACCTCGGCGGTGAGGTGGCCCGTGGCATCGTGCAGGTCGTAACGCGTGATCACGCCATCGGGCAGGCCGCGCGTGGCATGGCAGGTGAAGACGGCGAGGGTGCCGTCGGGCCGGGCCTCGAGGCGCTGGATCACCGGGTCGGTGGGCAGGTGGTGGAAGACCATCTCCTGCCGCACGCCGTTGATGTACAGGCGATGCTGGTCGCGCATCTGCGCGAGGTCCTGCTCGGTGCGCCGGTAGGCATCGAACGTGCGCTCGACCACGCGTACGACCTCGCCGTCGAGATCGAGGTACTCCAGCCGGTACTGGTCGCGGGCCGCGGCGACCACGATCCGCCCGTCGGCGGTCAGGTCCCAGTTCGCCGCCGCGAAGTACCCCTGGCGTTCGTCGTAGGTCCTCGGTTGCTGGATCTGCTCGGTGCGGCCGCCGCGATATTCCCGCACGACCTCCCCCTCGGCGTCGAACAGGGCCAGGCTGAGCAGGGCGCAGTACCGCGTGGCGTCGCTGCGCTCGACGTCCCGCCTCGACCCGGTGGCGATCCAGCCGCCGGCCGTCGGCCGGGCCTTCCAGATCGACATGGCCGTGCGCGGCGACCACGCGCCGGCCGGCGTGCCGTCGCGGGCGAGCATGACCAGCTCGGTGGGCCAGCCCGTCCGCACGGCGACCCGGCCGTCGGCCAGGAGCTGGAGCGCCCGGGGCTGGCGGAACTCCCCGGGGCCCTCGCCCTCGCGCCCGAGCGTGCCCACCAGGCCGCCGTGCGCATCGAACACCAGTAGCCGGCAGAGCTGGCGGTCGAGCAGCAGGATCTCGCCCGTGGTCCGGTCCACGACCGCATCGCCGACCAGGCCGAGGAGCGGGGCCGTGTCGTCGTCGCCGTCGATCCGCCAGGATTCCGCGAGGGCGAAGGATCGGATCTCCGGCGGTTCGGCGGGGCAGGTGACCACGATCGGGTCGGCCGTGAGGGCGTCAGGGGTTGCGGCCGGACCGATCATCGCGACGATGGCCACCGCGATCGTGAATTGTGGTATTCTCATGACAATATCGGGCGTCAATGATCGACCCCGCGTGGATGGCTGGCATAGACCGACGCCTGATCCTGGGGCATGACGACAAGATCCATGATCGCAACATGTTCTGGGCGTGTGGTGCAGAAGACTACACATTCGGCGACGTCCTCGGCACGCAAGGGAGGGTACTGCTGGTATACGGTATGCGCGCGATCGTGGTCCCCGTGGAACCGGACCAGCGAGAAGTCGGTCTCCACGAGACCGGGGTCGACGCTCGAGACCCGCACCTTCGTGCCGAGCAGATCCAGCCGCAGACCCTGGGTGATCGCCCGGACGGCGTGCTTGGAGGCGCAGTACACCGCGCCGCCGGCGTAGACCTGGTGCCCGGAGACCGAGCCGATGTTCACCACGTGGCCGCGGTCGCGTGCGATCATGCCGGGCAGGACGGCCCGCGAGACCCAGAGCAGGCCTTTCACGTTGGTGTCGATCATCTCCTCCCAGTCGCTCGGCAGACCCTCGGGCAAGGGCTCGAGGCCGCGGGAGAGGCCGGCGTTGTTCACCAGGACGTCGATCTCGCGCCAGTGGTCGGGCAGGCCGGCGATCGCGGCGTCCACGGCGGCGCGATCGCGGACATCGAGGGTCAGGAGGTGGGTCTCGGTGTCCAGGTCGGCCGCGATCTCGGCCAGGCGTTCGGCCCGGCGGGCAGCGAGGATCAGGCGGCAGCCCTGGCGGGCGTAGGCCTCGGCGCAGGCGCGGCCGATGCCGCTGCTGGCGCCGGTGACGAGCACGAGCTCGGGGACGGTCATGGGATCCTCCTCGGGTGGGGTGGGGCCGGCGGAGCCTATCACAAGTCGCGGCGACGCTCCAGACGCCCCGTCGAATCGCCCCGACCGCGGTCGTCACGACATCGTGACATTCTCGTATCGATTCCGTATCCTCATCGGTCCGCTCATTCGCTTCGTGGCACGCTCGAGGGGGGAACATGATGTTCAGGCGAGCCATCCTGGCGATCCTGCTGATCGCCCTGGCCGGCGTCCTGCCGGCCGCCAACCGACCGTACCTGACCACGCCATCCGAGGGGGTCATCCACGGCCAGGCCGTGGACCTCGTCACGAGCGAGGTCGACACCGTCTACCTGCTGGGCGACGCGCTCGATCCGCAGCAGTCGCCCCTCCACAACGGCACCTTCCAGGACGCCGCCGGCCAGGCGGCGTGGACCGGCTGGGGGCACGAGGACCTCACCGACCAGGGCGAGACCCACTGGCACGTCAGCGAGTTCATGGCGCCGCAGGGGCAGTACGCCATGTGGTGCGGGACGACCTTCGACGGCGACCCGGGGTACGGCAACGACTGGCACGACACCCTCGTCTTCACGCACACGGTCGACGACCCGACCGGGGCGGTCACCGTGCAGTGGCGCGCCACGCTGCGTCACGACGTCGAGGACGATTACGACCACGTCTACCTGCAGTGGAACCGCGGGGGCGTGTGGACCACGCTCGAGCAGTTCACCGGCACGCGGACCGTCGAGATCGACCAGTCCGTCACCTACGAGCCCGGCGAATACGTCGGCGAGGCGGGAAACCGGATCCAGCTGCGCGTGCAGGTGGTCACGGACAGCATCTGGTCGGACGAGGACCAGCTCTGGCCGAGCGACGGCGCCTGCCAGTACGACGACGTCACCGTCATGGTCGACGGCGAGGTGGTCGATCTCGAGGACTTCGAGGATCAGACGAGCGACCGCTGGGAGCCCATGGCCCTCGGCGGCTGCGGCGATTTCGCCGCCCTGTACACGAACCTGCAGGACGAGGATCCGTGCCGGAGCAACTGGTCGCCTCAGGTGGCGTTCGTCGACGACGGCGTCGTGGTGCCCGGTACCGGCGGCACGGTCGGCATCACCTGGCGGTACGGGCCCGGCGGCTACATCGTCAACAACACCGGTGGCCTCCTGGGCGACAGCTACGGAGTGCATAACGTGGCGGTCAGCCCGGCGATGGCCTGGCCCGCCGGATGCGACGCGGCCACCCTCGCCTTCGACATCTACGCGCACGAGGAGCTGGGCTCGCTCGACTGGCCGGGCATCTTCGGCGTCTGGTACGTGCGCTCGGTCGACACCGGCGATCCGGCCGACCTCGCCGAGGCGCCCTGGTTGAGCGACAACCTCCTCCTCTACGGCGGACCGCAGTATCTGCGCGTCGAGCGGAGCATCGGCGCCCTGCTCGTCGAGGGACGCACCCACGTGCAGGTCGCCGTCGGCCTGCGGGACATCGACTGGTGGGCCTATTCGGGGATCGACGGGACGCCCGCGCCCTACTACGACAACGTCCAGCTGCGCGCCTTCGCCTACGCGGCACCGTCCATCACCGCGCGCACCATCGATCTGTTCAACGACGGCTTCCCCGCCGCGGGGGAGATCGACCTCGACGACCTCGCGAGCAACGCGGTGCGCCTCGACGGCGCGCGGAACATCGCGCCGACCGAGCACCTGCACATCGACCCCGCGGACTCGGTCACCGTCGACGTCGCGGTCCTGCGCGCCGGGGCCGAGCTCGTCGAGCCGCCGCGGATGCACGTGCATCTGCTCGCCAACCCGGTGTTCGATGCGGTGCGCGTGCTGCCGCCCGGCTTCAGCCAGCAGGGCGGGGTGGTCCGCGGCTGGGTCGCGGGCGCCGAGACCTACACCGACGGCGGGATCCGCGTCCCCGATCGCTTCCACTTCGACCTGCCGGACTCGGGGTTCTTCTACCCCGGCGACCTGATGCGCTATTACTTCTGGGCGGCCGACGAGGTCGCCGGCGACGTCGGCGAGACCATCGTGCCGGCGGACACGACCGGCTTCGCGTCGCTCGATCGCCGGCTGGCCTACCCCGAGCCCTTCGTCGTGCGCGCCCTGCCCACGCTGCGGTCCGATGCTCCGGGCGACCAGCCGTCCATCCTCTTCTGGCAGGACGGACACGGGACCGAGGGGCAGGAGGTCTGGCTGAACGCCATCGAGCAGCTCGGTTACGACCAGGGGTGGCACTACGACGTCTACGCGACCAATGCGCCCTCGTCCCGGCTCGGCAACGGTCTGGGTGGTCGCGCCACGGTGGACGTGATCGCCGACTACCGGACCCTGGTCTACACCTCCGGCAGCCTCGGTTTCCAGTCGCTCGCCGGTGGCGACTTCATGGACGACCCGTCCGACGACATCGGCCTGCTCACCGACTGGTTCGAGCTCGGCTGGAAGGGGGCGATCCTGACCGGCGACGACCTGGTGACCGGGACCCTGCAACAGGGCGACGCCGGCGCGGCGTTCGTCGCCCGGTTCCTGCAGGTCGACCTGGTCGACCACGACGTCTCCGATCGGATCGCTGGCCAGGTGACGCCCCTGGTGCGCCAGATCCCCGGCAACGGGGTCATCGCCTCGCTCGACGAGTGGATCGCCGCCGGCGGCTGCCCGACGATCCGGTCCTTCGATGCGGTCACGCCCGTCTCCCTCGCCACGCCCCTGGCCGAGTTCACCGACCCGGCCGGGAACGACGGCGTGTATCCCTACGCCGCGGCCTGGTACGCGTACGACGACGACATCAACGCGCGCGTGGTCGCCATACCCTACGACCTGGGCGCGATCCAGCCGGCGCCCGGCTGGGAGCCGCCGGGCTGGCCGGTCGTCGATGCGCGCGCGGTCCTTCTCGACGACATGCTGTGGTTCCTGGGCGAGGGCCTGATCATCCCGCCGCCCGGCGTGGGCGACACGCCCGCCGTCACGACGACGGCGCGGTGCTACCCCAACCCCTTCAATCCGCAGACCACCATCGCGCTCGAGCTCGCCCGCACCGGCGACGTCGAGGTCACGATCTACAACGTGCGAGGCGAGCGCGTGCGTCGGCTGGTCGACGCGCGCCTGGATGCCGGCCATCACGACCTGCTCTGGGACGGCCGCGACGAGGCCGGGCAGGCGACGGCCTCGGGCATCTACTTCTACGAGGTCCACGCGCCCGATACGAGGCTCGTCGAGAAGCTCACCCTGGTCCGCTGACCCCGCTGCGGCGGACTCCACGGACGGCGGCGCTCCATATCGGGGCGCCGCCGTCTTGATTTTCGCCGATCCGGGCGTGATATTTTCGCAACACCCACCTGCCATACTCACCATGCGTGATCGTGCTCCGATCCGGCGCAGGCCCCGCGCCGTCCGGGGCTTCACCCGCTCCGAAAGGTCCTCCCTCATGCGCGTTGCGAAGCTCGCCGTCGCCCTGCTGGCGATCGTGCTGGCCGGCTCCTCCCTCGCCGGCCGCCTGTCGCCCGGTCTGGAGGCGTACCTGCTCGACAAGCGCGACGATGGCCCCGTGAAGGCCCTCCTCGTGCTCCAGGATCAGGTCGACGTCCAGGCCCTCGATCTCGACCTCCACTACCAGCGGGCCTCGCTCGCCGAGCGCCATTTCCGCGTGGTGACCGCCCTGCAGGAGAAGGCGCGCACGACGCAGGGTGCGCTGCTGGCCGACCTGGACCAGCGCCTCGGCACCGGCGTCGATGGTTACCGGTCGTACTGGCTGATCAACGCCGTGCTGGTGACCGGCACCGAGGACGCGATCCGCGAGCTGGCCGCCCGCAGCGACGTCGACGTCGCCGAGGCCGACCTCGTGCCCGAGCTGATCGAGCCGATCTCGAAGCCGGCGACGGTCGAGAAGTCGACCCGCGGCATCGGCATCGCGCCCGGCATCGTGGCCGTGGGCGCCCGGCGGGTCTGGGACCAGCTCGGAATCCGTGGCGACGGCGCATTGATCGGCTCGCTCGACACCGGCGTGGACGGCGACCACCCCGCGCTGGCGGACCGCTGGCGCGGCAACCATGCTCCGGCCAGCGAATGCTGGCTCGACGTGCTCGGCAACGGCACGACGACCCCGGTCGACTACAACGGCCACGGCACGCACACGACCGGCACCATGACCGGCCTGGCGCCCGACGACACCATCGGCATCGCGCCGGCGGCCGAGTGGATCGCCACCAACGCCATCGACCAGGGCGCGAACCCCGGCTTCGATAGCGACATCCTCGCTTGCCTGGAGTTCTTCACCGATCCGGACGGCGACCCCGGCACCATCGACGACGTGCCCGACGTGGTGCAGAACAGCTGGGGCGTGAACGAGTGGTTCAGCGGCTACGTCGACTGTGACAGCCGCTGGTGGGACGCCATCGACGCCTGCGAGGCCGCCGGCGTGGCCCTCTGCTGGTCGGCCGGCAACGAGGGCTCGGGCGCCGAGACGCTGCGCTCGCCCGCCGATCGCGCGACCACGCTCTACAACTGCTTCTCCGTGGGCGCCACGCACCACTACCAGCCCTACCCGATCTGGAACTCGAGCAGCCGCGGCCCGGCCGGCCCGAACTGCGGCCCCGTCGAGAACCGGGTCAAGCCCGAGGTCGCCGCGCCCGGCGCCGACATCTACAGCGCGGTGCCCGGTGGCGGGTACCAGGGCGGCTGGGACGGCACCTCGATGGCCGGCCCGCACGTGGCGGGCGTGTTCGCGCTCATGCGCTCGGCCAACCCGAACGTCGACGTGATCACCATGAAGCAGGTGATCATGGACACCGCCAACGACCTCGGCCAGGTCGGCGAGGACAACACCTACGGCCACGGCTTCCTCGACGCGTTCGAGGCGGTGCAGGCCGTCATGGGCGGCCTCGGCTACGTCGAGGGCACCGTCACCGCCGCCGACACCGGCGATCCCATCGAGGGTGCGCTGGTCACGGTCGAGGGCGGTTTCCAGAGCTCGGTGACCGGGGCCGACGGCAGCTACCAGCTGACCCTGCCCGCGGAGGCGGCGACGCTGAACGTGGCCGCCTTCGGCTTCGAGGATCTCGCGGTCACGGTGACCGTGCTCGAGGACCAGACCATCGTCGAGGATGTCGAGCTGGTGCGGCAGCCCTCGGCCACGCTGGCCGGCGTGGTCTACCTGCCGGGCTCGGACATCGACATCCATGGCGGCGTGCCCGCCGTGGGCGCGACCGTGCAGCTGGGCGGCACGCCCCTGCCCGCGGTCGAGACCGACCTCGCCGGGCGCTTCGAGTTCATCGTGCCCGTGGGCGACCAGTACGAGATCCGTGCCACGGCCGCCGGGTCG